>JANTHP010000113.1 GCA_024762395.1 Anaerolineae bacterium | reverse complement strand
GCCTGATCGTGTAAAAATTTGACAAATCTTCTTGATAGCACCTAAATTTCTATTCTGATATGCCCTTATTACCTGGCGCGATTCTTAACCGACGTTACCGCATTGTTTGCCTGCTGGCGGAAGGCGGGCATGGAGCCACATACCGCGCCTGGGATGTGAAGGCGGCGCGGGATGTGGCGGTGAAGGAGTATCTTGACCCGTCGCCGGATACGCAGCGGCTGTTTCGGGCGGAAGCGCGCCGTTTGAGCCGGTTGGAGCATCCCCAACTGCCCCAAGTCCTGGACCATTTTGCATTGGAGGAGACGGGGCAGTATTTGGTGAGCGCCTATGTGGATGGGGTGGATTTGGCGAGTTTGTTGGCGCAGTACGGCCGTTTCCCTTCTGACCTCATCATTAGCTGGCTGCAAGCCATCGCTAAACCGCTGACCTACTTGCACGCGCAAAACCAGCCCCACCTCAACATCAAACCGGCTAACATCCGGCTCACCCCGTCCGGCGATCTGTTTCTGGTGGATTCCGGCTTGCCGGGCTTGGGTATTCCGGCCGGCAGCAGCGGCTATGCGGCTCCGGAACAACAATCGCAGGCGGCGGCAACGGCCGTCAGCGACATCTACAGCCTGGGCGCAACCTTGTATACCCTGCTTACCGGCCAAATCCCGCCCGACGCCCTGCGCCGGGACAGCGGGCTGGCCGAACTGCTGCCCGCTCGTGAAGTTAACCCCGATGTGGAACCGTATCTCTCGCTGGCAGCCACGCGCGCCATGTCTTTGCGCCCCGACGCCCGCTATGAAAAGGTGTCTGACTTTGCCAAAGCGCTCAATCGGCCTATTGGCCGCCCTGCCCCGGACACTGCTGAATTGAGACGGACGCCGCGGGAAACGGCCGTTGCCCCGCCGCCGCGCCGCCCCGTCATCACCCGCCGCCAGATGGAACGGCGCACTACCTGGGCGCTGGCCGGGCTGCTTGTTATCATTCTGGCGGCGCTAGCCGTGCTGTCTCTTTTTAATCTGAACGAACCGGCCGTTACCGAGGCTGAGGCAACGGCGACGCTGGAATCGGCTGTGGTGGCGGCGCTCACCGCTTTGGCCCCCACGCCCACGCCGCTGCCTGTTCCCACCATCCCACCTACCCCTACGCCGGAACCCTTCATCACCGAAACCGGCTCCCGCATGTTGTACATGCCCGGCGGCATCTTCCGTTTGGGCAATGACGAGGGGGAAAACAATGAAAAACCATCACAACTGATTCGGGTTGACGCTTTTTTTATTGATGAGACCGAAGTGACTAACGGGCAGTATGCGCTTTGTGTTGCGGCTGGGGTTTGTAATCCGCCTCACAGCAGCGAGGCGACTTATCATCCATCCTACTATGGCGACCCGACGTATGACGATTATCCGGTGATTCAGGTGAATTGGTATGATGCGCTGGCTTTTTGTGAATGGCGCGGCGCGCGGCTGCCATCGGAAACGGAATGGGAGAAGGCGGCCGGGTTTGATCCGGTTCAATCCATCAAGCTGCGTTACCCTTGGGGCGATGCGTTTGACGGGACAAAGCTGAATTATTGCGATGTTAACTGTCCGCGTGATAAACGGGACGCTCAGGTGGATGACGGCCATCAAGATACCGCGCCGGTTGGTAGTTTCCCGGACGGCCGTTCCCCCATTGGTTTGTATGATATGGCCGGCAATGTGATGGAATGGGTAGGCGATTGGTATGACCCGCGCTATTACTACGAAATCGTTGACACGAATCCGCGCGGCCCGCTGGAGGGGGAGTATAAATCGCTGCGCGGCGGTTCCTGGCTTTCTGAAGCCGATGAATTGACGGTGACGGTTCGCGGCTCATTCGATCCTACCGTCGCCCGCGCTAACCTCGGTTTTCGCTGCGCCATGAGCGCTCCCTAACGTTGAGCCAGGCAGCGTAGAACGATTTGGTAAATCGTTCTGCGGTTTTCATCTTTTGTGGTGGGTAAACGCCTGTGTTGTCTCTTGTCTGGTATGATATAATTACATTATGTTGAATCTACAGCATTTGCTGATAACGCATTTCGTGAAGGAATTGAAGGAGGCGTATCAGCAAACGTATGGGTTGATGGAGCCGGAGTTGGGCAATTTTCTCGAATGGGCGGGGCGGTTAGCTCTGGAAAACATTGCCAATACCGATATTTTGTACCACAACATTGAACACACCATTATGGTGACGCTGGTTGGACAGGCGATTTTGCAAGGCAAGCATTTGCGCGAAGGCGGCATTTCGCCGCAGGATTGGCTGCAATTTATGGTGGCGCTGCTTTGTCATGATATTGGGTATGTCAAGGGAGTGTGCCGCCAGGATGGCAACGGCCGTTACGCCACCGGCATAAATGATGAAACAACCCCCATCGCCTCAACCGGAACCGACGCGGCTCTGACGCCTTACCACGTAGACCGCAGTAAATTGTTTGTGCGCGAGCGGTTTGGCGGCCAACTGCAGAATTTTGTGGATATTGATTTGGTCGTATCTTACATCGAGATGACCCGTTTCCCTATCCCGGATGACGATTTTTACAAGGATACAAAAGGGTATCGGGGATTGGCGCGGGCGGCTGATTTTATCGGGCAGTTAGGCGACCCCAATTATTTGCGGAAAATCCCGGCGCTTTATTACGAATTTGTGGAGACGGGGATTGATGTGACGAGCGGGTATGACAGTCCGGGCGATATGCGGCGTAAATACGGCCGTTTCTTTGGTGTGGTACGGCCGTATATCCAAGACGCTCTGACCTATTTGCGCGTGACTCAAGAAGGCAAACAGTGGATTGCCAATCTTCATTCCCATGTTTTTGAAGTGGAAAACAGCTAACAATGATTGAAATTTCGGTTCCTGGATTTGGCGATCTGCGATTGGAACATTTGGTGTTGGATTATAACGGGACGCTGGCGGTAGACGGCCGTCTGCTCTTTGGCGTGCGCGAACGGATAGAAAAATTAGCCGAGCAGCTAACTGTACATGTCATCACCGCCGATACGTTTGGCAAAGCGGCCGATTACCTGGCGGGTGTGCCCTGCCAATTGGATGTGCTGCCGCCGGGGAACCAGGCGGCAGCCAAGCAGGCGTTTGTGCGCGAGTTGGGGGCGGCGAACTGTGTTTGTGTGGGCAACGGCCGTAACGACCAACTCATGCTCAAAGACTCCGCCCTGGGTATCGCCGTCCTGCAAGATGAAGGCGCCGCCGCCGCTACCCTCATGGCGGCCAACATTGTCGCCTCCGACATTCAATCGGCGCTGGAACTGCTTATGCGCCCCCTTCGGCTCGTCGCTACTCTGCGCTCATGATTGACGTTTTCAGTTGAAGTGAACGTCTATAAATTACTTCCCTTTTTTGAGATTGGAGACTGGTGAACTGGAGACTGGTAGTCGCTAATCTCCAGTCTCCAGTCTCCAGTCTCCAGTCTCAGGAAGTAAATCTTAGGCAGTAGGTGGCAGTCACTTTCTCCAGATATTAAGTGACTGTCACCTATTGCGCCATAAACGCATCAATTGCCCCAAATAACGCCTCCATATCCGCCATTTGCAAATCGCCCATGTGGGCAATGCGGAAAGTCTTGTTCTTCAGCTTAGCTCCGTACCCATTGGAGAGGAACATGCCGCGTCCTCGTAAGAAATTGTTAAGCGCCGGTATGTCAATTTCCAGATTATTGGCAACGCACGTCACCGTAGGCGATTCATATCCGGCGGCGGAAAATATCTCGAACCCTTTGCTTTTGGCCCAGGCAATCGTGCGGTTACGCATGGCTAAATGGCGGGCGAATCGGGCTTCTATGCCCTCGGCCAGCATCTTGTCTAATTGCAGATCCAGCGCGTTTAGCAGCGAGATGGCCGGTGTGGCTGGCGTCTGGTCTTTGAGCAGATATTTCTCCAACACCAGAAAGTCGAAATAGTAGCCGCGATTGGGGACGGTTTTGGCTTTTTCCATGGCCCGGTCGGAAACGGCGCAGAAGGCCAGGCCAGGAGGCAGGGCAAATGCTTTTTGGCTGGCGGTGAGGGCTACGTCCAAATCCCAGGCGTCAAATTCCAGCCGCGCGCCGGACAGGCCGCTGACGGAATCTACCAAAATCATGATGTCGTTGCCGTTGGGCAGGGCGCGGACGGCGGCGGCGATTTCTTTGATGGGGTTGGTGACGCCGGTACTGGTTTCGTTGTGGGTGATGGCCACCGCATCAAATTCACCGGTTGCCAGCCGCTCAACGACCATTTCCGGCAGGATAGCCTGTCCCCATTGCACTTCCAACACCTCATTTTCCTTGCCGTTAGCCTCGGTGATTTGCCGCCAGCGGTCACTGAAGGCGCCGTTGACGCAGTTGAGGATTTTTTTGTTGACGGTATTGCGGATGGCAGCTTCCATCAAGCCGGTGCCGGATGACGCGCTGATGATGACGCGCTTGTTGGTGAAGAATACTTGTTGTAGTTTGGGTTCGATGCGGCCTATGAGGTCAATACATTCGGGCATCCGGTGGCCGAACATCGGCTTGGTTTGGGCTTCCAGAATGTCGGGCAGCACCTCTGTCGGGCCGGGGATAAATAGTTTCACATGCTTTGCGGAATTTTTGTTCGAGTTGTTCATTTTGAAAGGTTAATGCTCCTTTTCGGATTAAATTGACGGCTTTTGGGGCCAAATTTTGGTTATCAAATCGTTTTAGTGCAGCCGGCCCGGCGGCGAGGGGGAGGAGGGGGGCCAGACTGCGGCTGTGGATGAAGGCGGGGGCCTGGGCCAGAACGGGTTGGCGGGTGACGACGCCGCCGTAACCGATGAAGAGGTCAACGGCCGTTCCCGCCAACAAATCGCTCATCCCATCGCCGATGAGAAGGGAACGGCCGCTTTGTGTCCTCAGAAACTCCCGCACGATTCGCGCCTTACCGTCACTGACAGTCAAAGCGCCCGCATCGTAAGTCAGGTAGCGCTCGCCGGGGTTGCGGTTTTGCCACCAGTTCCCAGACAATTTGTTGTATTGCACGCCTACAGCCCGAATTCGCTGGCGCGGTACGCCCAGATAGACGCCAAACTCTTCCACCGGCTCGGCCAGTCCGCCGCTGATAATGTACACTTTGTGTCCCATCGCGTGCAGCGCGGCAATGACTTCGGCGGCATCGTCCACTGTATTGCGCTTGTAAACGCGCCGAATTTCCCGGATTTGAGCGCGGGTGGGGTTGATGGCTTGCAGCCGCCGGGCGTAAATATCTTCCAGGTCAAGCTGCCCATCCATCGCCAGGTTGGTGAGGCGTTCGATTTCGGCTTGTTTGCCTGTTGATGCGGCTAATACGTCAATGCCTTCAACGGCCGTTAACGTGGAATCGCAGTCAAAAAATACGTGTTCGTAATGGGGCCAGCGCATGATTAGTCAGGTAGTCAGGTGGTCGGGTAGTCGATCTCGCGTTTTCGTCGCCTTCAATTTCAGCTATCAAGTTGTGAAAGGTGTTTTTTGTAAAGCGAATGTTTGTTCTGGCCCATTGGACAGAAAGTAGAATTGGTTAAGTAAATCGCGGCCAATCACGACAAAATCAAGTCCAGTGATCAGTACCTTATGTTCTGAGATAACGCGGTTGGCTATGACAAGTCGCGCCACGTAGGCGCTGACGATTTCCGTAAAACCATTCACGTCCTCTACTCTCATTCGCCCAACTTGATAGAGATTTAATTGTTTGACCAAGAATTCGGGGATTGCCGTTATGTCTGCGCCTGTATCCAAAAGAGCCGGTAGTTTTACACGGGGACGAGTTTGTATATGGGCTACTGATACTTCAAGCATCGGAGATGGCGGATCGAATGTTTGACTATATGCGATCATTGTTTTTGTCTCCACCGGGAAGTTATTCTTACTGTGCGCGGCGTTTCAGGAACAATTCTTTCCACATAGCATGGCGCTGGGCCATACTGTTTGTAAACCCGGCGTATCAAATTTATTTCGTCTTGATCAAAACCCACGATTTCCCCTTGATAAATGGCGACAAATTCATTGGGATGTGTTTCTAATAACTCAGGTTTTATTTTTTCAAAAGCAGCGACTTCATCAACTAGAGCGTCCTGCGGTGTCGGCGGATCGTCTGCTGCCGCCAATGCCTTGGTCAAATAGTCAGCTATGGTTTCCCCTTCATCGCGCTGGAGCTTTAACGCAAGGCGTTTTATTCGTTGATAGGTAGTTGTAGACAAAGGTACCTGGACGTAATGTGTCATAGTCGTTTCCTTATAGTTAACTGTCTAATCATTTGGGTGTGTTTCATTTCGGTTGAAGCGACAGTCGCGGGGCGTAATATCTTGGGTAAACTGAGGCCATTTGCCCTGTGCTGTCACTTTGTTTCAACTCATTTGAAATACACCCTAATCATTTCCTCTTGATAGCCATTGTTATGTGCGAGAAACCAGCTTGTTATTCTAATGATAGTTTACCAGAACTGCGCTGCTCTGCGAGCAATTTTTGCTCATTGCTCATTGTTGATTGGTAATTATTCAGGTATTTACTACGCGGAATTATGCGGAGAATACGCAGAGGCCATAGAGAGAAAGCAGAGAGAAAAAACGCTAGTTCCTACCCTGGTTCATAGCTGTAGGCACTTTTAAGCGCCATAAATCAGATCATTTGCCTTTTTCTTCTTCCGCTATCTTCTCCCTTCCTCCGCGTAACTCCGCGTCCTGAGTAGTCACGTTGATTGTCAATTGAACACGGCCGTTTCCCGCCACACACCCGCTCGCATTCGGCGAATACCCCCATCGTTGGCCGGAAAGATCGGTTAATGTTCCGCCCGCTTCGCTGATGATCAGGCTCGCCGCCGCCAAATCCCAGGGCTTGAGTTGAAAATTCACGTACCCATCCACGCGCCCTGCGCCGACCCAAGCCAGCGCCAGCGCTGCCGACCCGACGGCGCGAATCGTGTTTACTTGATGGGCGAATTGGTGCAGCACGTCCAAAACCGATTGGCGCAAATCGGCGCTGCGGCTCCAATCCAGGGCGATGACGGCATCGCTTAGCGCATCAACCGGGCTGGTTTGGATGGAACGGCCGTTCATCGTCGCCCCTTGCCCCTTTGCCGCGCTAAACAACTCATCCCGCATCGGGTCGTAAATCGCGCCGGCTAATACCTCATTATTTTTAGAAACGGCCGCAATCGAGACGCAAAATGTCGGGATCGCGCGGCTGAAGTTAGTCGTGCCGTCCACCGGGTCAATTACCCAAATCACCGGCCCTTCCGTTGGTAAATCGTCGTCATCCTCTTCCGTCAAGAAGCCATGATCGGGAAATTGTGCCCGAATGGCATCTGTAATCAACTTCTGCGCTGCAAAATCGGTATCTGTCACCACATCGCGGAACCCTTTGCTTTTGATCTCTCTCGGCTGGGTCCATTTTTGGCGAATGAGGTTGCCGGCGGTTACGGCCGTTTCTCGCGCTGCGTCCAACAATTCTATTACATCAACATCCATACCGTTTATTCCTCTAAAATTGCGTGAAACGTGAAACGTGAAACGTGAAACGTGAAACGTAAGGGGCTTTCGGATTTCGTGGGGTTTGCCGTAATCCGTGATGCGTGATGAACCTCTGGTTACGCATTACGCATTACGGATTACGCATTACGCCATGATTACCCCATCACGTTTCACGTTTCACGTTTCATACAAAAAGAATGGCCTCAAAGAGTTACCCCTCTGAGGCCATTCATCATGATAAAACCAACTGCCAGTTACTAACAACTAGCAACTAGCAATCAGCAGTTAGCAACAAGTTACGGCGCTGCATCAGCTAAGAGCGCATTGGCTGTTTGATCCAATTCCGCCAAAACGGTAGCGGCATCTTCACCCGCCAAAATGCGGTTGAAAGCGGCCGACGCTTCGTCGCGGATATTGTCATAACCGGCTACCGGCGGTTCTGTCTTGCCGTATTTCAGCAGGCCGAAAGCCGTTTCATAAGCCGGGTTTTCGCTGAAGTAATCGCCCAGGCCGTCAGCAACGCTGGCGCGTACCGGGAAGTAGTTGCTGGCGCGCGCCCAACGGGCCTGAATCTCCGGGGAGGTGTAGTATTTCAGGAATAACCAGGCGGCCAATTGGGTCTGCGGATCTGTCTTGGGAATGCTGACGCTGGCGCCGTAGATGTTCATGACCGGTTCATCTCCGGTGTAAGGAATGGGCGCAAACCCCCATTCAAATCCACCCGCCTCGCCTTCATCTACGGCCGATTTGTAGAACGGCAAACCAGAGGAAGAGCCCATCGTGAAGAGGGTCTTACCGGCGCCGAAGTCGGTCTGGTCGGCGTAACGCTCGGCAATCTCGCCGGCGCAGCCTTGGGCTAACAGATCAGCCATCTGCGTCAGAGCGGCGGCTGTGGCTTCGTTGTTGTAGGTGAATTGGTTGTTTTCGTAGTCATACACGTCCGCGCCGCGCGCAAAGGTCAAAGCGGCAACGTTGGAAGCGTCTGTACGAACTTCGTAGCCAACGCTGAAGCTGGGATCGGGGTTCTGGCTAAAGGGATTCTCGGCGGCGGCGCAAACCATCTCAGCGAACTCTTCGGGGGTTTGCGGCGGGGCGTCGTAGCCCAATTCGGCCAACCAGGTGGCGTTGTAGTACAACCCTTCCATGGAGCGGTTGGGTGGGAAGCCAAAAGCCTCGCCGCCGAACTGCGGCAGTTTGTCGGCATTCAAGAAGGCTTCAAAGAAATCAGCGCGGTCTTCTTCGCTTAAACCGTATACGGGATCGTTGATGTACGGATCGAGGCTGACAAGACCATCGGCTACCTCATAGGCGGCTGCCTGGTTCTGGTAAGCAACGACGAGTCCGGGTAGTTCGCCTGTGGTGATGCCGGCAATCATCTTGTCATAGATGTCTCCGTAACCGCCTTCGTTGCGGGCCTCAACAGTGATGCCCCATTCGTTGTTGGCGTTAAATTCATCAACGATGGCCAGCAGTTCTTCTTCGCGGGCGCGGCTGTGTTGATGCCAGAAGACGACTTGTGCGCCGTCCAGGTCGATTTCGTCAATCATGCCGTAAACGGCCGTGTCATAATCCGGTTCGGCCATGGGTTCTTCGGCTGGTACTTCGGTCGGTTCTTCCGCGGGCGCTTCGGCCGGTACTTCGGTGGGTTCTACTGCTTCTACAACGGCCGTTGCCGCTTCCTCTACTGCTGCCTGCACTGTCGGGGCTGCTTCTTCAACCTGCTGTGCCGCTTCTTCCACAGCTTGCTCCAGATCGCCAGAGCCGCCACAAGCAGTCAGCGCAACCGGAATAAGCAGCGCTAAAAGCACAAACAAGATAGTAATTTTTTTATTTAACATTTTTTGTATCTCCTCCAAGAAGATTTAGAAATAAGTTGAATATCTGTTAAAAGTGTATGTTCGCGTGATATAAATTTTTAGTTATTCTCCAGGCCATCCCGGATATTTTGCACCACCTCCTTAACGTTGGTATTTGCAGATTAACCTTGTAATTGTACAGGTGACAGTCACTTTTTCCAGAGGTGTTAGCCAAAGCCACGATGTTTAGCAAGTGACTGTCACCTGTGGTCGCTGTATATTACCCTTTTAACCCGCTGGTAGAAATGCCTTCAACGAAGACACGTTGGGTGAAAGCGTAAAGAATTAATAGCGGTAAGGTTGTAATCATAGACCCGGCCATTCGTAAATGACCAAGATTCCCTTCATCATTCAAAAAGGATTGTAGCCCATAGGAAATCGGCCGCCAGCTGTCACCGCTCGTGACCAAAATGGGCCATGCCAGGGCATTCCACGCGCCAATAAAGGCAAACAGGATGATGACAAACAAGACCCCTTTTGATAAAGGAATGACAACCTGGATTAAAAATCGTACATGACCGGCGCCATCTATGCGGGCGGCGTCCCATAACTCGCTGGGGATGGTAGCAAAATGCTGCCGCAGTAAAAAGATGGAGATGGGCGTGGCCATGAACGGAATCGTTAAGGCCGGCCAATTATTGATCCAGCAATTACGCACTTCAGCGCCGCATAGATTTAACCCTTGATTGCCGAAGAAATTGCCAATTTCAGTGACCAGAAGGAAGTTCGGCAGTTGTTGAACCATTTCAGGAACCATAAGCGTGGCAAGCATAATGCCAAAAAGTAAGTTTTTCCCTGGAAACTCCATACGGGCAAAGGCGTAAGCCGCCATTGTGCAGAATACGACTAAACCGGCCAAGGTAATGAACACGATTCGAAACGTGTTCCACATGTAGGTTCCTAAATTAGCCCCTTCCCAAGCGGCGCAGTAATTTGTGAAGAAGGGGATGCGGAACCGCTCGTCACGAACAATATCGTCTTGTCTGACATCGGAACGCGGCCCGTATTTTTGTACTTGTGCCGCTTCCTCGGGTATATCTACGACAAATCGCGTTTCGGTGACGCGGTCGCCATTGTCATTAACAAACGTATCGGTCGTGTAAAGAATGCAAGGCGAAATATCTGTGCCGACACGTATGTCTTTGGGATACCAAAGTCCGGCATTCACTTCCCCCAGCGTCATCAATGAAGAACTGATCATGTAGTACAGGGGTAGGAGTGAAAGGAAAGTGTATCCGAGCAAGGCTATGTACATCAAGATGCGGGGAATATCAATTTTCCCTGCGCTTTTTTCGTGTTTGATGGATTGACTAGCCATAAAATACTCTCTTTTCCGCCAGGCGGTTTTGAATGATGGTCAAAGAAAGGATGATGACGAATAGAACCATGGCCATAGAACTGGCATAGCCAAAGCGGGCGCCGCGTTGGAAGGTTTCGAAGAAGTACACGCTGGCTGTATCGGATGTGCCTAAAGCGGCCGTGTCGCGCAGTACCCAGATGCTGTTGAATGCTTTGAATGTACCAATAACAGAGATGACGGATAGGAAAAAGGTTGTTGGCGAAAGCAGGGGGAAGGTGATGTGGCGGAATACTTGCCAGCGGTTGGCGCCATCAATTTCTGCTGCTTCGTATAGCACATGCGGGATATTGCCGAGGCCGGCCAGGAAAATAACGGTGTCGTAACCGACATAGCGCCAGATGCTGAACAAGATGATGACAATGAGCGCTAAACTAGGGCCGTATTCCCAGGCTCCGGCCGATTCCAGGCCAAATGCTTGTCCCAGGATGGCAATGGCGTGTCCGGGTTCCTTCAGCCAGGATAGTTGTAATTCTGGATTACGGGTGATGGCTTGCATAAGGCTGTTGGCAATGCTGGTGGGCCGCAGACTGAACAGCACGTCAAAAATGGCGGCGCCGGCGACTGTGGGGGCGATGTAAGGGATGAAGAATACGACCCGGAAGAATGCTTTGCCTTTAATGTCTTGGAATAGAAGGTAGGCTAGAACCATCGCGGTTAATAATTGGGCGGGGACTGCGCCGATGGCGTAAAAAACGGTAACGCTTAAGGATAGGTAAAAATCGGGGTCGGAACCTGCGGTAACAACGGGCCAGATGCTGATGAGGTAAACGCCGCCGCCGATGAAAACGGCCGCTCCCACTAACGCCACGATTAATTTTAAGTTGGAAAACTGCTTCATTCCCCAATTCCAAATGACGTAGGCCAGGCCTAACAGAATGAGGCCTTGCAAAATGGCCCGCACTTTTACCCAGACGACGGGGGCTTGCCCGGTTGCCATCAGTTGTTGGTAGGTGAATGTGCCCACGAAAAACGCGCCGGCCAGGAAGATGACGGTCATAATGGAAGCGGTATTGAAGTTGGGTAAGATTTTGTGGGGGGTTTCGGCTACCTGACTATGCTGCCAGCGGTAAACGGCCGTACTCAAGACCCCGCCGATTATGACGGCTAGCAACCCTATTGGAACGCTCCCTAAAACCTGAGCGTGGCCGGACTCAATGGCGCCTTCTTGCGTGAAGAAGGTAATGAAACTCAGCAAGATTTCAACCAATCCATAAACGACAACTGCGCCGGGAAGCAGCGCAGTTAAAGGAAATTGAATGGGAATCTTGTTTTCGCGGGCGGTTTTGAGTGTGCGAATAAGGGATGTCACACCCGCTATGAGGAAGAAAAAGGCTATGGCGCCTAAAAACACATAAGCCACATCACCCATCGCATGAACATAATTGGCTATGCCGCGGAACTCACCTTGTTTGATGCGCCATTTGTAGAGACTGACATAACTGGCATAAAAGATGGGGAAGATGCCAAAGGTGAAGATAAGGATGGCAGCCGGGGCCAGAAACAGATAAGCGGTTAGATTTTCGCGGAAATGGCGACCCCGACGGCCGTTGAAAATTCCTTTCCTGAATGAAGGTGCCGCCGTTTCCTGATTTACGGTCTGGGCTGTCATTGCTTTCTCCTCTTGTTTGTTCAGCTTGATAAACCCTTCACAAATCCGTGCGATTATATCACGCCAATCCCTACTTTCAACACAGCTTTGGCAAATTTCGTTAACAATGTGTAAAAGTGTGTAAAGGTTTGGTTAAAACGTGAACTATTGGGGATAATGGTTGCAAAGCGCAGAGCGCTCAAAAACGGGTTCCGTGCGGAGCGTGGGAACCAGATTGGTTTGGAAAGGATGATTTTTATGTGGAAGCGATTACTGTTTGTGAGTTTGTTTGTTGTGTTGCTTGGAATTGGTTGTAAGCGTGCGGCGGAGCCGGTGGCAACGCCTGTGCTGAGCGAAACCGAAGCGGCCGTCTCCCCCGCTGATGATGGCGAAATAGAAGAAATAGAACCAACGGCCGTTCCTGACTCCGCCTTGCCCAGCGAAATCCTCATCAGCGAAGTCCTACTGGGCGCGCCCGGCAACAACCAGTTGGAGTTCATCGAGTTGTACAACCCCCAGTCAGACGCATACAGTTTAGATGGCTGGTCGCTCTGGTATCGGCTTAACGACAGCAAAGATGAAGAACTGGTCATCGAATGGGGCGCGGATGCAGTTATCCCGCCGTTGGGCCATTATTTGCTGGTGAAAGAGGGGCAGGATGTGGGCGTTTTGCCCGATGCGACCTTTACCGTCAATTTGTCGGAACGCAAAGGCGGGCTGGTTTTACGCAGCCCCTCGGATGATGCGATTGACAAGTTTGGTTGGGGCGAGGCGTCGCCGGATGGGTATTTTGCCGGCAGCCCGGCAACGGCCGTTGCCGACGGCCCCAGTTTGGAACGCTTACCCGGCGGAGCGGATGGCAATGACGCCAACACCGGCGATAACGCCGCCGATTTCACCGCCAATGCCGCCCCCAATCCGCAAAACAGCGGCAGCCCGATGACTCCCTTCCCCGAAGACACCTTCGCCATCCGCATTGACGCGCCGGACAGCGTGACGCCGGCGCAAACGTTCGCGTATCAAATCAGCGTCGAAAACCTGTCCGGCATTGACGC
>JANTHP010000112.1 GCA_024762395.1 Anaerolineae bacterium | reverse complement strand
CCTCATGGCCCGCATCGCCGCCATCGCCGACTTCGACTACGAATTCGTCGTGACACCCAACGAAGGTGTATTGGACAACCTGATTTCACCGGCAAACAACGACTTTGACGCCGTCATGTCTAGCCTCGTCATTCCTGAGACCCCTCCACCCGGCATTGCCTATACCCAACCCTACCTTGAAATCGGGCAGGTCATGATGGTCCTCGCCGACGAACACGAAATAAACAGCGTTAACGACATACAAACCGGCATGGCCATTGGCGCAGAAGCCAACAGCAGCAGCGAAGAAACCGCCCGTCAAATTCTGGCGCTCAGCGATGCCGATGTATTTGAATTCGATACCAGCATACAAGCCCTCCAGGCGCTCATTGACGAAGCCGTCAACGCCGTTATTGTTGACAACTACACAGCCCAACACTTTGCCGCCGCCTTCCCTGAACAGCTCAAAATTGTCGGAGGAGAAGGTCGCAGCGCCTGGCTCACTGAAAAAAAATACGGCATCGCCGTTCCCGCCGAGGATACGGCGCTCCTGGAACGCCTCAATCAAGCCATCGCTCAGGCACGGGAAGACCAAACCATCGAACGGCTTACTGTTGCCTGGCTTATACCGGAAGAAACCATCAATGCCGGCGAATCGCGCGTCGGCACGCCGGCCAGCGAATTCATCATCGGCGTCACGGGCAGTCTGGCAGATATGGATCCATCCAGCGGCCCTGATTTGATTAGCTGGGAAATCAAAAGTAATACCATGAGCGGCCTTTTTACCGTCAACAGCGCCAATCAACTGGTTCCTATGCTGGCAGCCAACCAGCCAATTATTAGCGAAGACAAACTGACATACACCATCAGTTTGCGGCGCGGGCTGCGCTTTCCCGATGGCAGCGAACTCACAGCCGATGATGTGCAATGGTCCATCCTCCGATCGGCGCGAATGGGCAGTTTTTTGGTCAACAGCTACTTAAAAGACAGCAACGAAGATAATTTTGCCGATGAAGATTCGGTTCAAGTCATTGACCAATACACAGTAAAAATTGTGCTTCAGGAACCAACCGCCTACTTCCTCAGTCTTTTGGCTACCCCACCTTACTATCCAATTAGCAGCGAATGCTATGCTGAAACATTTGATCCTCTAAGCGTCTGCGGCGGTATTGGGCCGTATACCATTGTCTCCTGGGAGCCTAATGAACGCATTCGCCTGAAAGCCAATCCGGAATGGCCGGGACGGCCGTCGCCCGCATTCGAGAACATCCAGGTGCGTTTTTACACCGATTCAGCCGACATGCTGCGTTCACTGACAGAATTCCAATCTATTGACATGGCCTGGACAGGACTTCCTTTCAACAATTTTTCTGCACTGGCCGACATGGACATGGATGGCGATGGAGCCGCTGACTTTATCAATGTAGAAGGGCCGGCAATTTTCAAGAGCTATATGATTTTCGATCATGATACAGCGCCGTGGAATAACCCCAAAGTGCGTCAAGCTGTCAGTTTTGCGGTAGATCGACGCGCACTGGCCGATACGGTATTCGCTGGAAGCCGCCAACCGCTTTACAGCCCTGTACCAGATAATGTGCCGGGACATCAGTCTGTACTGCCCCAGCGCGATTTGGTGAAAGCGGTCGCGTTATTGCTGGAAGCGGGATACAGTCCTGCCGTTCCGCTGCCGATTACGCTCAATTATTTGAATGACGGCCGTTACACGCCATTAGAAGAAGCCTACGCCACCGCCATCAAAGAACAGTTAGAAGAAACAGAAGTCTTCGAAGTTACATTGGAGGGCGTCCCCTGGGAAACATTCAGAACGCAGATAGCCCAGTGCAATTATCCCGCCTATCTCATTGGATGGCCTTCGCCCGGCCAGCCGACAAACTACCTGGATGTAACCAGTTGGACAGATTTCTTTGTGGAGAACACAGACAGCGGTTTTTGTTCAAACTATGAAAGCGCCGCCATGACCGATCTGGTCAATCAGGCCCATGAAGAACTGGATGAGGCCGCCCGACTGGACTTGTACGCTCAAATCCAACAGTTGTGGGCCAGAGAACTGCCTACGCTGGATTTAACCCAGGAACAACGCTATGCCACAACCCTGACGAAAGTGGACAATGTGCGCATTGACGCCCTGGGGCTGCTGCATTATGAGGTTTTAACAAAGGGAGGGTGAGGCGAGCGGGTAACGGGGGAAGGGACGACTCGTTCATCCTTTCATCCCGTCATCTTCTCACCCCTTCATCTTCTTCGCGCGGGGGCCAACAACACGTTCTGTGCCGTTGATGATGCGCTTGATGTTGGGACGCAGCGCCCATACAATGACGCTGGCCGCGATGAGACCGCCAACCAAATAAGCGGGAGTCACCCCAAAATCAGCATAGCCGGCCACATATAAAACCACAAAGATAAGGGGAACGATGACGGCCATCGCCAGTGAAGCGACTGATGCCATGCCAACTCCCAGCAGCAACGCCACCATGACAACGAATCCAATGGGAAACATGGGCCACCAAATGGCTGTGGCCCAACCGATGTTGGGGGCCGTGCCTGCACCGCCGCCAAATTTTAGAAATACAGACCAATTGTGCCCCACAACGGACATGACGCCGGCGGTTATGAGCATCCAGGGCAGCCAGGCTTCGGGGGCGTGGCCGCTTAGGAGCAGCTTGGATAACCAAATGCCTAACGCCCCTTTGAAAACGTCGCTTAGGCCAGTCGCTACTCCAACGCCCAATCCGGCAGCGCGCAAGGAGTTGGTGCCGCCGGTACGGCCGCTGCCAATCTCACGCAGGTCTTGTTTTTTAACTAATTTGACGTACAAAAACCCAAAAGGGATGGCTCCGCACACATACCCAATCAATGCCGCAGCTAAAAAGTATAAAATTATGGTCATTCGCTTTTTTCCTCGCTTTCCGCCAATCGTTCCTTTATGTAGATGTTAAAACCCACAACGGCCGTTACAGTTACATACCTATCTCAACTTCGGTTACTTTCTCATCTTCAATCATAAAAGCGCGGATGGACGGCCGTTTCCTTTGCCGCAGCGACACAATCACATGGATGACGTCTGGATAGTACGCCTGAGCAATATCGGTGGGCGAAGGAATTTCCGGGCCGTTTGGATGCGAATGATAAATTGCCAGTAAATCCCACTCCCGTTCTTCAATTGCCAACATAGCCGCCAACTGTTGTTGGGGATTCATTTCATAGGCAGTTGGACTGCGCAGGATATTTTCAATAGGGTAAACCTGCGTTACCTGCCCCGCTTGTCCGGCCAAAATGCCGCAGGCCTCTAAAGGATATTCTGTTCGGAGATGGGTGAGGAGTTGGGTGAGAAACGGCCGTTTAATTCTTAATGCCATCACAATCAAAAAAGTAACTACTAAGCCTCAGAGGTGACAGTCACTTAATATGGCGATTTGTCATGACCATTGCCTCTGGAGAAAGTGACTGTCACCTTGGTAGTTACCAAAAAAACCGAATTGACCAGTCAGCCAATTCGGTTTCATATTTATGCACAATGATCCAGCGCTAAACGCCTAAATCATCTCGCCCTTCCAGGTTAGTCCATAGCGTCGTAGCCAGGCCCATCTGAGAAGAAATCATAATTCGCAGGAATATCTTCAGTCAAGTCCAGAACTTCACCGCCAGCCAATTGCTTAGCGTTCACCAGCTTGACATCGTGACCATCAACCTGGCCTTCAAACGGTGCGCCGTCGGGCAGTAATTCTTTAGTGTTTGCAATCCAAAGGCCGGCAGGCGCTTCAAAATCAAACGGTACTTCCTCTTCAGGGAAGATAGCTTCGTAAGGACACTCCGGTACACATGCGCCACAGTCAATGCAGGTATCCGGGTCAATGTACAGCCAGGGCCACTCTTCTTCCGGCTTACCTAAGACCATACATTCTACCGGGCAAACATCCACACAAGCCGTGTCACGCAGGCATAATCTGGTTACGATATGAGTCATGGGAAATCTCCTTTCTTTGGAAACAGTCGTTGCCAATAAAGTTAAATGTTAAACTGGCTGTAAAATTGGCTCCAGGCCAGATAGGCAAATTCTAGCCAGACTAAACTGCTTTGTCAACATGAATCAAAACCTTGACTCAGCCATGTGCGCTATGGTAGACTGTCATCGGTAAAAATAAACTGTAAGGAGGTACTCGCACATGGCACACATCACAAAAACCCTTGTCATCCTACGCGATCAGCGTTGTGCGGGACCATCTGCGCTCCGGTAATTAAACTCGTTTTTTGACGATTACCCCCGGCCACAGGTATCCCCGCCTGTGGTTTTTTGTTTCCCCCATCCCCCAAAAAGGCCGCATCTCATAAACGCTGTTCGCAGCCGTATTCCCCCAATTTGCAATAAAAACCGTAGCGCGATTTGGCAAAGGATACATTTCAAATGAGTTGAACAGAAATGAAACACACCCTTTGGCAAATCGCAGGCGAGTAAACAATTCGCCCAATGAAGGAAACAAAACAAGTCTCGAAAAATGAGTAAATACGATTTTCACGACCTTTATTCTGATTACAATTATGAGGATCACAGCCGCACAGCCCACCGGCAGCGGCCGAGACCCAAGAAGAAAAAGAAGAAAAACGGCCGTTCCTCCCCCGCCATGGCCGACATACAACAAATGAACGACAGCCACGAAAACTGGGTCCCCACCTACGCCGCCGCCCTCGACCCGCTGCACCACGAGCGGCATTGGGTCATCGCCTCCGTCGCCCCCTTTTACCACGACGCCCTCATCACCGACGTGACCCGATTGGTGAAAGGCGGCAAGGAGGCCAACGTCTACGCCTGCACAGCCAACCCAAACCTGGACATAGACCTCATCGCCGCCAAGCTGTACCGTCCGCGCATGTTGCGCCATCTCAAAAACGACGCCATCTACAAAGCGGGCCGCCAACTGCGCGACGAGGAGGGCAAGCAAATGAAAGGCCGCCGCGTAAAACTGGCTCTGCGCAAGAAAACCACCTTCGGCAAACACGTAGACATCATGTGGTGGATCGGCAATGAGTACGGCGTGCAAAAAAAATTGTACGAGGCCGGGGCCGATGTGCCTAAACCCATCGCCCACGCGGGCAATACGATTCTGATGGAATTTATCGGCGATGAACGCGGCCCGGCCCCAACGCTCAACGAAATCAGCCTGGAAGTGGACGAGGCAGAGCCGCTTTTCCGGCAGGTGATGGACAACGTGGCCTTGATGCTTGAGCTACATCACATTCATGGCGATTTATCCGCCTACAACATCCTGTACTGGGAAGGCGACATCATCCTGATTGATTTCCCGCAAATGGTGGCGGCGCGGCACAATCCCCACGCCTACGAGCTGCTCCTGCGTGACATCACCCGCGTCTGCGACTACTTCGCCCGCTTCGGTGTCGCCGCCGACCCGCAAAAGTTGACCGACGAGTTATGGCTGCCGTACATGGGGAGCAAGAGCTAGAGGGTAGAGCTAGAGGCGGGTTCTCTTCCTCTAGCTCTCGCTCTATCCTCTAGCTAAAGGATGAAACGATGAAACAAACCAATCTTTACCAGGCGGGGCGGCTGTTGGGGCGGTACCTGGCCCCGTTTAAGGGGCGGGTGGCGCTGTTGGGTTTGCTGCTGTTGGGCAGCATCGGCATGCAGTTGTGGGCGCCGCAGGTGGTGCGCGACTTTCTGGATGCGGCGCAGGCGGGCAGTTCGGGGCGGGTGTTGGCAGAAACGGCCGTTCTCTTCTTCCTCCTCACCATCAGCCAGAAAGCCCTTGCCCTCTACAACACCTACCTCAGCGAAGATTTAGGCTGGGCGGCCACCAACCGCCTGCGCCACGACCTGGCCGCCCACTGCCTGCGGCTGGACATGGGCTTCCACAAGCTGCGCACCCCCGGCGAACTCATCGAGCGGGTGGACGGCGACGTGAGCAAGCTGGCCGAATCCTTCTCGGCGCTGGTGGTGCAGATGTTTGGCAACGGCCTGCTCCTCCTCGGCGTGCTGGCGCTGATTTTCTACCAATCGTGGCAGTTTGGGCTGATAGGGTTAGTCTATGCCCTGCTCATGTTCGGCGCGCAGGCGGCCATCCGGCCCCAGGTCGTCGCCGTGAACCACGCCGTGCGCCAGGAATACGCCGTGCAGTCCGGCTACCTGGGCGAGCGGCTGCTGGGGACGGAGGACATCCGCGCCAACGGCGGCGAGGAGTATGTGATGGCCCGGCTCTATCCCATCATGGCCCGCATTATTCATTGGCGGCTGCGCGATGAAATTTTGGGCGGCATCAGCTTCAGCAGCAGCTACATGCTCTACGTCTTCGCCCTCGTGGCGACGCTGGGCCTGGCGGCCAACGCCTACCGGCAGGGGCAGATGAGCATCGGCACGGTCTACCTGATGGTCTATTACGTCGGCCTGATGGAAAGCCCGCTCAAGTACATCCGCCGCCAGATTTCCCGGCTCCAGCGCGCCTACGCCGGGATTGGCCGGATTAACGAGTTTTTTGAGATGGAGACGGCCGTCCAGGAAACGGCCGTTGCCACCCTACCAACCACCGCGCCCACCGTGCGGTTTGAGGGGGTGAGTTTTGCCTACAAAGACGGTAATCAGTCATCGGTAAACGGTAATCCGATTACTGATAACCGTTTACCGATTACCGCTCACCGCTTACCGCTCACCGCTCAAACCGTCCTCCACAACATCACCTTCGAGCTGCCGTCCAACCGCACCCTGGGCCTCCTGGGGCGGACGGGCAGCGGCAAAACGACGCTGACCCGGCTGCTGTTCCGGCTGTACGACGTGGACGCCGGGGCCATCCGGCTGGATGGCGTGGATGTACACGACGTGGCCTTGTCCGACCTGCGGCGGCGGGTGGGGATGGTGACGCAGGAGGTGCAGTTGTTTGAGGCCACCATCCGCGACAACCTGACGCTGTTTGCCAATTATGACCGGGAACGGCCGTTCATCCCCGACTCTGACATCATCGCCGCCATCGAAGCGCTGGGGCTGGCCGGCTGGTTCCGCGCCCTGCCCGACGGCCTGGACACGCGGCTCAAAGCGGGCGGCAAGGGGCTGTCGGCGGGCGAGGCGCAGTTGCTGGCCTTCACCCGCGTCTTTTTGCGTGACCCGCGCCTGGTCATCCTGGATGAAGCCTCCTCCCGGCTCGACCCGGCGACGGAGCAGCTTTTAGAGCAGGCGATTGACCGGCTGCTGCAAAACCGCACCGCCATCCTCATCGCCCACCGGCTGGGGACGGTGCAGCGGGCGGACGACATCTTGATTTTGGAGAACGGGAACCTCATCGAACATGGCCGTCGCCTGGAACTGGCCGCCAAATCCGGCAGCCGCTTTGCCCACCTGCTGCAAACCGGTATGGAGGAGGCGTTGGCATGACAAACGTGATTACGAATCTGGAGCAGGTGACGGTGGATTGGTTAACAGCCGTTCTCAGCCAAAACGGTGCACTGACACAAGGCCGGGTCGCTTCGTTTGCACGGATAGACGGCCGTGGCAACTGGTCCACCAACGCCAAACTGCGCCTGACCTACACCGCCGACGCCCGCGGCGAACGGCCGTCGCGCCTCTTCCTCAAACTGGTCAACACCGACCTGGACGACGGTGAAAGCTTCCTGCCGTCTGAAGTTCCCTACTACACCCGCGACTACGTGGACGTGCCCGACGCGCCGCTCATCCCCTGCTACGCCGCCGCCTACGATGACGCCCTGCAGCGCTACCACATCCTCCTGGCCGACGTGTCGGAAACCCACATGGACTCTTACGACAAAGAACCGACGCTGGCCTACGGGCTGGCTCTGGCCGAAGGGCTGGCGGCGATGCACGCCCGCTGGTGGGGTGCCGACCGGCTGGCCCAGGCCGGGGCAGCCATGCACAGCCCTGAACACATTCGCCGCTTTGTGGACATCGCCGAACCGGGCGTGGGGCACATCCTCCGCCACGCCGTGAACGAGTTGGAGCCGCACTGGCCAGACCTCATGCGTGCGTTGTTCGCCCGCCATCCCAAGGCGCTCATCGCGCGGGCGCGGGACGCCAACGGCTTCACCCTCATTCACGGCGACGCCGGCGAGTACAACATTATGGTTCCCCGCCAGGGAGACACACCGGTTTACCTGATTGACCGCCAGCCGTTCGACTGGAGCCTCACCGTCTGGCTGGGCGTGTACGATCTGGCCTTCACGCTTGTGCAGGATTGGGACGCAGGTCTGCGCCGGGAACATGAAATCGCCATCCTCCGCCATTACCACGCCCACCTCCTGCGGCGCGGCGTCACCGGTTACGCCTGGGAGCGGCTGTTGGACGATTACCGCCTGTGCGCGGCAATGGGCGTCTACATCGCCACGGAATACTGCCGGGGCGGGCTGAATGAGCGGCTGCGCTTCATCTGGCTGCGAAAGCTAAAGCGTTCGTTGACGGCTTGTGATGATTTGAATTGCGCGACGCTTTGGGAGGCGTGAACGTAAAACGTGAAACGTGATGCGTGATTGGTTCACGTTTCACGCTTCACGTTTCACGAAGGATAAGATTATGAACAACACAAAACAACTTCCTGTCTGGCGGGGAACCTGGGCGCTCATCCGCTACCGGCCCGGCTTTTTCTGGCTGAGCGTGACGGCGGCCCTGTACGCATTTTCGATGCGGGCTGTGCCCGGCTGGCTGCAAAAGCTGTTTTTTGACCGGCTGGCGGGGGAGACGGCCGTCGCCCTCAACCTGCCCACCATTTTGGCCCTGATCATCGCCGTGGAAGCATCGCGGATGGTGGTGGACGTGAGCGGGAATTATGCGGCGGCGAAGGTGCGGCTGGCGGGACAGGCGCTGCTGCGTAAAAATGTCGTTCAAAACATCCTGCGCAAGCCAGGAGCCATCCCGTTGCCCGTCGCCATCGGCGACGCCCTCAACCGGCTGGATCACGACCTGGGCGATTACGGCGATTTTCCCACCTGGATTCCGGAAATCGCCGGGCAGGCGGCGTTCACCCTGTTTGCCCTGATCATCATGGCCCGGATTGACGCAGTAATTACGGCCGTTGCCGTTCTGCCCCTCATTGGCGTTTTCCTGTTCAACCGCTTCGCCTGGGAACGGCTGATGCGCTATCACCAGGAAAGCCGGGAGGGGGACAGCGCCGTCACCGGCTTCATGGGCGAGCTGTTCGGCGCGATTCAAGCGGTGAAGGTGGCCAACGCCGAAGCGGGGGCGATGCGCTATCTGGACAAGCTGAGCGACGAGCGGCGGCGGCGCAACGTGCGCCGGGGAACCTTCTCGGCGATGGCTTTTTCGGTGGCCGACAACATGGGCGATGTGGCTGTGGCGGTGATGGTCTTGCTGGCCGGCGCGGCGATGTCACGGGGCAGCTTCACCGTCGGCGACTTCGCCTTGTTTAGCAGCTATCTTTTCTTCGTCGCCCGCTTCCCGGCCAATTTCGGCAGCTACCTCTCAGAAATCGCCAGCGAGCGGGTGGTGCTGGATCGCATCCAGGAATTGCACCCGGACATGCTGCCAGAAAGCATCGTGGCGCATGGGCCGATTTATGAGCAGTCTTACCGGGAGGAAGTGGCGGGTGGCGGGTGGCGAGCGGCGGGTGGCGAGTGGCGGGTGAAGACGGCCGTTTCCCATCTGGAACTGCTGGAAATTAAGAGGCTGACTTACAAACATCAACAAGCAGCAGTTAACAATCAACACTCAACAGTCAACGCTTCCTCTAGCTCTAGCTCCCCCGGCATCTTCGACATCAACCTGACTCTCCCCCGCGGCTCCTTCACCGTCATCACCGGGCGGGTGGGATCGGGCAAGACGACGCTGCTGCGGGTTTTGCTGGGGCTGCTGCCGCTGGACGGGGGGGAGATTCGCTGGAATGGCGAATTGGTGACGGATCTGGCGGCGTTTTTCGTGCCGCCGCGCTCGGCTTACACGCCGCAGGTTCCGCGCCTGTTCAGCGAGACGCTGCGGGATAACATCCTGTTTGGGTTGCCGGATGATGGGCGATTGATGGGAGCGGTGGAAACGGCCGTTCTAACTCCCGACATCGCCCAACTGGAAAACGGGCTGAACACCCTTGTTGGCCCGCGCGGCGTCCGCCTGTCCGGCGGACAGGTGCAGCGCGCCGCCGCCGCCCGCATGTTGGTGCGCGATGCGGAATTACTCGTCTTTGATGACCTTTCCAGTGCGCTGGATGTGGAAACGGAGAAGTTGTTGTGGGAACGGTTACTTGGCAAACAAGAACTCGCCACCCGCCACCCGCCACTCGCTACATTCCTGGTTGTTTCCCACCGGCGGGCAGTTTTGCGGCAGGCGGATCAGATTGTGGTAATGCGGGACGGCCGTATCGCCGCGCAGGGCCAATTGGACGAATTGTTAGAAACTTCGGAGGAAATGCAAAAGTTATGGCACAATGAGCAATTTACCAGGGGATGATTTGATAGCTCAAGACATCTTCAGCTTCGGCGTTAAGATAATCGAGGTTTTGGTTGATAATTTCTATATCTCTTGCGTCTCGTTCAGCGCGGATCTTTTGGGTTATTGCTTTTCGCAGTATAAATTCGATGAATGCTGAGCGACTTTTGTGATTGACGGCTAATTCGTCAATGGTCGCCAATAAATCTTTGGAAAGGGAAATAGATATGCTTGCTTTCATGCTGTTAAGATACCGTTTTCAGGAAAGGTGTCAATAGAGAGGTGAAATGTCTTATCAATTTACAGAAGTCAATGGAACGAAGATTCATTACGAAGAACGGGGAAAAGGAACGGCCCCTTCGACAAGCTCAGGGCAGGCTATGATCCTCATTCACGCCGGCGTCGTCAACATGGGCATGTGGGATGAGCAGATGGAACCATTTGCCAAGCATCATCGGGTCATCCGCTACGATGTGCGCGGTTGGGGGAAAACGGCCGATCCGCCCCTGCCCTACAGCGATCATGAAGATTTGCACGGATTATTGGCGCATTTGGGGGTGGAAACAGCTGTACTCGTCGGCTGCTCCCACGGCGGTAAAATTGCCCTGGACTTCGCCTTGTCTTACCCGGAAATGGTCGCCGGGATGATACTGGTGGGTTCCGGTCTGGGCGGGTATGAATTTACGATGGAAGGTATGATCGAAAAAGCCGAAGCGATGGGCGCGGCCTACGAGCGCGGCGAGATTGATTTAGCCGCTGAGATTTCCACCCAGGTCTGGTACGACGGGTTAACCCGCAGCCCGGAGCAGGTTGAGGCGTCAGGCCGGGCCAAAATCTCCCAATTGGTTCGCCACACCTTTCATTTACCGGAAGGCAGCGGTCAACAACAAGAACTGTCGCCTCCGGCCATCAGCCGCCTGGGCGACGTCAACGCGCCTGCCCTGATCATCGTGGGCGACCAGGATGCGCCGGATGTGCAGCAGATTGCCGGTTTGCTCCAGGAGAGGCTGCCGTCAGCCCGCAAAATTACCCTGACTGGTACTGCCCATTTCCCAAACGTGGAAAAATCGGCCGAATTCAACCGGATTGTACTGGATTTTCTGGCAGAGGTTTAGGGAAAAATGGCCGTTCGCAAAAAAGGGCGTCGGAAAGTCAATTACAAAGGCCGCCAGTACGTCTGGTACGTGCAGGATAAGGACCGGCACATTCCCGAAGCGGGCGGCTTTGTCGAGCCGGTGCAGGAGCGCTGGCTGCACATCATCGGCAGCAAAAAGCAGTTCATCGTCCATTACCGCATCCCGGAACCGCGCGATGAATTTGCCCTGCTCAAAATCGAGGGGCAATCATTCCCGCGCCAGCCGGGAGCCAGGGAAGTCCAGGTTCCGCGCTGGCGGCACGACAGCAAACGCTATCCTACCGCCGATTTTGTCCGCCGCCTGATTCATTGGTGCATGGAAAAAGAGGAAAAATAAGCATGGACACCTGGAAGTATTTCGACATCACCCACAAAAATCACATCATTTGCAATCCATCCAGCCTGGAAAAGTACCAGCAGCTCATTGACATGCTGCGCCTGCCGCCGGATGCCAACGTGCTGGAACTGGCCATGGGCAAGGGTGAATTCATCATTCGGCTGGCGGAGCAGTACGGCGTTAACGGCGTCGGCGTGGATATTTCGCCCTACGTTGTGCGCGACGCCCGCGCCAAGCTCGCCGCCCGCGCCCCGGCAGCCAACATCACCTTCCTGGAGATGGACGGCGCTGATTACCAACCCGACGAACCGGAAAGTTTTGACCTGACCGTGTGCATGGGAGCCAGTTGGATTTTCAACGGTCACAAAGGCACACTGGCAGCCCTCAAAACGATGACCAAACCGGACGGATTGATTGTTGTCGGCGAACCGTACTGGCGGCAGGAACCCGATCCTGATTATCTGAAAACGGCCGAATTTGCGCGCGATCTTTTCGACACCCATGACGGCAATGTCCAAACCGGGCAGGAGCTGGGATTGACGCTGTTGTACACGCTGGTCAGCAACCTTGACGAATGGGATGAATACGAAGGCTTGCAATGGCATGCGGCCGAAAATTACGCCCTCGCCCACCCCGACGACCCCGATGTGCCGGAACTGTTGGGGCGCGTTCGCGCCGCCAAAGAAGAATATCTGCGCTGGGGCCGGGACACGTTGGGCTGGGCCATTTATCTGTTTAGAAAGGCAAATTAGATGAACTATCTGGCATTGATAGACACGGAGACATCGGGGTTACGGTGTGATGTGACGCCGCTTTTTGCTGATTATGCCGCTTTTGCGGCGGTTGTGAACGATCTGGCCGCCCCATTTGCCGATGCGAAGATTGATTTGGTGGCCGGGATTGATGCGCTGGGGTTTATCTTGGGAACGGCCGTTGCCCTGCGCCTGCAAAAAGGATTCTTAGCCATCCGCAAAGGGGGCAAGCTCCCGGTCGAGGTAAATCGTGTGGAATTTGTGGATTATACCGGTCGGCGAAAAGCGTTGGAAATACGCGCCGACGCCTTAAAAGCGGGTACGAACGTGTTGCTGGTGGATGAATGGGTGGAAACGGGGGCACAGGTGAAGGCAGCCGTTGAATTGGTGGAAAGGATGAACGGCCGTATCGCCGGCATCGCCGCCATCAACGTAGACGACAACAAAGTGACGCAGCAACTACAACAACAATACCGGGTCTTTGCCGCTGCCGATGCAAAGGAGACGACATGAGCAGGCCCGCCACGATAGATGAAAATCCGCAGATAACACAGATGACACAGATTTTCTCTTTTTCCTCTCTGCGAATCTCCGCCCCTCCGCGTAACTCCGCGTCCCATTTTTACAGGAGACAACATGGGCACAGCCCACCACGAATGAATGAAAATCCACAGATTGCGCAGATGGCGCAGATTTAATCTGTGTAATCGGCGTAATCTGC
>JANTHP010000111.1 GCA_024762395.1 Anaerolineae bacterium | reverse complement strand
GCCGTTCGCCCCGTGACTGTCACTTTGGTTCAACTCATTTGAAATGCACCCGTTTGCCCTTTGCCGGTTCGCAGTTACACTTACCCAATGGATTCATTAGCCAACCTGCACACAGAAATGCGCGCCTGCCGTCTCTGTTTTGCGGCGGGGCACGCCATCACGCCGGGAGCCATTTTTAGCGGCGGGCCGGGGGCGCGGGTGTTATTGATTGGGCAGGCGCCTGGGGTGACGGAGGTGGAAGCAAAACGGCCGTTTAACGCCGGCAGCGGCAAACGATTATTTCAATGGCTGGGCCGGGCCGGTTGGGAGGAGGCGGAATTTAGAGAGAAGCAGTACATGACGGCCGTTACCAAATGCTATCCCGGCAAAGGTTCCAACGGCAAAGGTGACCGCGTCCCCAGCAAAGCGGAACAAGCCCTCTGCCGCCCTTTCCTGGAACGCGAAATTGCCCTGGTAAACCCTCAATTGATGATTTTGGTTGGCGGATTGGCAATAAAACTGCTCTACCCGGCCAAAATGCGGTTGAATGAGGTGGTGGGAACGGCCGTCTACTTTCCCCCGGAAACGCTGACCACCCCCGTCAACTTCAACTTCCACGACGGCCGTCTCATCACCGACCTGCCCACTCTCCAATCTCTACTCTCCAGTCTCCTCAACGGCCGTCTTATCGTCCCCCTCCCCCATCCCTCCGGCGCCAGCCTCTGGCCCAACAAACCGGAGAACAAACGGCTCATCAATCAGGCCATCCAAATGCTCGCCACCATTCGCGCCACGCTGCTTTAGGCCGCAATCGCTCAAAACGCACAAAAAACGCCCCCCTCATTTCGAGGGGGGCGTTTTCACGTTTCACGTTTCACGCATCTTTTCTTATTTCCAATCGGGGTTGCAGCCCTGGCTCTCGTGTCTCGGCGCGCAACGGCCGTTCCCCACCCCCATTCTTCTTCATCGGCGGCAAAATCGGCGGCTTGCCTGTATCGTCGCCGTTCGATTCCACCGAAAACGGCGGGCCAACCGGCTCCAACAGCGCAATCGCCAGCGCCTCGTCCAAATGATTGGCCGTCACCAGGTTCAGGTCTTCGCGGATGCGCTCCGGCAGTTCGGGAATGTCTTTGGCGTTCTCTTTGGGCAAAATCACCGTTTTGATGCCGGCGCGGTGGGCGGCAATCGTCTTGGCCTTCAGGCCGCCAATGGCCAGCACCTTGCCCCGCAGCGTCACCTCTCCCGTCATGGCTACGTCGCGGCGTACCGGACGGCGGGTAAAAGCGGAGATGACGGCCGTTGCCAATCCAATCCCCGCGCTCGGCCCATCCTTCGGCGTCGCCCCGTCAGGCACATGAATGTGGATGTTCACCTTATCGAACAGCGTCGGCGTCAGCCCCAGCGAGCGGGCATTGGCGCGGGCATAGGTCAGCGCCGCCTGCGCCGATTCGCGCATCACATCGCCCAGGGAGCCGGTCAGGGTGATACGGCCGTTGCCCTCGCTCAAACTCACCTCAATCGGCAGCGTATTGCCGCCAAAACCACTCACAGCCAGCCCCGTCACGACGCCTACCTCATCCTTTTCTTCGGCCACGCCGTACATAAACTTATCCGGCCCCAGGAATTCAGCCACATCCGCTTCCGTCACTTCAAATGGGCCAGTTTCGCCCGCCGCCACCTTCACCGCCAGCTTCCGCACCACCTTGCCGATATGACGTTCCAACTGGCGCACCCCCGCCTCCCGCGTATGGTGGCGGATGATTTTCCGCAGCGCCGCTTCGCCCAACGTCACATCCACATCCTCGATGCCATGCCCGGCCAACTGCTTCTTCAACAAATACTGCTCCGCAATCGCCAGCTTTTCATCCTCGATGTAACCGAGCATGTTGATAGATTCCATCCGGTCAAACAACGGCGCCGGAATCGTGCTGAGTTGGTTTGACGTGGTAATAAAAATCACCTGGCTCAAATCAAACGGAACCTCCAGATAATGGTCGGCAAAGCTATGATTTTGCTCCGGATCAAGCACCTCCAACAGCGCCGACGACGGATCGCCGCGCCAATCAGAGCCAACCTTGTCAATCTCATCCAGAACAATGACCGGATTGCGCGTTTTGGCGTCGCGCAAGGCGCGGATAATGCGCCCCGGAATGGCGCCAATGTAGGTGCGGCGATGGCCGCGAATTTCGGCCTCATCACGCACGCCGCCCAGGCTGATGCGGATCATCTCCCGGCCAATGGCGCGGGCAACGGAAGTGGCAATCGAAGTTTTGCCCACGCCGGGCGGCCCGTTGAGGTTGATGATGGCGCCGCGCATCTTGGTTCCGGCCAATTTGCGGACGGCGACGTATTCCACAATGCGGTCTTTTACGTCATCCAGGCCGTAATGGTCTTCATCCAGCACCTGGCGCACATGCACCACGTCCAAATTATCTTCGGTCATCTGGTTCCAGGGCAGTTCCACCAGCCATTCCAAATAGGTGCGGATGACGCTGGCTTCGGCCGACTGCTGGCCCTGGTATTCGAGTCGTTTTAGCTCGCTGACAGCCCGCTCATGGACTTCTTCGGGCATTGCGGCGGCTTCGATTTTTTGCCGCAGCTCTTCGATGAGGTCGTTGGCCCCTTCGCCCAATTCGTTGCGAATGGCCTTCATTTGCTCGCGCAGCATGTAGTCGCGCTGGGCTTTTTCGGCGCTTTCGCGGGCATCTGTCTGGATTTTCTGGCGCACTTTGGCAATTTTCAGCTCGTTTTTGAGGTATTCCAATACCAGTTTGAGCCGTTCGACGCCATTGATGGTTGTCAACAACTCCAGTTCCAAATCAAACGGCAAATTCAACAAGCCGGCCACATAATCGGCCAATGCGCCGGGCGTTTGTTTGCTGCGCGTGGTAGCCATCACCTGTTGGTTGGATTCGCCCAATGTGTCGGCATATTGCTCCAGATAGGCGATGGTTTGGATCATGACGGCTTCGCCAACGGTCGTTTCACTAACGCTGGCCGTTTCACTAACGCTGCCTGGTTGTTCTTCCAGACCGACATAACGGCCAATCAGGTATGGTTCAGTTGCGCCCAGTCCTTTGAAATCAACCCGGCGGTGCAGCTCAACCAGCATTTGCACGCCCACATGCGGCGCGCGCAAAATGTCGCGCACGGTTGCCAAAACACCCACGGGAACCAAATCATCATCGCCGGGCAGTTCCACCTCGGCATCGTACTGCACAAGAATTAATAGTTGGCCGTTTGATTCAACGGCGGCCTGCGCGGCGGCCAGCGACCGCCGCCGCCCAATGGAAATGGTTGTGGTGATACCGGGGAAAACCGCGCCGCCGCGCAGCGGCACGGCCGGTATTTGCCTTAGAATCGAGGCATCTGTCATATTACAATCCTTTGCGTAAGTGTTCTGCTATCTCCCGACTGTCAGCTTGTGAATTCCTGCCTACGCAGAGCCTGCCTTCACGAAGGTGGGGAAATAACCTGTACAGTTACATCCAAAATTATGGCATAGCAGCCCTTTTTTTTACAATAGTCCATTAGTATTTTAGAAAACCCGGCTTGTAAAGCTATCAGAACTGCATAAGAAATTCAAACAGAAACGGCGGATCAATCTATGTGCTTAACGTCTGGTATGGTAAAATCAAGGCGGTGCGAGGATGATTTTATTGCTTGCACACTCACTAATTTGCCACTTGCAACCTTTCTTTACCAAACAAAGGGTTCATTCGTTTTTAACTTTCTAATTTAGAATGGCATGTTTCGGGAATTGCAATTCCCGAAACACCAAAGTTATTTACAATTGAACCCAAAGGAGTTTCGAATGAGTTACATAGAATCAATTTACGGGCGGGAGGTTTTGGATTCTCGCGGTAATCCTACAGTAGAAGTAGAAGTTCAGTTATTGGATGGCGCTGGTGGACGGGCGATTGTGCCGTCGGGCGCGTCTACCGGCGTGCATGAAGCATGGGAGAAACGGGACGGGGATAAGAATCGGTATGGCGGTAAGGGTGTTTTGGGGGCGGTTACGGCCGTTAATGAAGACATCGCCGAAGCCATTGTTGGTTGGGACGCAACCGATCAGGTCGGCATTGACGAAACGATGATTGAACTGGACGGAACCGAAAACAAGAGCCGTTTGGGAGCTAACGCCATTTTGGGCGTTTCGTTGGCCGTCGCTAAAGCTGCCGCCAACAGTTTGGATTTGCCGCTTTATCGTTATTTGGGCGGCGTGTCGGCCCGCACCTTGCCCGTGCCCATGATGAACATTATGAACGGCGGCAAACACGCAGCCGGGGCGACGGACTTGCAGGAGTACATGATTATGCCCGTCGGCGCGCCTAATTTTGCCGAAGGCCTGCGCTGGGGCGCGGAAATCTACCACAGCCTTAAAAAAGTGTTAGCCAGCAAAGGGTACGGTACGACGGTTGGCGATGAGGGCGGTTTTGCGCCGCGCGTCAAATCGAACAGCGAACCGTTTGAACTGATGCTGGAGGCTATCGAAAAAGCGGGTTACAAACCGGGCGAGCAGATTATGCTGGCGATGGACCCGGCCGCTTCTGAGATTTACGAGGATGGTCTGTACAACATGAAGGTGGAAGGCAAAAAGCTGACCGGCGCTGAAATGGTGGATTTTTATGTGGAGTTGGTGAATAAATACCCCATTATTTCTATTGAAGACGGCCTGGGCGAGGATGATTGGGATGCCTGGACGCTGATGATGGAAAAGTTGGGCGACCGCATTCAGATTGTGGGCGATGATTTGCTGGTGACGAATGTTAAGCGCATCCAAATGGGGTTTGAGAAGAAGGCTGTCAACAGTTTGTTGTGCAAGGTGAATCAGATTGGCACGTTGACGGAATCTATTGCGGCGGTTGATTGGGTACAGCGGCGGGGGTGGACGGCCGTTGTCTCCCATCGCAGCGGTGAGACGGAAGATGCTACTATTTCTGACCTGGTTGTGGGTTTGAACGCGGGCCAGATCAAAACCGGCGCGCCGGCCCGCAGCGACCGGGTGGCAAAATATAATCAATTGCTGCGCATTGAGGATGAGTTGGGGGATACGGCCGTTTACCCCGGTATGGCCGCTTTCACCAATTTGGGCAAATAATCGGAACACTTACCCAAATCTAACCTTTTGCCGTTACACTACCGCAAAATTTTGTTGGAGACTGGAGACTGGAGATTGATCCAGTCTCCAATCTTCAATCTCTAAACTCCAATTTCAATTCAGGAGAAACAATGCACAGATTTGAAGAAGAAACTAAAGACGAGAATGAAAACGAAAAATCCCCGCCTAAGGGGATGTTGGAACGGCTGCTTGAATCGCGCACGCTGACCATTTTTGGTGAAATCAACATGAAACTGGCGCGAGAAGTGACCCAAAATTTGCTTCTGTTAGACGCAGACTCACATGATCCCATTAAAATTTTCATCAACTCCCCTGGCGGCCATGTGGAATCAGGCGATACGATTCATGATATGATTCGTTTCGTGCAATCGCCGGTGAAGGTGATTGGCACGGGTTGGGTTGCCAGCGCCGGCGCGTTGATTTATGCCGCTGCTGATAAGGAAAACCGTTACAGCCTGCCTAACACGCGCTTCTTGCTGCATCAACCGATGGGCGGTATGCGCGGTCAGGCGGCGGATATTGCCATCGAAGCGGAAGAAATTCTTAAGATGCGTACCCGGTTGAATAAGATTTTTTCTGAACAAACCGGACAGCCTCTGGAAAAGGTGGAACAGGATACGGATCGCAATTTCTGGATGTCGGCGCAGGAAGCGGTTGAGTATGGTCTGGTTGGACAAATTGTTGAATCGGCTGCGGCCATAGATGCAGCGTAAGCGGTTAGGGCTGACGATAAAATAGAACCTTCACGTTTCACGCAGTTTTTTTGCAAAAACCCGCGAAATCCTGAAGGCCCTTTAATTTTTTGCTCCTTATGAGTGAGGTTTATGATGGAAGAAATAAAATGTTTTGAAAATGGCCCTTATTTTGTTTCGGGGACGTTTACTTATGTTGATGCTGATGGCAACGAGCAGACCACAACGGGTAAGGGCGTTGCTTTGTGCCGGTGCGGTCATTCGGGTAATTTGCCTTTTTGCGATGGTTCTCATAAAAAGGTTGGTTTTGAAGCGCCGGAGGTTACTCTGAAGGCTAATGAGTAGCACAAATTTTTATGACGCTGCCGGTTTCTGAAACGATTGCTTCTTATTTAACGATTCTAGCTGCGGTTGGCGGCGGTTTGTTGGCCGCGCTTTGGCTTAGTCTGGTAATTTGGGCGGTGCGGGATATGCGGGCGCGTACCCGCGATCCGTTTGCACAGGTGTTAACGGCCGTTCTCGTGGCTGTGTTACCTATAGCCGGGATTTTAATTTACTTGCTGTTAAGGCCGCCGGAAACGCTGGCCGAAGCGTATGAGCGGGCGTTGGCTGAGGAGGCGCTGCTGCAGGAGATTGAGGAACGGCCGTCCTGCCCCGGCTGCTCCCGAACGACGGATCCCAACTGGATTTTATGCCCTTACTGCCACACACGCCTGAAAAAGGCATGCCCCGATTGCAACTCATTGATGGAATTGCAGTGGAATTTATGCCCGTTTTGCGGTAATCAGCACATCAATCCGTACAAAGCGATGGATGATGAAGCCATCGAAGCGGGCGGCGAAATAGAAAATGAGGAATAATGAGATTGATCCAATCTTCAAGATTGGACCAATCTGAATAGTAGTCACGAGTAAAGGAGCTTTTTATGTCTTATAATTTTCGTGAGCAGATTCCGCTTCCCGTATCTGATGTTAAATTACAGCAGACGTTTGCATCGGCGATGGCGCGGGTGTATTTGTGGATGACGTTAGGGCTGATGTTAACGGCCGTTGTGTCGTTGTTTGTGGTGAGCAGCCCGGCGCTGTTATCACTTATTTTCAGCAGTAACATTACTTTCTTCGGCTTGCTTATTGGCGAGGTGGTGTTGGTAATAGCGATTGGCCGGGTGGTGTCGCGCGTGTCGCCGGGCGCAGGGCTGGCGTTGTTTTTCTTGTATGCGGCCCTGAACGGGGCGACGCTTTCGGTGATTTTTCTGGCTTACCAGTTGGGGACGATTGTGTTGGCGTTTGGGGTAACGGCCGTTACCTTTGGCATCATGTCCATCATCGGCTTCACGACCAGACAGGATTTGACCAGTTGGGGACGCATTTTGTTTATGGCGCTTATTGGTCTCATCATTGCTTCCGTCGCTAATATGTTCCTGGCCTCATCGGCGCTGGATTGGATTATCACTTATGCCGGTATCCTCATTTTTATGGGCTTAACGGTTTATGATACCAAACGTATCAAGAGTATGACCTACGCATTGGCCGCGCAGGGCGATACGCAAGTCGTCAGCCGGGTCGGGGTGATGGGCGCGCTGCGGCTGTATCTCGACTTTATTAACCTGTTTCTCTACATTTTGCGTCTGTTGGGTGGCCGGCGGCGGCGGTAAATGATAAAAAACGGCCGTTCCTGAGTGGGAACGGCCGTTACAATTATTCTCTTCTTTTCTCTCCTCTTCTCTCCGCAAAATTCTGCGTCCCAGCCCATCATCAAATGTAGAAAAACGCCACCCCCAAAATCAGATAAAGAGCCAGCAGTTGCGCCCCCTCCAGCCAGTTTGATTCCCCATCCTTAAACACATACACCCCCACAATGCCTGCCGAGGATAAGGCGACTAGCTCAAACATGTTAAACTTAAAAGACAACTCTTGTCCCATCAGTGCGGCGACAATAACCAACACGGGGGCCACAAACAAAGCAATTTGCAGACTTGAACCTAACGCAATCTCCATGCTTAGCGTCATCTGATCCTTGAGCGCGACTTGAAGCGCTACCAAATGTTCGGCAGCGTTGCCTACCAGCGGCACAATGATGATGCCGACAAAGAATTCGCTCCAGCCCAACTGCGTCACCACATGTTCTACAGAAGCGACCAACGCCTCGCTCATGAACACAATCGCCAGGGTGGCGATGGTCAAAACGGCTATCGCTTTCTGCAATGACCAGGCCGTCTTATGCGTATCATGCGCCGACGGCCGTGTCAGCGGCGAATCTTCGTCCGAGGTAAAGGAGTAATAAATACCCAGGCCATAAATGATAATCATTACCACTGCTACAACCAGGCTGAACGGCTGCAAATCTTCATGATGATGAGCGTCAATGGAAAGACCAAATATGGCCGGAATCATTAATGCGACGACTGCCAGAATCAGGGTAGTGGCGTTGGTTGTCGCTTGCGCCTGGCTGAATTTTTGACGGCCGTTCTTTATCCCCCCAAATAAAATACTCACCCCCATCACCAGCAGCAAATTCCCCAAAATAGAACCGGTGATAGAAGCGATAACCAAATCCAAAATCCCTTCCTTAATCGCCACAATCGTGATGATAAGCTCAGCCGCATTACCCAGCGTCGCATTCAACATCCCGCCAATTTTGGGGCCGGTATGAACCGTCAATTCCTCCGTCGCCTCGCCGATAAATCCAGCCAGCGGGATAATGCCAACGGCCGCTGCCACAAACTGGACAACATCCCCCCAATGAAATGTCTCTGCCAAGAAAGCGACAGGAATTGCCAGCAATAACACATATCGGTAATCAAGTTTAATTTTCAAAATACCCCCTCTTTAATCAGTCGCAGCCGTATCTTGTATAGAAGGTTGATTATGCAGCTTGACCGGTTTCGTGGCTTTACGTATACGCATATTCAGCATTTCTACACCAAACGAAAATGCCATCGCAAAATAACCGTAATTCTTTAAGTGCATCTCATGAGCCGCTTCCGCATTCCATCCCTCAATAACCAAAATTGAACCAATGAGAATAAGGAATGAGAGCGCCAGCATCTTCATTGTGGGATGTTCTTCTACAAAGCGGCCAATTGCGCCTGATGCAAACAACATCACCCCGGCGGCAACGAGTACGGCCGGGATCATCACACCTAGCACGCCGGAAACACCAACGGCCGTAATCACCGAATCCAGCGAGAAAACAATATCAATAATCACAACTTGACTGATAACCGAAGCCAGCGTAACCGCTTTTTGGGCCGTGTGATGCTCCTGCTCAGCCGCTTCCAACTTCTCATGAATTTCATACGTACTTTTGCCAATTAAGAACAACCCGCCAACTAGCAAAATTAGATCGCGTCCGCTAAGCGCATTGCCAAATGGTGCCATAATTGGCGCGGTTAATCGCATGATCCAATTAATAGCTAAGAGCAAAAGAATTCGAGTTATGACCGCCAGACCAATCCCCAAACGGCGGCCGAGGTCTCGTTGATGCGCTGGCAATTTACCTGCCAAAATAGCTACAAAAATGACATTGTCAATGCCCAATACAATTTCCAGGATTGTTAAAGTAAGAAAGGCAATCAAATTTTCAGTTGTAAATAAATCCATATATTAAAATCTCCACGAATCAGATTCGCGTCTGACGCAAGCCAAACTCTAAAGGTTCAATCAAAAATATCTTTCTTGGTTTACCCAAGATTTTACGCTTCGTGACTGTCACTTCAACCAAAATGAAACACACCCTTACCAATTCGATTAACAAGGGAATGTTAATGACTGGAGTCTGGCAAAAATTCAAAAACAATCGCGTGTATGGGCGGACCTCAGACCCGCCCGTACCAGAGGAAAAATGAAAAACGCCAGAGTCCAATTAATGATTGTACTTTACCTGCCAAAACATCGTCGAATCGTAACTACTCAGCCCCAGAGGTGACAGTCACTTAAAACGCAATAAGTTGCGACCAGCGCCTCTGGAAAAAGTGACTGTCACCTGAGTAGTTACGTCGAATCAATCAATGACGACACCGCTTAAATCATTCTCCGGCTCTGGGTATTGAGGGTTCATTTCTTTCAATGTATGAACGATAACCCGCGCGATAGCCAGATTGCGATACCATTTTTGGTCGGCCGGAATAACGTACCAGGGCGCCCAGGGCGTGCTGCATTGTTGCAGCATTTCTTCATAAGCAGCCATGTAATCGCCCCAAAATTTGCGCTTTTCCAAATCTTCCATCGAGAATTTCCAGTTTTTACTCGGTTCATCCAGCCGATCCTGGAATCGTTCTTTTTGCTCTTCTGGCGAGATGTGTAAGAAAAATTTGAGTATTGTGGTTCCTGTATCGGTCAGCAGCTTCTCAAATTGGTTGATTTGTGCGTAGCGGGGCCGCCAGACTGATTCAGGCACGATGTCATGCACACGCACAACCAACACATCTTCGTAATGAGAACGATTAAAGACGCCAATCATCCCTTTGGCAGGCACAACCTGGTGGATGCGCCACAGAAAATCATGCGCCAATTCGATTTTGCTGGGGACTTTGAAGGAATGAACACGGACGCCCTGCGGGTTGACGCCGCGGAAAACGCGCCGAATTGTGCCGTCTTTGCCGCCTGCATCCATCGCCTGAAAGACGATGAGTAGTTTTTGCTTACCCTCAGCATAAAGACGGCTTTGCAGCTTAATGAGTTCATCGCGCAGGTCGCGGAATTCCTTTTCGGCTGAGTCTCGGTCAGGGTGAAATGGTTTTCCTTTTGTGGGGAGATCGGGGAGGTGAAACGGCCGTTTCCCATCCAATTTGTGTGTGTGTGGCATAACTCTCTCCTTGTTTGCAATGTTTGCCAAGACCCCTATCTTAGCATATCATTATTTTGAGCTAAATCTTAAACTCCGTGATGTCACCTTATCAGCAACAAAGGAGGTGAAGCTTTTAGAAAAACAGTCCAAATATATTTGATTTTACATCCAAAATCCAAGGAGGAAAAAAGATGAAAAAAAATCAGGTTTTGGTAACACTTTTTCTGTTAAGTTTATTGGCCGTAACCCTTATTGGTTGCGGCGGTCCCAAATTGGGTACTGAAGAAAACCCAATTATCATGTCATTCGTTCCTTCAGGCGACACCCAGGAGATTATTGCCAGCGGTGATGAGCTTGCCCAAATGATTACCGACAAGACCGGTCTGGTCGTCCAGGCCAATGTAGGCACCGACTTTGCCGCCGTCCGTGAAGCGATGGGCGCGGGTAAAGCCCAAATCGGTTGGCTCAACACGTTTAACTACGTCCTGGCCCATGAAAAATATGGCGTAGAAGTAGGTTTGGTTACCGAACGCTTTGGTTCAACTTCCTACCGGGGTCAGTTCAACGTTCGGGCTGACAGTGGCATTACCAAACTCGAAGATATCAAAGGCAAAGTGATGTGCTGGGTTGACCCCAATTCAACATCAGGCTATATCATTCCGCGCATCATGCTCCAGGCCAATGGCATTGATCCCGATGCTGATTTCGCCAAGACGGTTGAGTCCGGCTCACATAACAACTCGGTAACGGCCGTTTACAATGGCGATTGCGATGTTGGCGTATCCTACGCTGATGCTCGCAGCTCCATCGAGGACGACTTCCCCGATGTAAAAGATGTCGTTGTTGTTTTGGCCACCACGACCGAGATTCCCAACGACAGCGTCTCCTTTGCCAAGGATTTTGATCCCGATATGCGTCAGAAAATCATTGACGCCCTTCTCGAGATTTCCGCCAGCGAAGAAGGTGTCACGGCGTTGAATAATCTGTACTCCATTGACGCCTTACAACCGGCGCAAGATTCATTCTACGATGGTTTCCGCGCTGACTTGAGCAAGGCTGGCATGGACATCGAAAGTCTGGCCGAGTAGTTTCACACACATGAAACGCAGGAGGGAGAGAAGTCAGCTTCTCTCCCTCTTCTTCTTTTTAGAGACCATCTCACGCGCCTGCGGCGCGCCACGAACGGATGAAAACCGCAGCCCGATTTGGTAAATCGGGCAGAACGATTTACCAAATCGTTCTACGTTTATAGAGGAGGCATCCCTTGCTGCGAATAGAAAACCTCTCAAAAACATTCCCTGACGGAACTCAGGCGCTTAAAAATGTTAGCTTTGAGGTCAAAGACGGCGAGTTTTTGGCTGTCATTGGTCTGTCAGGATCGGGCAAGTCCACTTTACTGCGCTGTATCAATCGCCTTATTGATCCGACAGAGGGTCGTATAGTTTGGGATGATGTGGATGTAACGGCCGTACAGGGCAAAGAACTTCGCCGCGTCCGCCGCCAAATTGGCATGATTTTCCAGCAGTTCAACCTGGTCAAACGCAGCAGCGTTATGACCAACGTCCTTTCCGGGCGGCTGGGGTATGCCAACCCGTGGGCCAGCTTGCTCCATCGCTTCTCAGCCGAAGATCACCAACGGGCCATAACCGCCCTGGAACGGGTAGGCATCAGTGAAAAGGCTGATAACCGCGCCGACCAACTTTCCGGCGGGCAGCAGCAGCGGGTGGGCATTGCCCGCGCCCTGATGCAGGAACCGCGCCTGATGTTGGCCGACGAACCGGTAGCCAGCCTTGATCCGGTGTTGGCCCATTCAATTTTGCGATACCTGGAACTCCTCAACCAGCAGGATAACATTACAGTGTTGTGCAGCTTGCACTTTTTAGATTTGGTGCACCGCTACGCCACCCGCGTCATTGGCCTGAAAGATGGCGTGTTGGTCTTTGATGGTTTGCCTTCAGAACTGACCCGCGAACGATTCAAAGAGGTGTATGGTGAAGAGGCCGAAATGGTCAGCGTTGGCGGCGGCATGAACGCAACGGCAAATTAGGCGGCGTTAGCATGAGTAATCATAATAAAGAGTCTCATAAATCGCCCTGGCTGCCGCCGCTCATCTCTCTGTTTGTGCCGGGCAGCGGGCAGTATGCCCTCGGCGAACGAGGTCGGGGCATCAGTTTCCTGACGGCCGTTGTCGTTTTGGGGGCGTTGATTGCCTGGCAGGGAACGGCCGTCTTATGGATTCCCCTGGCATTTATCTGGCTGTGGAACGTGTGGGACGCCTACCGCCTGAGTCAAGGGAAATTTGAGCGATTGAGAACGCCAATCCTGCTGGCCGTTTTAATCATTTACGGTCTGGCCTTTGTTGCCACTGAAGTTAATCTTGATCGTATGGTTTCCGGCTGGCCCAACATGCAGCCTTACCTCAAATCGCTTACCCAGCCTGAATTACTTGAGCATCCCACCGAAGACAAAATAGGCGCAGTCCCCTTTCAGGTTCCCTGTATCGATCCGCTGCCTGCGCCGGGCAAGTCGCCATCGGCCGATCCACGCCTGACGCCAAATGCGCCCTGCGCCGATTTCGACGAGACTGTCGTGATCGAAGGAGAGGGCTTTTTTCCTGATTTTGAGGGCGAACTCAGATGGGTGAACCCGATTGGGGATGTGCAGAAGCTGCTGGTAGACGGCCGTCCCCAAACTTTCACCACCGATGCTGAGGGGCGATTCCAAGTCACCGTTGTTGTGCCCAGCACTTCAGTGCC
>JANTHP010000110.1 GCA_024762395.1 Anaerolineae bacterium | reverse complement strand
TCGGTGACGAAATAGCCAAGATGTTTGAACGCTTCATACCGCACGCGGTCGGTCATGCGGATAAATCGCTTGGGCCAATTGTTAGTCCGTTCAAATTCAGCCATCACTTCGCGCAAGCGCGGATACATATCTTTTCCCTCATGTTCCAATTTGAGGAAGAAGGCCATGTGGTTGATACCGGCGACCAAATAATTAAGCTCTTCGCGCGGAATGCCCATGTCGTCCGCCAAATCATGGGCTGTATGCGGTACGCTGTGGCAAAGACCGACCGTTTTAATTGACGTAGCGCGGTCAATCGCCCAGCAGTTTATCGCCATTGGATTGACGTAGTTGAGGAACTGCACATCGGGACACAATTCTTCCATGTCGCGGCACATGTCCAGCAGAACGGGAATGGTGCGCAGGCCGCGCATGATGCCGCCGATTCCCAACGTGTCGGCGATGGTTTGGCGAAGCCCGTACTTTTTGGGGATTTCAAAATCAGTGACGGTTGCCGGTTTATAGCCGCCAACTTGAATCATGCCGATTGCGTAATCGGCTCCATCCAACGCCTCCCGCCTGTCCAATGTGGTTTGGATGGTCGGGGTGGCATCCAGAGCGGCGGCTACTTTACCGGCTACAATTTCCGAGGTACGTAGACGCTCTGCATCAATGTCATGCAAAACCAGTGTTGAATCGCTTAGTTCGGGGAATCTGAGAATGTCCCCCATTAGGTTTTTGGCAAAAACGGTACTGCCTGCGCCAATAAAGGTGATTTTAGGCATGGTCTATTTCCTCCATTTATGGTTTCGGGAGTAAGTCAGCTAATTGGTGCAGGACATACGTTGGTTCAATGTCGCTGGCTTCTAGTTCCTTTTCCGTCGTTGCTCCAGTCAGCGTCAACGCGCCGGACATTCCGGCGTTTAACCCTAGCAGCACATCCGTTTCCAGCCGGTCGCCGGTGATGAGACATTGGTCGGCGGGCAAATTGAGTAAGCTCAAAATAGCCTCGGCCATATAAGACGATGGCTTGCCGACCACGGCTTCAATCTGCGTGTTGGTACAGGCTTCGATGGCGGCAATCATCGCGGCCGCATCGGGTTCGCCGCCGCCGGGGACGGGGCAGTAGCGGTCGGCATTGGTGGCGAAAAAACGCGCGCCATTGTTGAGGGCGTCGAAGGCAATTTGCAGCTTGCGGTATTCAAAAGTGCGATCAAAGCTGGCGATGACGGCGTCCACCTGGCTTGCTTTATCGGTTAGATTGAAGCCGGCGCGTTGTAACTCATCGCATAACGATTGCTCGCCCACCACAAACAGGTTGGCTCCCGGCATACGCCGCTGTAAAAAGTCTACCATCACGTAGGATGAGTTGACGACGTCTGCCACTGGCGTGGACAAGCCCAGGCGCGTCAATTTGGCGGCATAAGCTTCGCGGGTGCGGGTGGGGTTGTTGGATAAAAAGACGGTGCGCTTACCGGCCTGCCGCAGCCGGGTAATGGTTTCACCGGCGGTAGGTAAAAGTGCGTCCCCCAGGTAAACGGTTCCGTCCAGGTCAAAAATGTAAGCTTCGTAGGCGGTCGTTGGCCGTTTCATGAATTTACGAAGAAGCGTAGCTGTGCGGGTGACAGTCACTTTCCCAACGTGGGTTTTAAGTGACTGTCACCTCAGATTTTACCGCAGACCGGTCAAACTGCGGGCGATGACCATGCGTTGAATTTCGCTGGTTCCTTCGTAAATTTCGGTAATTTTGGCGTCGCGGAAGTAGCGTTCCAGCGGCATTTCCTTGCTGTAACCCATGCCGCCGTGAATTTGCACCGCTTCTTTCGTGACGTAGGTGGCTGTCTCGCTGGCGAATAGCTTGGCCATACTGGCTTCCAATGAGTAACGTGCGCCCGTTTTGGCGGCTTCTTCTTTTGCCAGACAGGCCTGGTAGATGAGCAGGCGGCTGGCCTCAACGCGGGTTTTCATGTCGGCTAGTTTTTGTTGAATCATTTGGAATTGGCCGATTTTCTGACCGAATGCTTCCCGCTCTTTCGCGTAGTCAATAGAGGCTTCTAAAGCGGCTTCTGCAATTCCCAATGCCTGAGAAGCGATGCCGATGCGGCCCGCATCCAGTACGGTCATGGCGATTTTGAACCCTTCGCCTTCCTGACCCAGACGATTTTCGACGGGGCATTCGTAGTTGTCGAACATGATTTCGCTGGTGGCGCTGGCGCGGATGCCGAGTTTAGGCTCTTTTTTGCCGCGCGCGAAGCCGGGTTTATCCGTTTCGATGAGAAAAGCGGTGACGCCTTTGTGTTTTTTCTCCGGCGCGGTCATGGTGAAAAGGACGATGTAGTCGGCGTAGGGAGCGGATGTAACCCAGGATTTGACGCCGTTGATGATGTAATGGGTTCCGGCGTCGTTGAGGACGGCGCGGCTTTTCATGGTTCCGGCGTCGCTGCCGCTCATTGGTTCGGTGAGGCTGTAGGCGCCGATTTTTTCGCCGCTGGCAACAGGAACGAGGTATTTTTGTTTTTGCTCTTCCGTGCCGAATTTCATCAGGCCATGGGCGAATAATGAATTATTGACGGACATGACGGTTCCGTGACTGGCGTCGGCTTTGCAGATTTCGGTGAGGGCCAGGGAGTAGGCGAGGGCGTCCATGCCGACGCCGCCGTACTCTTCGGGAACGACGATGCCCATGAAGCCTAGCTGTCCCATCTGCCGAATGGTGTCAATGGGGAATTCGCCGGTTTCGTCGAAATGTTCGGCGATGGGGGCGATGGATTTTTGGGCGAAGTCGCGGGCGGCTTCTTGGATCATTTTGTGTTCTTCGGTGATAAAGTCAAACATGTGGGAAATCCTCCATATTATTTAGATAGCGCATAAAAATTGCAAAATCTTCGTGGGTGAGTTCGAGTCCGTCCAGCCAGCGGTTGCGTTCGGCTAACCAGTAACGGCCGTCTTTTCCTCGCAGCATTTCGTTAGAAACTTCAGGACGAATGGGCATTTTGAGTTTTGACGCCAGCGTGGGTTCGATGGCGTCGGCCTGATTGATACGGCGGAATTTGTGCCGTTCGTCATTTAACCAAACGGCCGCTTCGCGAGGCGGCATGTAGCTGTAGACGATGAGCCGATGGTCGTCTTGCTGTAACTGGCAGGCCAGGCAGACCCATTTGGCCGGCAGCCGTTTTTCGCGCCCGCCGCGCCGGTAACCTTTCAGGCCAAATGTCCAATTGATCCGGGTCATGCTGCCATTTTGCCGGATGCGTATGGGGTTTTGGTGACGGTATTGGGCTAATATCCCTTCTTCATCCAATGTCAGGCTCTGCCCGCTGTGCCAGGTACGCTTGAGGATTTTTTCGATAACGGCCGTTACCCCCAGCGCCAATACCAACCCTAACACGCAAGAAATAGCTGTCGCGTAATCACGGACAGTGGCAAACATTGCCAAATTCAATAAAGCCTGGACAATTCGATAGCTGATAAAATAGAGCAGTATCAGAATGAGAACAATGGTTGTGCGCAGCTTGTCATGTTCCCGATCTGTATGCAAAATAACAGGAAGCGGCAGAGTTGTCATCATGCTAAAATTGTAACATTCTGTTTCTGCTTTGCCCATGTAATCGCGCTGGGACGCGGCGGTTTATGGGAAAGGCATGACTCTGTTTATAGCTGAACGTTTACCGGGAGAGAGAAGTAAATGAAATTATCGGTTGTTATTCCTTGTTACAATGAGATAGAAACAATAGATGAGATATTAACGAAGGTACGCGCCGTTGATATTCCGTTGGAGTTTGAAATCGTGATTGTTGATGATGGTTCCAACGACGGCACGCGCGATTATTTGAATGCGATTGAGGATGAGCATGTCAAGATTTATTTTCATGAGGAAAATCAGGGTAAGGGGGGCGCTTTGCATACGGCCTTTGCCAAAGCGACGGGGGATTTGATCGTCATTCAGGATGCCGACTTGGAATACGATCCGGCCGATTATCCGCGCTTATTGCAGCCGATTCTGGATGGCAAAGCGGATGTTGTGTATGGTTCTCGCTTTGTTTCGGGCAGTACGCACCGCGTGCTGTATTTCTGGCATTCTTTGGGCAATCGTTTGCTTACATTGACCTCGAATATGTTCACAAATCTTAATCTTACCGATATGGAAGTGGGGTATAAGCTGTTTAAGAAATCCGTTTTGGACAGGGTTCATTTGTCTGAGAAACGGTTTGGGTTTGAACCGGAGGTGACGGCGAAAATTGCCCGGTTGGATATTGCGATTTATGAGGTTGGCATTTCTTATTACGGCCGTACCTACGCCGACGGTAAAAAGATTAACTGGCGGGATGGGGTTCGTGCGCTCTATGTGATTCTCAAGTATGGGCTGTTTGGTCGGTTTGTGGCGTAAAACGTGAAACGTGATTTGGGTGCGTTTCATTTGCTTGATGGCCTAAGGGAAGGTTCGTTTTTAACTTCCCTGTTTAGGGCGGCATGTTTCGGGAATTGCAATTCCCGAAACACCAAAGTTATTTACGAGCCTTCCCTAAGTGTTTGCAATACGCCCACGTGATTTTCGCGCTTCACGCCGCGTATGTGGTATGATGATGTAGATACGACAATTCATCATTCACTGTTTGACTCTACCGAAAAAGGATGCAGTTTAACGCTGATTGCCAGAAAGAAAAACCTGCGACATCTGCGAAATTTGAGGTTTTTTCGGAAGACTCATCATTTACAGAGTTGATATGACTGTACAGAGTGTTACCATTCCATTGCCGGAAGCGATTTATCTTCGATTGCAGCAGACTGCCCAATCAACGCGACAATCTTTTACTGATGTGGTGGTTCGCGCCGTTCAGATTGGCAGTCCTCCCCGTTGGGACGATGCTCCCGCCGAGTTCCAGGCTGATTTAGCTGCTTTGGACCGTTTATCGGATCAAGCGTTGTGGCAAATTGCCAGCAGCCGTCAATCAGAATCCGAGGCGGCGTTGTATCAAGAGTTATTGAATAGAAATGCCAACGACACAATTACGCAGGAGGAGCGCCGCGAATTAACTCGCCTGCGAAAGGATGCGGATCTGTTCATGCTTCGCAAAGCGCACGCGGCGGCTTTGTTGCGTTGGCGTGGGCATCAAACGCTGCAATGAGTTTATGGGAGCGGCCGTGCAGTCGGTTGACTCGCTTACCGGTGAGATGTCGCCCCTTTTTCATCCACGCCAGCAACGGTGGGATGAGCATTTTGAATGGGATTCATCTGGTATGCGGATAGTTGGCTTAACGGCCGTTGGTCGGGCAACCGTCGTCGCTTTGAATATGAATAACGCTGTTATCATAGCGGCGCGGTGGCGTTGGGCCAGTGTTGGTTGGCATCCACCGGGTATTTGATGTTTGCCAAACTGGTTATCAACATTGAAGCGGCATTGGAAGGGACGTTCCATTATCATGTGCCGTCGGATTTACGGCCGTCTCTCCGCATCGGTCATTTGGTGGAGGTGGAATTTGGGCGGCGGCTGGCGCAGGGCATTATTATTGCGTTTGATGACAACGCGCCAGTTGAGGCAACTAAGCCAATTATCGCCCTGATTGATGACGAGCCGGTAGTACGGCCGTATCAAATCCAACTGGCCCAATGGATGAGCCAGACCTATCTGGCCCCGCTCAACGGCTGCATCCGCCTTATGCTGCCGCCCGGTTTAACCCGCTGGTCGGACATTACGGTAGACATCAATCCGCGCTGGGAAGGGGACGGCCGTCTCACCGACCTGCAGCAAAAACTCATCGCCCTGCTGCGCGAGAAGGGGGATTTGCGCGGCAAGCAGATTAGCCGGGCGCTGCCTAAGACGAAATGGAAAACTGCCGTTGACCAACTTGCCCGCCGTAACATCCTGCGCAAAGCGTCCATCCTCGACCCGCCCCGCGCCCGTCCCAAGAAAATCCGCACCGCCGCCCTAATCGCCAGCCCCGAACGCGCCATGACGGCCGTTGCCGGCTTGGGCCGCGCCAGCAAACAAGCCGACATCCTCCAATACCTCATCGAAATTGACGACCCGCTGCCGCAGGAAACGGCCGTGCTGACCGCCGCCGGAGCCTCTGCAAAGCATCTCCAGACCCTCATTGACGCCAAACTCGTCATGCGCGAACAGCCAACAGAGAACGACGCACATTCACCATTCACCATTCTCTCCGTTCCCCGCCGCGAAGCCCTCGCCCACATCATTCGCCTGCGAAAAGCAGAAAAATACCAAAAAATCATCGCCCTGCTCATTCAGGAAGCCCGCCCCGTCTCCGTCAGCGACATTTACGCCCAAACCGGAACCAGCATTACCCATCTGCGAAAATTGGTGAAGCTCGACCTCATCCGCCTGGGTTCCGAAGAGGTGTGGCGCGACCCATTGGCCGACCGCGATTTTGTCCCCGCTGACGCGCCTATGCTTACCGCCGACCAGGCGCGTGTGTGGGGACGGGTGAAGATGGAAATGCTGAAGGCTGAAGGCGAAAGGCTGAATGAGGAATCCCTATTTAGCCTTCAGCCTTCAGCTTTCCTCCTTCATGGTGTGACGGGCAGCGGCAAGACGGAAATTTACATGCGGGCGATTGATTTTGCGTTGGAGCGGGGGGAAACGGCCGTTGTCCTCGTTCCTGAGATTGCGTTAACGCCGCAAACCGTCCGCCGCTTCGCCGCCCGTTTTCCCGGCCGTGTTGCCGTCATGCACAGCCGCCTGACGGCCGGCGAGCGGTACGATACGTGGCGGCGGGCGCGAGCCGGGCTGTTCGACATTGTTGTCGGGCCGCGCAGCGCCTTGTTTACGCCGCTGCCCAATCTGGGCGTAATTGTGTTGGATGAGGAACACGATCCCAGCTATAAGCAGACGCCGCCGGTTCCGCCGCCGTATTACCATGCGCGGGAAACGGCCATCGAGCTGGGCCGCATCACCGGAGCCACCGTCATTATGGGCAGCGCTACGCCGGATGTTGTTACTTACCATCGGGCCAGAAGCGGCCGTTACCAACTGCTGGAGCTGCCCAAGCGCGTTATGGGGCATCGTCAACGCATCGAAAGCCAGGCCGAGCGGCTGCGCCTCATCAGCCATTACCAGCAAGGCAGCGATGACCCGGACGACGCCCTCACCATCCCGCTGCCGCCGATTCAGGTTGTGGATTTGCGGCAGGAGCTGCGGGCCGGAAATCGTTCTATTTTTAGCCGGGCATTGGCAACGGCCGTTGACGAAACCCTGGAACGGGGTGAACAAGCCATCCTCTTCCTCAACCGGCGCGGCACTTCCACCTTTATCATCTGCCGCGACTGCGGCCATGTGCTCAAATGCCCCCGCTGCGACATGCCGCTGACCTATCACCGGCCGGGGATGGCGCTTGTTTGCCACCACTGCGGCCGCCGCGAACCGCCCCATCAAGAATGCCCCGTTTGCGGTTCCAAGCGCATCCGCTATTTTGGATTAGGCACGGAAGAGGTGGAGATGCGGGTGCAGCAGCGATGGCCCCAGGCTCGCATCACCCGCTGGGATAGGGACACAACGGCCGGGCGTTACGCCCACGAACAACTACTCGCCAGCTTTATCAATCACGAATCTGACATCCTTGTGGGCACGCAGATGATTGCCAAGGGGCTGGATTTGCCGTTGGTGACGCTCGTCGGGGTTATTTCGGCCGATGTGTCGCTGGGGCTGCCCGATTATCGCACCGGCGAACGCGCTTTCCAGATTTTGGCGCAGGTGGCGGGAAGGGCGGGGCGGGGTCTGCTGGGCGGGCGCGTCATCATCCAAACCTACAAGCCGGAGCATTACGCCATCCAGGCTGCCGCTGAGCATGATTTTGCCGGGTTTTATGTGGATGAGATTCGCTTTCGCACGCAGCATAATCTACCCCCTTTCCGGCGGCTGGCGAAGCTGGTGCTGGTTGATCCTATCAATGAGCGCGGCTTGCGGGAAGCGGAGAAGCTGGCAAAGGGGCTGCGCCTGCATGTGCGCGAGCTGGCTCTGGGCGCGACGGAGATTTTGGGGCCGACGCCGCCATTTTTTAACCGGGTAGACGGCCGTTACCGCTGGCAAATCATCATCCGCACCCCCAATCCTACCCGCCTCCTGGCCGATTTCCCCATTCCGCGCCCCTGGCAGGTAGATATTGACCCGGTCAGCACGTTGTAAAGAGGTTAGGAATGAGAATTTAATAACGTACAAGAGATTGGAGACTGGGGATTAGAGATTAGTCCAGTCTCAAGTCTCTAATCTCCAGTCTCAGTTCCATAGGTTATTTAATTTCCGTTCCTTAGGGGTGCGAGATAGAAATATATGAGCAAATCCGAAATTAAAGAGCAATTTGGGGCCAATGCCGCCCATTACATTAACAGCCGACCTCATGCGAAAGGAGCCAGTTTGAGGCGGTTGGTTGAATTAGTCCAGCCGCAAGCAGATTGGCGGGTTTTGGACATTGCCACTGCCGCCGGGCATACCGCTTTCACTTTTGCCCCCCACGTGGCCCATGTTTGGGCGACGGACATTACGCCGGAGATGTTGGTGATTGCTCAAGAACGCGCAGTGGAATTGGGCTTAGAGAATGTGACGGTGGAAATGGCTGATGCCGAATCTCTGCCTTACGACGATGCGTATTTTGATCTGGTGACATGCCGTATTGCGCCGCATCATTTTAGCGATGTTGGGCTGTTTGTGCGCGAGGCGGCGCGTGTTTTGCGACCCGGCGGACTGCTGGCGGTGGTGGATAATGTGGTTCCGGCGGGCGCAGCGGGTGATTTTGTGAATGCGTTTGAAAAGCTGCGCGATCCCAGTCACGGCCGTTGTCTGAGCCTGGACGAATGGTTAACGATTTTCCAATCGGCCGGTTTTACCATCCAACATCATGAAACGATGGATAAGCGCATGGAATTTGCCAGTTGGGCCGGACGGCACGATGCAACGATGCAGCGGTATTTGCGGGCGATGCTGTCTAAATCGGACTTTTTGCAATGGGACGGGGCGGTTTTTCGGCTGCAAGAGGGGATTGTGGTGGGGAAAACGGCCGTTGCCCATGTTGTTCAGTGACGGATTAAACTCACCACCCAGCCAATAATTACAAAGAGCAGTCCGATTCCAACCAGGGTGAACTTGCCAATGGCGCACCAGTGAGCCATTGGCGGCCACAGCGCCAACTCGGAACCTAAAAGCAGCCTAATCAGCGCGTAGTTTTCTAAATAATCAAGGAAGGCGGCGACAGGCAGTCCCCAGGCTAACCAAATGCCCACCTGGCGAATTATCCCGCCTTGCGGAGCCAGTTTTCGAGCGACTAATACGCAGCCTAAACCAATGCTGCCTGCATAAGCAAACAAAAATAGAAAATCCAGCCCCAGGCTCAGCCCGGCGTAAACTTGCCCTGCTGCGTCCCACGACTTCAGAATGGCGCGGGCAGTGGGGATGTCGCCGGCGAACTCATAAGAGACAATGCCTCCCGGTGCAGTGCCGGTTACCAAAGGCCCGCCGATGAGTTGTAAGCAGACCATGATAATCACAGTTAAGACTGCCAGATAAATGAAGACAGGTTTTTGTTTGTCTGGCGCTATCCAATCGAATGGGGTTTTCATACGGCCGTTTCCTCCTCAAATTTAGCTCTTACAGACATGTCGGGATTTTAGTAGGAAAACGGCCGTTTCGCATCTTTGTATTTGATCCCGCAGAAACCGCCAAAAAGCAAAACGGCCGTTCCCTCCACAAATAACAACGCCGGATTGATTGGTTACGGCCGTTCCTGACAGTCTGCCAAGAAAAAATGGGACACGGATTTCACGGATAAACACAGATCAAGCTAAAAAAATCCGTGTTCATCTGCGTTAATCCGTGTCCCATAAAAGCGAAACGGCCATCCCCTCCCACACACCACAATGACGGATGGATTGGTTACGGCCGTTTCCCATCTCTACGTCACAAATCCCTTCCATTCTGTTATAATTAGCTCAACATGTCCACAGAAACTCAAGCGGACCAACGTCCGCAGAAGATTGTTAAGGCTGTAAGAAAAGTGAAAATTGACCGGCAGCCATCCGACTTCGTTTATTGGCAAAATCAGCCGGCTGTGTCCCGATTAGCCGCTCTGGAAGATATTCGACGCGCCTATATTGCCTGGAAATATGATTCTGACCCCGGATTTCAAAGAGTTTATACAATCGTTAAACGATCATGATGTTCGTTATCTCGTCGTAGGTGGGTATGCGGTTGCTTTCCACGGGCATCCTCGATTCACCAAAGATATTGACATCTGGGTCTGGGTTGACAGGCAAAATGCGCTGAACATCGTTAAAGCGCTTGGCCAATTTGGATTTGCTTCTTTGGGGCTTACCGCAGATGATTTTCTTGAGCCGGGCATCATCATCCAGTTGGGCTATCCACCCAATCGTATTGACCTGATTACAGATTTGAAAGGGGTCGAATTTTCAGATTGCTTCCTCCAGCGTGTCGAAGAAATTGTTGATGGGGTTACGCTGCCATTTATTGATTTGGAAAACCTGAAGAAGAACAAAAAAGCGGTGGGCCGCTTTCAGGATTTGGCCGATTTGGAAAATCTGGAGTAGGGTGAACTTCACGCTTGCCCCATAAACGGCCGTCCCCACACACAACAACGACGGATTGACTGGTTACGGCCGTTCCCCCGCAACAGCTAGAACGCAAAACGGCCGTCCCCACACACAACAACGACGGATTGGTTGGTTACGGCCGTTCCCCCGCAACAGCTAGAACGCAAAACGGCCGTCTCCCTCCACACCCCACAACGCCGGATTGATTGGTTACGGCCGTTCCCCATCATTTTGAGCTTGTGGCTGCACGTATCTCCAATTTTGCTAAATCAATCACAGCCCCAACTTGAACCAGAAAATCCATCCCAATGATGCCGTCTATATCAAAACCATAATCCATTGCCCCAACTTCAATCTGAAAATCGTTGACGATGAGATCGCCCACGGCAAGCGTATCAACCCGCTTACTGAAAACAAATTCCGAACCGCCAACGCCGCGAATCCGGTGAACGACATCGTCCGGCGCATACGTCAAACCAACAACTAATACGTTGTCTGTCGAGAAAATAGCGCCGCCGGAACCTGTATCGAGCAAAACATGCCGGAAGGATAATTCTTTCCCCTGGTATGTTAAAACGGCCGTCACATAAGGCAAGCCATCCCGTAAATGTATTTTCACCGCGCGCCTCGTATACCCAGCCATGTTCGTTCTGTTATATCCAGTTTGTCGCGGCTGGTATGAAACACATACAATTCGCGCTCCGGCGCTTCGCGGTGTAACTGCTGATAACTTTTTAGCGCGGTAGCCGAGTCGGAAAATGTATCAATAACTGCCAACTGTTCGATAATGCGTTTACTGGCTTTGGAGTGCGCTTTGATGGCTTCAATCAAGAGCCAGCGTTGGGGATATTGGGCGCGGATTTCTTGCCACTTCATCTTGATGCTCCTCGCAGGTAAGCCGTTTTGTTGTTCATTCTTACATGAGTATAGCACAGAACAAAATGAGCTAGGAGGCTGTCGGAGAAGTCAAAATAGGACGCTGATAAACGCAGAAAAACGCGGATTCTGGCATTAAAACATCAACAAATCAGCGAAAATCAGCGTTATCTGCGTCCCAAAATTCTTTTTCCAACAGCCTGCTAGAGAATTGACTGGTTACGGCCGTTCCCCCACAGCAGCCAGAAAGCAAAACGGCCGTCCCCTCCCACACACGACAACGCCGGATTGATTGGTTACGGCCGTTTCCCCCTCTTGATTTATAATTATATTGTAGTTATACTCGTCTTATGACAAACTTAAAATTTGAGTGGGATGAACGTAAAAATCGCTCAAACCAGAAAAAACATGGTATCTCATTTAACGAGGCAAAAACCGTGTTCACCGACGAGTTTGGCCGATTAATACCGGACCCAGACCATTCAAACGATGAAGACCGTTTTATCCTGATGGGCATGAGTTCCCGGTTCAGGCTATTAATTGTTTGTCATTGTGAACGAAGCGCTGACATGATTCGCATCATTTCAGCAAGAAAAGCAGAAAAACATGAACGAAAACAATATGAGGAGTATCATGCGTGATTCTTACGATTTTTCAGAATCAGTACCAAATCCTTACGCCAAGCGATTAAAAAAACAAATTACCATTCGCATTGACGAGGACACAATTGGTTATTTCAAAGCAATGGCCGAGGAGAAAGGCATCCCTTACCAAAGCCTGATCAATTTGTATCTTCGAGATTGCGCTGTTGAACGGCGCAGTTTGAATATGAGTTGGACATAATGCGAACGGCCGTTTCCCCACAACCGCTAGAAAGCAAAACGGCCGTCCCTGGCAGTCTGCCAAGAAAAAATGGGACACAGATTTCGCGGATAAACACAGATTAAGCTTACAAAAATCCGTGTTCATCTGCGGTAATCCGTGTCCCATAAAGGCGAAACGGCCGTCCCCACACACCACAATGCCGGATTGGTTGGTTACGGCCGTTTCTCCACAACAGCTAAAAGCAAAACGGCCGTCTTAAATAGCCGTAACCTTCCTTCCCACATCTCGACTCAATACAGAACTTACATATTGATTCAGGCTGGTTCCTTCTTGCTTGGCTAGCATTGCCAAATCACGATGCAAAGATGTAGGCAAACGCAACGAAAATTTGCCGCTGTACGTTTGCTCTGATTCTGGCTGCGGCTCCGGAATGGGCAAGCCCGCGTCTAAAGAGCCTTGTATCCATACGGCAAGCGCATCTTGTATCATTTTACCTACTTCATCGAACGTATCGGCTTCGGTGATGCAGCCGGGCAGTTCCTTAACGCGCGCAAACCATACGGGATGCGCCGGGTCGCTCATGTCTCGTTTAATTTCGATGCTATAAGGAAGGCTTTGGTAGTAAGTTAATGTTTTTTTATTCATTTTCCATTTCCTCTAGTTGGCGAAGGACTTGTTTAACGTAGATTTGTTTGATAAACGGCCGTTTCCTGGGCACAGTCAAACGATAATGATCGTGAACATAAAAATAGTGACTTGACCCGCCGCCTGGCTGACGACATTCAAATCCATAGTCGCGCAACAGGCGATCCAACTCCTCAAAACGGACGTTTTTAGGGTTGTTGCGAATTTTTTCCAGCCGTTTTTCTCGTTTTGTCATATGTAAAATGGTACTGTATGTGGTGTCGTGAGTCAAGCAACCGCCCCCCCCGCAACAGCCAAAAGCAAAACGGCCGTCCCCTGACAGTCTGCCAAGAAAAATAAGGGACACGGATTTCACGGATAAACACAGATTAAGCTTACAAAAATCCGTGTTCATCTGCGTTAATCCGTGTCCCATAAAAGCGAAACGGCCGTCCCCTCAGTGCGCTTTAGCGTACTTCTTGTGGCAGGCT
>JANTHP010000109.1 GCA_024762395.1 Anaerolineae bacterium | reverse complement strand
CCTTTGCCGCCGTCGGGTTTGACGGTTTGAGCCTCGAAGGAGAAGTCCCGCCCGGCGGGATCGTGTTCGATAGGCGGTTTATGGCCGACGAGCTGGCAGATGTCGTTGAAGTGGGATTGGGAGACGGCCGTTTCCTTTTGCTGTATCTTGCTCCATTTGGCGACGAATTGTTGGGGTGTCATAATGTTCCTCATTATAGTGAGACCGGCGAGGTTTTCAAAACCTCGCCGGTCTGCCATAATTACCCTCATGCAAATCACCCAACCCCTTCTCAACTGGTGGGACGCCGGTCACGCCGCCCTGCCCTGGCGGGCGACCCGCGACCCGTATGCGGTCTGGGTGGCCGAAATTATGCTGCAGCAAACGCAGGTCGCCACCGTCATCCCTTATTTTGAACGCTGGATGGCCCGTTTCCCTACGGTGCAGGCTCTGGCCGCCGCTTCGTTGGATGAGGTGTTGAAGTTGTGGGAGGGGCTGGGGTATTACGGCCGTGCCCGTAATCTCCACGCCGCCGCCCAAACCGTCGTCAACAAGCTGGACGGCCACATTCCCAACACGGCCAAAGAGTTGATGCAATTGAAGGGAATCGGCCGTTACACCGCCGGGGCTATCGCTTCGATTGCCTTCGATGAACCGGCCCCCATCCTGGACGGCAACGTCGTCCGCATCCTCAGCCGCCTGCACGACCTGCCCGATGACGTGACGACAACGGCGACGAAGAAAAAGTTGTGGCAACTGGCGGCAGACCTGGTTCCCGCCCACCGCCCCGGTGATTTTAATGAGGCGTTGATGGAGTTGGGACAAACAGTTTGTTTGTCCGCCAATCCACGCTGCGAGGCATGCCCGGTAACGGCCGTTTGTCTGGCCTATCAGCGTGGAACCCAATGGGAACGGCCGGTGCGCCCGCCGCGCAAACGCACACCCCATTATGACGTTGCCGCCGGGGTAATTTGGGAGCAGAATGGGGGCGAGCGCTTTTTGATCGCGCAACGGCCGTTAAACGGCTTACTTGGCGGCCTATGGGAATTCCCCGGCGGCAAACAAGAAACAGGCGAAACGCTGCCCCAGACGCTCAAACGAGAAATCCAAGAAGAACTGGGCATGGAAATCACAGTCGGCGATCATCTGACCAGCATCAAACACGCCTTCACCCACTTCCGCATCACCCTGCACGCTTTCCACGCCGTTCACACCGGCGGCGTTCCCCGGCACATCGGCGTCGCCAACCACGCCTGGGTCACACTCAACGACCTGGACACCTACGCCTTCGCCGTCACCGACCAAAAAATCATCGCGGCATTGGATAAGCGAGGGGGCAAGGTAGCAAGGGGGCAAGGGGGCAAAGTGGCGAAGTTGCGAAGTGGCTAAGTGGCAAAGTGGCAAGGTTAGTCGTTGCCACCCTGCCCCCCTTGCCACCCCGCCACCCCGCCACTCCGCCACCCCGCCACGTTTCACGCTCCTTTCATTGCCATTTTCCCCATCATGCGTATCATAACATTATGCCTGATCAAATTATTTCCGGAGTCTTCAGCGCCAGGGAAATTGGCGCCGCCGCGCTCTCCGCGTATCGTGAAGGGCGGGGCGCTGCCAGCCAGCAAAAGTACGGCAAAGCAATCCGCTTTTACACCGACGCCCTGGCATTTGAAGGAACGCCCAGCCTCTTCCGAGCGCGCGTTCATGAATATCGCGGCCTGTGCCATTGGCTGCTGAGCGATTTTGACGCTGCCGAACAAGATTACCGCGCGGCGCTAACCATCAGCGACAATAAAGACCAGATTGCCCGCGCCCGCGTGCGCCTGGGCGAACTGGCTGATTTTCGCGGTGACTACCCGCAAGCAGCCCAGTTGTACCAACAAGCCCTGACAGAAGGGATTGATACCGAAAATCTGCTGGTAATTGGACGCGCGCGGCGCGGTTTAGGCATTCTCAGCCGCAAACAAGGCCACTCAGAAGACGCCATCCGCCATTTAACGCAGGCGCTGGCCGCCTTTCGGCAAATTGGCGAAGCGCGGGAACAGGCGCGGGTGCTAACCAGCCTCGGCCGTACCCGACACGCTCGCGGCGAATATCAGTTAGCGCTGGATGCCCACCATGAAGCGCTGACGATTTTCGACTCGCTCAACGATCGCTGGCGCATGGTGCAAGCGTATGCAGACATTGGGGAGTGCCACCAGGCGCTTTATGATTTCCCCACCGCGCTGCGCTACCATGAAAAGGGGTTGGATATGGCTATCCAGCTAGGAGCCAATCTGCTCAAGCCCGAAATCCAGCGCAATGTGGGCGTAGATATGATTTCCCTGGGCCGGTATGAGGAGGGATTGGTTTATTTGCAACTGGCGCTGGATGGCGCGCGGCACATTGGCAACCGGGAACAAGAGGCATTGACGCTGTTCAACATCGCCCGCGCCCGCATGATGCACGCACAGCCGGAACTGGCAGCGCAAACGGTGGCCGATCTGGACAAGGCGGCCGAGGCGCTGGATGCAGAGCAGTTCCGAGCGTTGGCGGCGTTTGCGCGCGGCGAGCTGCTTTACCATCAAGGCAAACAAGAGGCGGCGGTAGCTGCGCTGAATGCGGCGATGCTGGCCGCGCAAACGTCGGTGGATCGAGGCATCTTATGGAAACTGCACGCAACGATTAGCCACGTGGCGGGCAATGAAGCAATTGCGGGGGTGCATCGCACAATCGCGGCTGATTTTATCCGTCAAACGGCCGAACCGCTGCGAGATACGCATCTTAAATCTTGTTTTGTGAATGCGCCGCCGGTGCTGGCTGTGCTGCACGCAGCGGGCATCAATCCGGCCAATTTGTGACTCTGCCCGCATCAAAAATCGGCGGGGATTAGGGAATTGGGAGATTTTTTGTTTTATCTTCCAATCCCCTAATCCCCGCTCTTTTTTATCGCTGGCAGCAGCGCAATCCCTAAAATTTGCCCCCTTCCGTCATGCTATGGTAAGGTTGTGCCGGCATGAGTAGTCGCAGACATTGGGTATGGACGGCCGTTTCCGGCGCGCTGGGGGTGATGATTCTCGTCTCTTGCCGGACGCAGCCCAAACCGCCAACAACTGTTACCGTGACCCGTATTGTGGTGGAAACGGCCGTTCCTCAAACCATCCTGGTGGCCGCAACCGATGAGCCGGATGAGGTTGTCACGGTCGAACCGCCTGCCTCCAAGAACCTGGTTATTTGCACAACGCAGGAACCCATCACCCTATACCCCTATGGCAGTACGTTGGCTGTGGAAACGGCCGTTCTGCACGCCATCTACGAAAACGATTACACCACCCTCACTTACGATTTGCAGCCGCAAGGCCTGGCAGCCATTCCCAGCCTGGCCGGGGATGACGCCGAATGGCGGCCCGTCACCGTGCTAACCGGCGACATCATCGTAGACGCTGCCGGCAGCGTAACCACGCTCAACAAGGGCGTCAAACTCATCGCCGCCAGCGGTGAAGAAATCACCTTTGACGGCAGCCCGGCGACGATGAATCAATTAGCCGTTACCTTCACCATGCAGCCGCGCGTCTGGAGCGATGGGCAGCCGGTGACGGCCGCTGATTCTGTGTACAGTTTCCAACTGGACGCCGACCCGGACACGCCAACCTCAAAATTCATCACCAGCCGCACGGCCAGCTATGAGGCTGTGGGCGAACGAAGCGTGCAGTGGGTTGGGCTGCCCGGCTTTCATGATGTGGATTATGCCACGCGCTTTTGGCGGCCGCTGCCGCGCCATTTGTGGAGCCAATTCTCCCCCACGGAACTACTGACTGAACCGATTTCCAGCCGCGAACCGGTGGGCGACGGACCTTTTGTCCTGACAGAATGGGCGCCCGGCAGCCATATTCGCCTGGAACCAAACTGGCTTTATTACCGCGCGGATGAGGGACTGCCGCGTTTGGATTCTGTTTTGTTTCGCTTTTATGCTGAAAACGATCAATTAATCGAAGACCTGCTGGCCGGACGCTGTGATTTGGTTCCGCCGGAAGAGCTGAATATGTCGCAAATTCCACTTTTGCTGGCAGCGGAACGGAATGGATTGATACGGCCGTATTTCCAAACTGGCGCTGTGTATGAACATATTGATTTTGGCATTAACTCATGGGGCTATTATGGCGATGGCGACGGCCGTCCCGACTGGTTCGAAGATGTGCGCGTGCGGCAAGCCATCGCCATGTGTACAGACAGGCAGGGGATGATAGATGAGATATTGTACGGCCGTTCCCACCTCAACCACAGCTACATCCCCACCAATCACCCCCTCTACCCCAACGATTTAACCGAATGGCCCTACGACGTTCAAGCCGCCAACGCCTTGCTGGATGAAACCGGCTATCTGGACAACAACAACGACGGCATTCGGGAAGACCCGGTCAGCGGCCTCCCCTTCCGCGTCACGCTGGGCGCAGGCGACAACAAAATGCAGCAGCGCATCGCCCAATATCTCCAAAGCAACCTGCGCGACTGCGGCATCGAAGCCAACCCGGCCTTCCTGACTACCGAGGATTGGTACGCCGATGGGCCGGACGGCCCTCTATTCGGCCGTCGCTTTGATTTGGGCGAATTCGCCTGGATTGCCGGCCGCGACCCGGCTTGTTTCCTCTACGCATCATGGGAAATCACCGGGCCTGCAGATGAAAAAAACCGCGCCATCGGCCAACCCTACGGCGGCTGGGACGCCGCCAATGAAACAGGCTGGTATGATCCCGCCTATGACGTGGCCTGCCGGACAGCCCGCCAATCATTGCCCGGCCAACCGGCCTACGCGGCCTCGCACCAAGAAGCTCAACGCATTTACGCGCGAAATTTGCCGTCTATCCCCCTGTTCCCCCGCCTCAAAGTCGCCGCCGCGCACCCCAGCGTTCGCAACCTGCAGCTTGACCCCACCCAGCCTTCCGCCCTGTGGAACCTGTACGAAATTGATATAGAACGATGAGGCTCTGCGGGGGTTCGTGGGGGAAATCGCAACATAATGCGTAATGCGTACATCAATAAAAGCGCCGCGCATCCAGCAAACAAGTTGCGTTAGATTATTCGCCTGTTTTGAGGTACTATTTTTATAGTGAACAACTGGTGGCTGGTGATTAGCAACTGGTGGCTGGTACCAATAACTAGCAGCCAACTTTCTAGGATTTATTATGGCGGATGAAAAGAAAATTTTGGTAGTAGACGACCATTTTGAAATGCTGGAGCTTTTGCGCTCTATGCTGGAGTTGTCGAACCAGGATTTTGAGGTGCTGGCTGTGCCTTCAGCGGAGGAAGGCTTGCTGGAACTGCGCCGAATGCGCTTTGACCTGGTGATTACGGATGTGCGGCTGCCAGGCATGAGCGGATTTGATCTGGTTCGCCGGACGCGGGCGATTAAATCGGACACGCCCATCATTATGATTACGGCCTATTCGACAGCGCAAGGCCGCAAGGAGGCGGAGGAGTTGGGCGTGCTCCGCTATTTCCCCAAGCCGCTGGACACGGATGAGATGTTGTCGGCGGTGCATAAGGCATTGTACGGAGAGTCGGTAACGCTGATAAAAACTGTGCCAGTTTCTGAAAAACCAACGGCAGCTATCCCCAATCAAGTGCAAAAACGGCTGGAATCCTTGCGTACCGATACGGGAGCGGCGCAGTTAATTTTGGCAACAACGGCCGGACAAACGGCGCTGTCGGTGGGAAACGGCCGTATCCCCAACCCGCAAAAACTCATCACTCTTTTGTCTCAAAATTTAGAAGACAGCTTCCTGTTGGCTGAAGAACTGGGCCAAAAGAAACCGTTTACGCTGCAATATCATGTGGGAGCCACGATTGAACTGTATGTCGCCAATGTGGGGCGTCATTATTTCCTGGCGATGTTTTTTGATATGCAAGCGCGGCGCGGACGCATTGGCACGGTTTGGGTGTTTGCCCAACGCGCCATCAAGGAACTGCTGAATTTGCTGCCACAAGATGGCCCCGTTAACGCGGCCCCGGTCATCGAACCGGCTGATTTGGGGCAGTCGGCTGAAAAAATGGCGGCAGAAGTGGAAACGGCGAAAAAAGTGGAAACGGCCGTGCCCCCACCACCGCCCATCACCCCCAAAGAAACCCAGCCTGAACCAGAAGAAGAGTGGCTGGACATAGACCCGGAAGATTTAGCCCGACTCCTAACCACTGAAGCCGAACTACCCAACGATACCGCCCGTTTGGACGCCTTTTGGGATGAAGCTCTCACCGATATCGAAGAAGCAAACACCGCCGCCGGCTTCTCTTGGGAAGAAGCCAAGAAACAGGGGCTGGTACCATCAGACCTGGACTTTGACGACGAGACGTAGCGTGGCAGGCGGCAAACGGTAAGTTGTGGGACGCGGAGTTACGTAGAGGAGACACCACGCGCCTTCGGAGCGCCACGAATGAATGAAAATAGCATGTTGTCGTAGGTCAAGTTTGCAAACTTGACCTACATTTACAGAGGAGACGCAGGGATTCGCGGGAAGATAAAGAGAAAATTCGCGTTCATCCTTCGGCATCGCTCAGGGCAAATCTACGTTAATCAGCGCCCCTTTTTCGCTTATTTTGTCTCTCCAAAAAATGAATAATTTCGCCCGCTACGTCTTTGCCGGTGGCTGTTTCGATGCCTTCGATACCGGGCGATGAGTTCACTTCCAGCAGCAGCGGCCCCCGTTCCGATTCAATAATGTCAATCCCGCCTACGCTTAAACCGTGCGCCCTGGCAGCAGCCAACGCTAACTGTTCTGTTTCACTGTCGAGGGTGATGGGAACGGCCGTTCCCCCCCGATGCAAATTAGCCCGAAACTCCCCGTCCGGCGCCACCCGCATCATCGCCGCCACACAGCGGTCGCCTACCACAATAATGCGAATATCGCGCCCCTCCGCCTCCGATACATATTCCTGCACCAGTGCTTGCTTGTTGTAAGCGCGTAATTTTTCCAAAACGGCCGCTGTCGTCTGCCAGTTGCGGGCTAAAATCACCCCTCGCCCCTGCGTGCCCTGAATGAGCTTCACCACCACCGGCGGCGGCCCCACGGCCTGAATGGCCGAGTAGAGCGCTTCCGGTTTGACGATGACGGCCGTTTTCGGAACCGGAAGCCCCGCCCGGTGCATAATTTGCAAACTCTGCAGCTTATCACGTGATTGGGCAATCGCCTGTGAAGCGGCCGTCGTCAACACCCCGTTCGCTTCAAACTGGCGCACCACCGTCAGCCCATAATACGTAATCGAAGCCCCAATACGCGGAATAATCGCATCCACCTGCGGCAAAAACGTCGTCGCATCCGGCAGCATTCCCCATCTTCTCCCCTGCCTGCGCGGCGATTCAATCACCTTGATCCCCATATCCGGCTCATCCGCCACGCCAATCTCAATCGCAATCGCCAGCGTATCAATCACCCGTACTTCATGCCCCCGCACCCTGGCCGCCTCCACCAGCCGGCGCGTGCTGTACAAATTATTATTGCGCGATAAAATGCCAATTTTCATGCGTGACCAGAACCTGAGGGAACATCGTAAAAACCTAACATAACCAAAGTATAACATAGCTGCCATTTCTCTGGAAAATACCAATCCCTTCACATTGCCCCCACCCATCAATCCCGTTACAATCCCAAATCATTAAGGTAACATCAACATCCGGCTCTTTGGGATTTCGCGGGGCAATCATGGTGTGAAACGTAGAACGCCATGTGTGACCAAAGAAAATTCATGTTTTACAGCAGCCCCCACGAAATCCTGAGTCAGGCAAGTATCGGGAATTCGATCGAGAAGATTTGTCAAATTTTTCAACATAACCAGACGTTCACCAAGCCAAATTTGACAAATCTAAAGATTCTTTATAGACGGTGTATCGGGAATTGGAATTCCCGATACCTACCAGTGGCAAAGTTGCGGGAATTGGAATTCCCGCAACATACGCGAAACAAGTGACAAAAACTTTGTGACGCTAACGGAATTCCAATTCCCGATACATCAACTGAAATGCACGATTGGGTAAATCGTTATAGAGGCAGTTTAGAAAATTGCCCTACAAATTCATATGAAAGATACAAATACATTTGTAATCGTACCCACCTACAACGAAGCGGATAATTTGGATGAGCTAATTTCCCAATTGTTGGCGCTGCCCGTCTCCCTGGGCGTGATTGTGGTGGATGATAACTCGCCCGATGGCACCGGCGATTTAGCCGACCAGTGGGCCGCAAGGGAAGTCGGGCGCGTCCATGTCATCCACCGCCCCGGTAAAATGGGATTAGGCACAGCCTACATCGCCGGTTTCAAAAAAGCGCTGCATGAATTGGGCGCAGCCCGCATCATGACGATGGACGCCGATTTCTCCCATAACCCACGCTACATCCCCGATATGATCGCGCTGAGTCAGAAAAAGCATGTGGTCATTGGCTCGCGCTATGTGCCCGGCGGGGGCGCGCTTCACTGCACCTGGAAGCGAGTTATGTTAAGCAAAGCCTCCAATTTCGTCGTCCATACGCTGCTGGGGCTGCAAGCCAGGGATGCGACGGCCGGTTTCCGGCTGTACCGGCGCGAAGTGTTGGAATCTATTCCGCTGGACCAGATTTTTTCCAGCGGCTACTCTTTTTTGGTGGAGATGTTGTTCATGTGTCAGCGGCGCGGCTGGCAAATTGGCGAAGTACCCATTATTTTTGAGGATCGCCGCAAGGGAACGACGAAAATATCAAGAAACGAGGTGATTAAAGCGCAATACACCATATTCCGCCTGCTTGTCCGGCGTCTACGCGGCCGAGAACCGCGGCGGCCGGCTGTGCCCGTAACCAACATAACCAAACCATGATAAGTGTAACTTGTAATCTATGCGGCCGGGATGATTGGCATGTACGCTATCCGGCAACGATGAACGGCCGTTCCCTCAATGTAGATGTCTTCCGCTGCACCAGCCCCGGCTACGGACACCACGCCCAAATTGTGCAGTGCAACCACTGCGGCTTCGTCTATGCCAACCCGCGCTGGTCAGTTGAGGAGTTGATTGGCGCTTATGAAGCGGTTGAAGATGCGACTTATTTGACCGAGAGAGAGGGCCGGGAGCTGACCTTCAGCAAACATCTGCAAGCGCTGGAGAAGCATACGGGGCCGGGAAACGGCCGTTCCCTGCTAGACATCGGCGCTTACATTGGCGTATTTGTCGAAGCCGCCGCCGCATCCGGCTGGGACGCCTGGGGCGTGGAACCATCCGCGTGGGCCGCCGCCGAAGCCCAAAAGCAAGGGTTGAACGTCATACAAGGAACCCAAGATGCGCCGGAATTGAACGGCCGTACCTTCGACGCCGTCACCATGTGGGATGTCATTGAGCATGTAGACGACCCCAACAGCGAAATCGCCAAGGCGTACCATCTGCTCAATCCCGGCGGTTGGCTGGTACTGCACACAATGGATGTAGATAGTTTGGCCGCCCGCCTGATGGGTTCGCGCTGGCCCTGGTACATGGACATGCACCTCTACTATTTCAGCCAAAAAACATTGGCCGATATGCTGGTCAAAAATGGATTCGAGGTCGTCTGGTCGGGGGCGCAGGGGCGCTATTTGCGGCTGGGCTATGTGGCTACGCGGGTGCAGGCCTGGAATTCATTCCTGGGACGGCTGGTAACGGGCGTGGTGAAGGGATTACGCTTGCAAAAGCTGCCCATTCCCATCAATTTTGGCGATTTGTTTACGGTGTATGCGAGACGGCCGTTACCATGACCACACAACAAAAGAAACAAACCTGGCTTACGTTAGAGCGGTTAGTGCCGATCATCCTCTTCATCGGCATTTTCGCCATGGCCGCGCGGCTGCCGTTCGATACCGATAGTTGGTGGCATTTGCAAGCCGGTCGTTGGATGGTCGAACACCGCACCATCGCCCGCACAGACGTTTTTTCCCACACCCGCTTCGGCCAGCCCTGGTTCGATCATGGCTGGCTGGCGCAGATTCTTTGGTTTTTGGCTTTCGACTGGTTCGGCTATGCCGGGCCGGTTTTGCTGTTAGCCGCCATCGTGACGGCCGCATTTTACTTTGCCTGGCTGCAATGCCGCAGCGGCGACCAGCGGTCGGACAACCGCTGGCTGCAAGCATTCATCCTCATCATCGCCGCCATCGCCTCCGGCATCATTTGGGCGGCGCGGCCGCAGATGGTTAGTTTTTTACTCACATCCGTTGTCGCCTTCCTGCTTTATCGGTTCAAAACCAATATCCAAACCGCCCAATCACCCAAAATCATCTGGTGGCTGCCGCTGGTGATGCTGCTGTGGGCCAACATTCACGGCGGCTTTGCCATCGGCTTCATTTTGATGATCGCCTACCTGTTCGGCGAAGTGGGCAATCTGATTTTGGGGCATTCAGGCGGCATTGGCTGGCGCGGCTTGATGATTTTACTGTTGGTCATGCTGGTCAGCGTGGCCGTCATCCCGCTTAACCCCAACGGGGCGCAAATGCTGACTTATCCGTTCCGCACGGTAGGCATTGAAGTTTTGCAAGAGTTTATTGCCGAATGGCAAGCGCCCAATTTCCATGAATTTTATCTGCATCCGTTCATCTGGCTGCTGCTGGCGGCGCTGACAGCCTTCGGCCTCTCCGGCAAACGGGCTGATTTTACCGATTTGACGCTGGTGGCGCTGTTTACCTACATGTCGCTGCTGGCGGTGCGCAACATCCCGCTGTTTGCGCTGGTGACGGCGCCGGTCATCGTCCGCTACAGCGCCGCCGCCTGGGAACGGTGGCGCGGCCCGGCTAAACCGCCGTCGCACGCGCCCCAATCTGGTTTGATGACGGCCGTTAACTGGTTCATCGTCATTCTGCTGGCAAGCGCGGCCCTCCTGCGCGCAGCCCAGTCAGCCAATGCAGAAACAAACCGGCTGGATCAAGCGGATTATTTACCGGTGGCGGCAGTGGAATTTTTGCAACAAGAAGCGCCGCCCGGCCCCATCTTCAATAATTACAATTGGGGCGGTTACATTATTTGGAACCTGCCGCAGTATCCTGTGTTTGTAGACGGCCGTACCGACCTCTACGACGATGATTTCTTGCGTCAATACCTCGCCATTTACAGCGGCGCGGAGGGCTGGGAAGACAAATTGGATGCGTTCAATATCAATCTGGTCATCGTCGAGCCGGGCAGCGGGCTGGCACGGGAGATGGCCCGGCCGTCAGAGTCGGGATGGGAAGAAATATATGCGGATGCGGTAACGGCCGTGTTCGCGCGAACCTCTGCTAATTAAAAAAGGACGCGGATGAACGTCACTTACCAACATCATGGCTTCGGCTAATACCTCTGGAAGAAGTGACTGTCATCTGTATAGATACGTAAAATCAATCATGAGTAACCAACAACCCTTCGCCGCCACGCCACGCCGGAAAGGCTGGCCCACACTCGTCGTAGTGCTCGTCAGCCTGATTTACGCCGTCGTTGTTTACATCGGCGACGGCAACGGCCCCCACGCCTTCATTGATTACGATGGCTACTATTCATACGACATCGCCCACGATTTTTTAGAAGCGCCATTTACCGGCGATTTAGACAAACCCGCCTACCGTTTCCAGCGCATCCTGTACCCGCTCATCGCCCGGTTATTGTCGCTAGGCCAACCGGCGCTCATTCCCTGGGCGCTCATTGTCCTCAGTTTCATCGCTATTGGGTTGGGAACATGGTTGATGGAAGCGTTTTTAATCGACCTGGGCGTTAGTCGTTGGTATGCGTTGGCTTATGGCTTGTACGGCGGACAACTTTTGGGCTTGCGAACCAGCGTCAACGAACCGTTAACCCATATGCTGCTGGTCGCGGCCATGTTAGCCTGGGCGCGCGAAAAACGATGGCTGGCAATCATCGTCTTTGGTCTGGCAGGGCTAACTAAAGAGACAGCCTTGATTTTCGCCGTCGCTTATGTTCTTAGCGCGGCGTTACAACAAGATTGGCGCTGGATGTTTAGATTGGGTTTCAGCGTCTTGCCCTGGCTCGTTTTGCAGGTCGTTTTATGGGCCTGGCTGGGGGAAACGGGTTTTGGGGCAACCGAATCGTTTTTCTGGATACCGCTGGGCGGCTGGCTCGTCGCGGCGCGTTATAATTTTTCCGCATTTTTGTTGGTGTCACTCATCGTTGTCCCCATGTCTATCATACCAGCGCTCATCAGCATTTATTTAAGCGGTCGCAGTCTGGCAAAGAAAAATTACCATCCTTTTGTAATAAGCCTTTTTTTAAACGCTGCGTTTATTCTGTTTCTGCCATCGCCCACTTTTGTGGAATCGTCGGCGATGATTCGGATTACGCAGGGGTTGGCGTTGAGCCTGCTTTTGTTTGGCGCATTGGTGCAATCGAGCCGGGTTTTGAATTACAGCTTTTTATGGATTTTTGCCAATGTGCTGCATGTTAAGGGGTCGGGACGGCCGTTTTCGTTACGGGCCGGGAGATGAGCCATATGCAACAAAAACAAGATTGGCGCAAAGATATGGTGTGGATTACGGCCGTTGCCCTGCTCATTCAGGCATTTTGGGCGTTACGGATGACCCATCCCACCTACTTCGACGCCTACTACTACACCACCAACGGGCAGCGGCTGGCGGCTGGCGACGGCTTCACCGAGCAAATCATCTGGCAGTACCTGGATGAACCGGCGGGGCTGCCCACCCCCAGCCACACCTACTGGATGCCCCTGCCCTCCATCATCGCCGCCGCCGGTTACGCCTTCGGCGACAGTTTTCGCGCCGCGCAGTTCCCATTTTGGCTCATGGCCGGCCTGCTGCCTTTGATGGGGTATGCCATTAGCTGGCAGCTTTCCGGCGGACAGCGCTGGCAGGCGCGCACGGCCGCTTTGTTCACGGCGGCTGGCGGCTATTACACGGCTTATTGGGTGCAGCCCTCCACCTTTGTTCTGTACGCCTGGACGGGCGGCGGTTGTTTGCTGGCGCTGGCCTGGGCGCAAAAACGAGGAAAATCAGCCAAAACAGCCTGGTTGGCAGCCGGACTATTGGCCGGACTCAGCCACCTTACCCGCGCCGATGGTATTTTGCTGTTGGCGGTTGGCGGCTGGGTGTGGCTGTTGGCAGTTAGAGATTGGAGATTGGAGACTGAAAGACCGCAAAGCAATCTCCAATCTCTAATCGCCAATCTTCTAATTTTCACGCTTGGCTACCTGCTGGTAATGGGCGGCTGGTTCTGGCGCACCTGGCGGGTGATCGGACGGCCGCTTTCCACAGTTGGCACGGAAACTATTTTTTTGACCGATTACAATGATTTGTTTGCTTACGGCCGTCATTTTGACCTGAACAGTTATCTGGAGTGGGGCTGGCAGGCCATTTTGCAATCTAAATTGGAAGCGCTGTCACTGGCGGCGCAAACGTTCATCGGCGTCACCGGTCTGACTATTTTTACCTTTTTCTTTGTGTGGGCCTGGATCAAGTTGG
>JANTHP010000108.1 GCA_024762395.1 Anaerolineae bacterium | reverse complement strand
TGGCGTCGTTGTCGTTGCCGTTGTCATCATTCACGACGCTGTTGGTGAGAACACTGTTCAAAGGTATAACTTCTTTGGCAACCAACGCGCCGTCTGCAGATTCGTGGGCTGTAACGGAGACTGAGTCGCCTACAGCAATCTCATCCGTCAGGGCATTAGAGGCGCTTAGGGTTTTGCCGGCAACCATGATTTTCCCTTGACCAACAGCTTCTACAACCCCTTCGATAGATACCACAGCCCCGCCAGCATTACCGGCCGGAGCGGCTTGTTCTACGCTGGAGATTGAGGCTGCAGGTTCGGCAACTGATGGAGCGCAGGCTGCTCCCATGATAGTCAATGCAGCTAATAAAACGAACAGGATACTACGTTTGATTGGGTGAGATTTTTTCATAATTAATTCCTTTTATTTGATTGAACCATTCCGATTTCACTTACTTGGTCGTAAAACATTCAAAAAAGTAACGAGAAACGCTGAATTTTGTAAAAATTAACCAAAAAGCCTTGCAAACCGTTGGTTGCAAGGCTTTTTACCTGAGCCTGAATAAATTTGAAAAATGAGGATAACTGCTCAGCCTCAGAAGTGACAGTCACTTAATGGGAAAAGTTACTAATCTACGAATGCGAAGATAACGGCATACTCGTCACGGTAAACTTCTTCTAAGTTGGGATCAGCTTCGGCTTTGTCAATAAAGCTGCCATGTTTCAGATCAGAAAAGACATATTCGCCGCCAAAACGGCCGTGAATAATCTGGCCTGGCTGTTCTACCCGGCCTTTGGTAATGTCTACCCATTCATCATATAGGGCGGCATCGTATAATTCCATATAGGTTGGATCGAGGCCTGCCAGGTAGATGTCTTCTGTGTTGTAAAAGAAAAGGCGGGTGAAATCATCCCAGTCGGTTTGGAAGATCATGTCGCCTGGGTCGGCGTTGGCGCGCAGCCAGAGGGCTGCGTCGGCGTAACGGTCGGCCGGTTTGGATTTGGATAGGGCTTCGCGGGCGCCGGTGAGGGAGCTGTACAAGGGCCAGGCCATGAGGATGAGCATGGCTGTGGGGATGAGGGCGCGGAGATACGGCCGTTTCCTCCTAAAATCCTTCACCCATCCCGCCAACACCGGGGAAATCGCCATCGCGGCAAAAATCAGGGCAAACGGTGGGAAATATTCTACAAAACGACGTGATTTGAACAACATGTAGCCGAATAAGACAGCCAATGTCAGGCTAATCAGCGTGGCTTTGTCCATCCGTTTTTCGCGCCAGCCCAACGCCATTGTACCCAATACAAACGCCGCCAGGGCAAAGCCCGAATTCCCAATCAGCGTCCACGTTTTGTATGGCGACCATTCATTGCCGACAGGGATAGAATCGCCGCCCAGCTTGGGCAAAAGATGGTTGAGGATAAACGTTGCGTTTTGGGGGAAATAAGGGTTAATGATAATCCCCAAAGCGATACCGACGGCCGGATAAACCAGCGCCTGCCAGGCAAAACGACGCTCCATCATCACTGTGGCGACGACATAGACGCCCGCCATGACCAACAACAATGGAAACGCATTGTAAAACCAGACATAGGCAAATCCCAGCGGGATGAGCAGCTTGTATCGTTTTTGCAGCAGCCAATGCAGGCCAAGCGCCAACACCAACAAGGAAGCGGATTGGGCGCGCGGCATACTCATTCGGTACAAGAAGGCTTCAGAAACAGCAAAAAGCCCCAATGACCAAATGCCGGCCCAGGGAACTTTTTGCGCTCTGAGCATATGCCAGATGACCATAAATGCCAGCGAAGGTAAGATGATGCTGGCGATTTTGGCGCTTTGGGTCAAGGCCAGGCCGCCGTCCAGACCGGGGTCTGTGGTGGCAAACAGGGCCAGATAGACGTGGTAAAGCAGATGATGATCATAATAGGCGTCAGGGTTGAGGATGCTCATGGGCAGCCAGGGGAAGTCCGGCTTTAAGCCTTCATGGCGGATAAGGTAGCCCATTTTGATGTGGTAGTAGCCATCGTTCCCGGCCAATGCGTCTGTGCCGTACTGGACGAAGGTGAATAATGCCAGGAAGAGGGTAAACAGGAGGGCGGCGGCGGCCACAACCCGCCAATTGATGCGCATTAGGAGGGTTTTTAGAGGGGAAACGGCCGTTTTCCCCTTCACTGTTGTCGAAATAGCCATAAATTGTCCTTCATGATGGGTTTATGGTTACGTCGTTTGAGATGGGTAAAAAGTAACGGGTGTGTGACTATTCAGGTGTCCCTCTTAGATTTGTCAAATTTAGTCTGGTAAGCGCCTGGTCATGCTAGAAAATTTGACAAATCTTCTCGACAACGCTGTATGGTTACACGGGTGTTACGGCCGTTCCCCATTAACCACCGTCGCATAATCAAAAGGCTCAACGCCGGGGCCGTAGTGGAACGTATTGGGGTAAGGAATGTAGTGGCTGTTAAACACCCGGTCGTCAATCACCTCGCCATCCGCATTTTTCACGATGCGATGAACCGATACATCCGCCCCCTGCGTAGCCCAGTCAATCTGCTCCGTTGTGCCAAATGGAATATCCGGGTCAAATTCCCAACGGTCTTCTTCAGAAGAGGGAACTTCCGTCTCATTGGTAAAAACCGGCCCCTCTTTCTCCACCGTGCGCCCCATGCTGGTACTGTAAAACTTAAACGTCAGCGCCTCATTTTCCTCATTGTAATAATTTTCGATGAGCAAATGATAAGGCGTGTTATTGACGAATCGGAGATCAACGACTGGAGAGTAGACGGTGGCGTCCATGCCTGGCCCTTCGCCGTCGTTGTAATAATCGAGCCAGTAACCATGTTCCCACCGTTCTACAATGGGAAAGCCTGACCAAAACGCGGTCTGATACATGGTCGTACTGACCTGACACACCCCGCCGCCAATCCCTTTGATGGTTTGGCCGCCTACGATGATAAGCCCTTCCGTGTAGCCGTCGTCTTCGCTGATGCTGCCCAGATATTTGTTAAAGGAAAACTCTTCATACGGGGCGATGACGATGCCGTAAAAATTGGCGGCTGAACGGGCAATGTTGTGCATACGCGCATCGGAAGAGCCGTAAAACCATGTGGTTTGCTCCCGAATGAGTTCGGTAATGCCTAATTCGGCGGCGGTAGCCCCGGAATGGGCCACTGGTACAATGTCTTCCAATATGAAGGGGATGGCATGGCTGGATGTGCCGATTTGTTGTTTGAATCGCTCTAACGTGGCTTCGATGTCCAGCCGACGGCCGTTGACATGCGGCGACACCAGTACCAGTTCGCGGGTATTATCGTCAAAATAAAACCGGGCATTCACCGGCTCCCGGTCAATTTGCCCGGCAAACTGCGACAACCAGTGACGAATTGCATTATCGTCAAAATAGAGTTGATGATGGGCGACGCCGTCCGCGTCTGTTTCCAGTTCAAAACGCAGCCACTGCGCCAGCTCAGCCGGCGACAGCGTTACCCGCTCCAAATCAAGGTCGGCTAACGGTTCTTGCAGATAAAAGGTAATGGGGGCGCTAAGGGTTTGTTGGATGCGGTAGGCGGCGTCCGGATCGTCGTAAACGGCCGGAATTTTGTCGGTGACAGGCAGTTCGATGATTGCCGGACGGAATGCGCTCATGGGGACGACGAGTTGGTCGCGGATGGCGGCGATGTTGAGGCTGCGTCCGACCTGGCCTGGGGTGTAAACGGCCGTTTCCCCATCAAATCGCAGCGACGCATTTACAGCCGGTTCGTCGAATAAAGCCGCAATATCGTTCAATCCCGCTTCTAGCTGCGCTTCGTTGACGACCAGGGTTGGGGGCAGGGAACGGCCGTAATACCAACTCTGAACCATCTCGCGGAAACGCGCCGACGGAGCGCCATCCCGCCCAACCTGCAAGGCGGCCGCCACAGTTGCCTCCGCATCCAGCGATAACCCCAATTCAGCCGGCGTTTTTTGCCAGGTTTGGCCGGTGGGCGCATAGACGAAGGTGACAACCGCCGCCTGTGGGTAAGGCACAGCGTCCGACAAGGCTGCCTGCGCTTCGTCGGGAGCCATCCCGCTTAAATCCACGCCCAGCACGGAGACGCCGGTGTAGATACGGCCGTCATGCCGCCCCCGGTAAGTCGAAACAGCCGCCGCAAAAACAAGCGTGGCAATAACGAACCCAACCAGGGGAACAGCCAGAAGATAACCCAGATTGCGTAGGAAACGGCCGTTACCCAGCGCCACTGATGGCAAACTTGCTTGCATAAAACCCTCATAAAACAAGAAACCGAGTCTTTAGCGCTCGGTTGTGACGATTATAACAGTATAATTCTCAATTGTATGAAAAATTAAGCAGATATTCACCCGGCCGCATTCAATTTTCAGCCCGTGCAGCAATGTATTCCATAGCTGCATTGGCAATCAAACCAGAGCGCGTCTCCCCACGCTGAGCGGCATATTGATCCATCAACGATAACAACCGTTCAGGTATAGTGATATTGACCCTTTTGGATTTTCCAGAAAGTTTGGAAAGATCAACCGAAACAACAGCCCAAATACCGTTGGCATAATCGGGATTATTGCGATGATATTCAATACTCCTAGGTATTGGAACAGGTTCTGCTTCCATGAGTAACCCTTCAACATGGCATTCAACCGCTTCTACCGCTTGAACCAGCGCGTCATCAAGCGACACCCCGGCAGAAAAACACCCCGGTAAATCCGGAACTGTTACACCATAATCACTGTCAGGTTCCTTGTGAATAACAACTGGAAAATGCATAAATTACCTCGGCGGCCACGTCCACCCCGCTTGTCGAAAGATATTGCGCAGCGTTCCCTTTGGTAAATCTCTTTTAGGATGGGGAACTGTTACCCGTCCAGACTTTTGCGGATGCTTGAATTGGAAATAACTTCACGACTTTTCATATTTTATTATACACACGGTACACACCAAAATCAATAAGGAATGAGAATTTAATAACGTACAAGAGATTGGAGACTTGAGATTAGAGATTAGTCCAGTCTCAAGTCTCTAATCTCAGTTCCGTAGGTTATTTAATTTCCGTTCCTAAGAACTCCGCGCACTTTTGGGGAAACTTTATTTTTCGATGCTTGCTTCCGCCCAAACCGTCTCAAACTCTTCCACAAAATAGCTGGCAAATGTGGGATCGTGCACAATGACGATATTTTCATCATTTTTGCGATTGGCGCTGTCGCTAAAGTTAAAAGAACCAAAAATCACCGTCTCCCGGTCAATGATGAACACCTTATGGTGCATAATTTGCGGATTGCCGTCGGTGCGCACACTCACATTTTCCATGCCCGAAGCGGCCAGATGCGGGTAGTAGCTAAAAACAGTATCCGACCCCGTTTTCTCAAAGACGCCGCGAATGGTTACGCCCGCGTCGGCGCGGCCCAGCATTGCTTCGCCAATCTGATCGTCGGTAAAAGAGAAGGCCATGAAGAGGATTTCGTTCTGAGCGCTGACGACGGTGCGGGCAATGTTGAGCGACATTTCCCGCTCCGGGCCAAAGTAGTTTTCCACTTCGATGCCGTTGATGGTCATCTTTTCGTTGGGGGTGTTTTGGGGCGAATCAGGGCCAAACAGCCGCTCGTCATACATTTCGTCCATTTCGGCCATGTAGTTGGCAGCCATGCGGGAGGAATCAATGCGAACCAGGTTGTTGTTATTGCAGTAAACGCCGTTGGAGGTGAAGTTGAGGGAACCCGTCCAGATGTAACGGCCGTCTACCACAATAAACTTATCATGCATCAACGCCCGCCGCTTATCCTCCACCACACTAATCCCGTGCCGCCTGAGTCGCCGGATACTGGAAAGGTCGCCATTATCCTCATCCGTCACCACGCGCACCGTCACGCCCCGTTCCTCCAATTCAATCAAAGCATTGACAATCGGTTCCGCATCCAAATCAAACGCAGCCACATCCACCTGCAATTGAGCCTGGCGAATATCATCCGCAATCGTTTCATCCAGGCCGCCAATGCGTTCCTCCTCCGGCGGGCAAGTGGGGGCGGTGAAGTAAATATCATACCAGTCAGGGTTATTATCGTTGATCGGGGGCGGCACATCCACATTGCCGGCATCGGCGGGAGGATCTAACTGTGCCAAAAAATCCTGACCAAAAATAACCGACAAAATAGCGGCAATCAAAACCAGAATGCCGCCGCCAATGCCCGCAGTTCGCTTGTTCATACTTCTTCCTCAAAAGTGACAGTCACGGGGCGCAAGATTTAGGGTCAACCAAATCCGCTCGCCCTGTGACTGTCACTTTGGTTCATTGATGAGATTGTTGAAAAACGAACCGTAAAGGCGCAAAGGGCGCAAAGAATTGAGAAAACGCTGCACCCTCCGCACCTCTGCGGTAAAATCACTCTTCAATCTTAAATCCTGTTATTTCACTGATTTGCCCACCGCTTTTTACCAGGTGGTAAGGCATCCAGGCCACACCAAACAGCTCGACGCTTACATCTTTTTTGTAAGGCGTTACCGGAATTTCCGAGGTGTCGGCGGCGACGTCGTTCCATTTTTCTTCTAGTTCGTCCAACGCTTCCTTCATGTCCGCTTCCATCTCGTCAATTTCCTGATTGAGCCGTTCAATCTCTTCCTTCGACTCTTCGACATCTTCGCGGGCTTTAGCTGTCAGCCGCCGTTTGCTCATGGACGAGGAGACGCTGCGTCGCCGTTTGGAGAAAAGACTGAACAGGGTTTCGGCGTGAGTGGCCGCTTCTTGCATCTTGCGCTGCTTGTAATCGGCCTCATCTTCGCGCAGTTCGCGCTCTTCGCGGGCCAGTTTTGTTTCCAGCGCGTCAATTTTCTTCTCAAAACGGGCTTCCACCTTGTCCGCCTCAATTTCGGCTTTCTCGGCGGCGGCTTTTTGGCACTGTTGGGCGAATTTTTCGTCGGATACGTCCGGCCCGGCATATATTTTGAGGGTTTCGTTGGCTTTGACAATGACTTCGGTTTCTCGATAGACCCAATCTACAAAGTCTGTTTGCATGGCGCGTACAGTTTTGGCGTCGGACAGCGGTTCTTCTAAGGGGGCAAAGCGGGCATTGGGAACCGGGCCGCGATCTAATTGACGGGATTCGATGGGGGACGCCGTATGATCTTCCCATCGCACCGCCCCCCGCCGATCTGGTTCGATGACCAGCGCCGTTCGTTTCAATTCTTGGTCGAGATTGTATTTGCGATTGAGGAACCGTACATCAGCCTGGGCCAGCAGGACGGGCCGGTACAGGATGCCCAAAGGTTTGGCATCGGCGGGGAGGGAACGGCCGTCATGCTTTGCTCCTTGCGATACCGTCAAATTATTGGGCAGGAAATACTCCGCCGTCCGCCCCGGAACGGCCGGGCGAGAAGCTGTGCCCGGCAAATCAGTTTCTGGTGGCTGGTGGCTGGTAACTGGTGGCTGGAGACTGGAGCTTGGAGGCGGAACACTCGCCGCTGATGGCTGACTGGCTGACTGGCTGACCGGCTGGCTGCTTGCTCCAGCCAATTCATTCAACGCCGGAATTTGCGTGCGCGTTACCGGCCCGGCCAAATAATTCATCGCCCAGCGCGTTTGGAACAATTCCGGCTGCTTCTCATGCACATTACGCAGCAGGAAGACCCGCTTGCCAATGGCCGAAATCAAATCATCGTATTCGCGCCGGTCTAACCCGGCCCCGGCGGCGCTGCTGAGGCCATCCAGCAAACGTTGTTTGTCCTGGTCTGTGCCCAATTTGCCGATGAACCAGGTGCCGGCGTTGGAAAGGGCTTTGTAATCAATGTCCACCGGGTTTTGGGTGGCTAACACCATCCCCACGCCAAAAGCGCGGGCTTGCTTGAGCATGCGCAGCATCGGTTCTTTGGAGGGTGGGTTGCCTGTTGGCGGCAGGTAGCCAAAAATCTCATCGAAGTAGACGAGGGCGCGGAGGGATGTGGTGCCTTTTTGGGTGCGCATCCAGCTTTCTACGGCCGAATAGAGCAGGGTGACGAAGAACATTCGCTCCTCATCGTTCAGGTGGGCGATGTAGAAGATGCTGTGGCGCGGTTTGCCGTTGGCGTCGTAGAGCAGGCTGGCGATGTCCAGCGGCTCGCCTTCGATCCAGGTTTGGAAGGCGGGGGCGGCCAGGATGTTGTTGAGGCTCATGGCTAAATCGAAGCGATCGTCTTCGGGAAAGAAGCGGTTGATGTCGAAAACGCCTAATTTTTCAAAGGGGGGCGACTGCACTTGCATGATCAGTTCGCCTAAATCCAAATCTTTGCCCTGGCTCCAGGCGGTTTCGAAGATGTTGGAAAGGAGGATGTGTTCGCGGGAGCGTACCGGGTCTATATCTTTGAGGCCGACGAGTCCGAGTACGGCCGTTACCGTCCCCGATATTTTCCCCCGCAGCAGTTCCTTATTTTCCTCCCAGGGGATGGGCGGGGCTTGCAGCGACGCTAAAATGCTAACCGGTAATCCGGCGTCGGAACCGGGCGTGTAAATGGCAAACTGCACATTATTGTCCAGTTTTTGAATACGTTCCGGCCCGATTTCCCATTTTGCCAGACCGTTACGCCATAAATTGGCCGTGTCCGCCGCCGCCTGTTCCACCGATTTACCATCCCGCCGCGCTTCATCGGCGTTAACCCAGGGCTGAAAATCGGCCGGGGCCAGGTTGGGGAAGTGCAGCAGGGCGTTGGTGATGTCACCTTTGGGGTCAATCATCAAGGCGGGGATGTTGTTGAGGGCGGCTTCTTCCAGCAAATCCAGGCAGAGGCCGGTTTTGCCGGAGCCGGTCATGCCGACGACGACGGCATGGGTGGTTAAATCATCGGGATCGTAAAGTAAGGGGGTGACACCGGTTTCGCCGGTTTTGGGGTCGGTTTGGCGACCCAGGTAAAATTTGCCATCTGTATCAATCATGGGATATGCCTCCGTGCATCAAGTTTAACACAGACGGGCAGGGTTTTCTAACGGCCTGCCTGCCTATTTTTGAGACACGGGAACGGCCGTTTCTGTCACAAAAAATTGTATGCAGAAAAAGGGGAGATTATATGAGATGCAGGCGTGGGCGTTCGCGCTTTACCAATGCAATTAACTCGTCAGTGCGATTGCGTCGCTGCAAAAACAAGACCAATTCTCTTGCTTTGCCTGCATGACCATCGCCTTCCAAACTTTCATAGTTGACAGATAATTCAACGCATAAATCGCGTACTTCTTGCTGGCTAAAATGATTGCTCAATGCTTGGATCAAGCTAATCGCATCAGGTTCTGGCTTATGGGTATCATTTGTAACTAATTGGGACAAATTGAGGTGTATCCACTCAGCAAAAAGGGGTGAGAAAAATGATTTTTCCACCATCAAACCGCGTTCTTTTAACTGCCGCCAGGCGTTTTCTTGTTCCGGCTTTAAGTTGTCCCAATCTAATTCTTTATTAACTAACTTTGCCAGAAGGCGCTTTTCCACTTTGCTTGAATACCGCCAAAAATCACTGAACCATGTCAGGCTGCGTTCATTGAATTTCCGGTCAATATCGGCAAAATCGGCGATGGTGCGGGTTGAGTTTTGCTTGGCGCTAAACAACTCGCTGGCGTAGCTTTGTACCAGGATGGGGTGGAGGCCGGCTGTTGCCAGCAGGTGGGTGGTTTCGGCGTCGGTGAAGGAAACGGCCGTTCCCTTCAATGATTCTGTCAGTAAATCCCGCACGTCTGCCTCCGTAAATGGTTTCAAACGCTCGGCCACAAAGGGGTTGTAAAAGGGAGAGCCAATATCGCCGCCTTCATAAAGCGGCTGACATGTTTCGTGAAGCGGTCGTCGCGTTGCCGTAATGAGCGCTAATGGACGGGGATTGGGGATGGTAGGAGTAACGGCCGTAATCTGCGTCCGCAAAAACTTAAGCAGCTTGCGCTTGGCGTCTTTATCGCTTGAGGTTCCGGCATTGACAAAATGAGTGAATTCATCCAGTAACAACGTCAACGTCTCGCCCCGCTGCTGCATCCGGCGGAAAAACCGGCTCATTCGCCGTTCAGAAAAATCGCCGTCAGCTAACAACGCATCCGCTTGCCGCCCCAATTCCGTGTCGCAAACCTCCAGGGAAATTTTGTCTATCACCCATTCCCAGAAATGGGATCCATCAAATTGAGAAAGTGCCTGTAAATCCAGGAAAAGCATATGGTGTTTAGCGGGATCCTTTCCCCATTCACGGCGCAATTTGGGCTGTCCAATAAAATACAGCAGCGATGTTTTCCCAACGCGCCTGTCACCCCACAGCGCAATACTGGAACGAGAATGCCCATATAACCGATCCATGATGAAATCAACCGCATCATTCCGATCATAAAAATGCTTCGGTCCCACGGGATCGCCGAAAATGAAGGGATTATAGGTTCTGCCCGAAGTAGAATGGGTCATATTTTCTCTCAAGAGGCAGCCTTCGCCAGGCTCCAAACATCACATCATTGCGTAAAGCTGCCGGTAAATGCGCACAACTCGTTGTCATTTACATCTAAAACTTGCAAAGAGTAGTTGAACATTGTGTTATCGGTGAATCCCCTGTCCTCAAACAGCCACGATCCAATTAAATAGCCGTAATCATCAAAATCAGGATCGTTGAAATCAATGAAATTAGGGTAAACCAACGGTCGGCCGTCAACGCTGGAAACCGTGAGTAGTAAATGGTGCGCCTCTGTTGGATAGGTTCCTGTCAGCAAAATACGAACATCATCAAATGAAGAGTTTAGCACGGGCGATGTTTTGATGCTGACATCCAGGTTACAGGCGCTGGGTGAAGGAATAGTCACAGAAATTGTTGGCACAACCACAGGTAGGCTGCCAATTGTCCCGCTGACAAACTCCAAGTTCTCGGCTTGAACCCATCCTTCCAGCGCTTGATCGTTGCGCTCAGCCTGAACGCTGTACCATCTGTTATCTTCGGTAATTCCCGTCGGCAATACGGTATCGCCAACCTGCAATAACGCCCGCACGCCGGTATAAATGGACGCGCCTAGATATAGTTCTGTGTTAGGTTTTTTGACAACCGCTACAACGGGTGCGAATTGGGTTGGGGTGGGGATTGAGGTGGGGGTTGAGGTGGGGATTGGCGTGTAAGTCGGCGGCGGTGTGTAGGTCGGCAATGGTGTGCTTGTTGGCTGTCGGGTGGCTATGCTGCTGGGGGGCGGGGTTGTGATTTGTGGTTCTAGGGAGGGGGATGAGATAACGGCAACGGCCGTTACCGTTGGCGTCGGCTGCAAAAACCTGTCAACCAGGAAGAAGCCGGCAAAAATAAAAACGATAATAAGCATCAACATACCAATTGCGGCTGCGATTCGTTTGCCCCAAAGAAGCCATTCTTGCCTTTTCTTGCGCCGCTCCTGCTCCTCTTTCTCTAACCGGCGCTTTTCCTCCTCAATCAATCCACTGATAAATTCGATTCGCAACTGCCGTTCATCATTCGCTGCCAACTCCTGCGCTTTTTCCAGATACTGGATTGCTTTTTGCAAGCTGCCGTCGCGTTCCTCACTGCCGGCCAATTTTTCATATGAATGGATCAGACCATCCCGCGCTGCGCTGTGGTCCATTTCATAGGCGCGCAAATATGCCTCGTGCGCCGCCTGAACATCTTTTATTTCCGTTAAAGCCTGCGCCAATCCCAGTTGGGAACGAAAATGGTTTGGGTTAGCATTAAGCGCTTGTTCATAGTATTCGATGGCATTAACGAATTCGCCATTTAGGTGCTCGGAACGGGCCAGGGCGAAAAAATGACTGGCCCGACTACTCAAATTTTCCACTTCTCTTTTAGCTGTGGACAATGGATGCTCGGCAAGAATCCAAAGACGTATGAGTTCAACCGCGAATTGATAGCCGCCGTCAGAGCGCCGCAGTATCTCCCACTGCGCCAGCAAATTGGGCGCATCTGTGATTTCCAGTCCCAGAAACCGTAAATCATAATTTGCCAATCGTTCGCGCACTTCTTCGGTGGATGCAAATTTATTGGGGTTGCTGATTTCGGCGATGGCAGACATGACAAACCGTTCGGCCAATGGCAAAGCATCCCAAAACCAGGATAGGCCGCCTTGTCCGGTTTCCATGGCGTGGTCGAGAACGGCCGTTACATCAGCCTCCATCACTGTTTTATCGTCTCGTTTTTGCAGCTTGCGGAACAATTCAAAGCAAATCAATTGGGTGAAATACGGATGACCAGACGTGAGGCGATAAATGGCATCTACAGCCTCTGGCGTATAATCCAGCATCTCTTTTGCCGGTTGAACAACAAGCTCATGCGTTTCATCCTCCGACAAAAAAGCAATGCGCCGCTGAGGGGCTTGTTTTAGAATGGATTTGAAGTTTTCCGGCAGTTCGGTTAAACGCCGCCCCACCACAAAAATAAAAGCGACGTGTAAGTCGGTATTGAGCAAATCGCGCAAATAATCAAAAAGCGTCTGCGCCGCCGCCCCAGGGATGATTTCCTGGTCGCTTAAATCATCAAATTCATCAAGCAGGAGCAGAAGATGCGTTCCATCGGGAATGATGGCGCATATCTTTTCCAAAAAATCACGGAATTGAAGCGGATCGGTAAATGACGGCGGCGGTTCTTCATCCAGGCTGTCAGCCACTTGTGTGGCGATCTCATGTAAAGCCTGGACAAGAGGGCGGTTAGCCTGTCCCATCAAATCGAAGTAAACCGGATGAAATTCGCCATGCAGCCGGCGCGCCAGCTCATACAGCACCGATGTCTTGCCAATGCGCCGCTGTCCATAAAAGACAACGACGCGCTGCTTAGGCGGGTTTAGCGTATCGCGGACAAAAGAGAGGAGTTCTTCACGGCCGTAAAACAGTTCCTGGCTGGGAATGGGTGTGCCAACAATGTAAGGATTTAAGATGCGGGTCATAGTCAATCCATGTGTCAGGCTGGCTCAATGGGTAAATTCTTGAACACGAAAAGTATAACACAAAAAGGATGCCCGCTTAAACCCAAGCGCCAGTGGCGCAAAAACACAAGCCGGGTATCATTTTGGACATTATCCATTCCGAAGAGACACCATGGGCGATTGCCCATCATCAAATAAATGAAAATTGGACGCGGATAAACGCAAATTTTCTCTTTTTCTCTCCGCGTATCTTCGCCCCTCTGCGAATCTCCGCGTCCCATTTCCAAGAGGAGACAACTAAATGCCTATTGAATTCCCGCTAAACCTTTGCATCATCAACGGCTACCCTAAAAGCAGCCGCGACGCTTTGGATGCGTCCGGCGTTACCCAGGCGCATGACCTGTATTTAAATTTCTTGCGCGTTATGGTTCCAAACAGCCGCCTGAATGTTTTGTACATTGTTGATTTGGATACGCCCCTGCCGGATGTTTTTGCTTACGACGCCTACATTTGGACCGGTTCCGACCAGACCATTTACCATGACGTACCCGAAGTGACACGGCAAATCGAATTTTCCCGCGCAGCTTATGAGGCGGGCATTCCGCAATATGGAAGCTG
>JANTHP010000107.1 GCA_024762395.1 Anaerolineae bacterium | reverse complement strand
GGAGACAAGGCCATTTGTTCTGCCAAAATGAACCCGCGCGGTTCGAGAGCCTCGCCGAACGACCATCCCGCCCCTACGCCAGAATTGGAATTGCTGGTAAGAGAATTGGGTGATTGCCATAACCTCAGTCCAGAGGTAGAGTAGGTGGAGGATGTAAATTTGTAAAAAGGATGCAGATTAACGCTGATAATGTTGGTTCTCGGAGAGAAAAATCTACGCAATCTGCGATTTTCTCGGAAGACTCAAAAAAGGATCAAGAAAGGTGAGCAGAAAAACGGAATTATTGCAAAAAATTGAGACGCGCGAGGCTAGAATTGGCGTTGTCGGGATGGGGTATGTGGGCCTGCCTCTGGCTGTTGCTTTGGTTGAGGCCGGATTTTCGGTGGTGGGGATTGATGTTGACCAAGCTAAGGTGGCGTTGTTGAATGCGGGGCGGAGTTATGTGGAGGATGTGGCGGATGGGGCGTTACGGCCGTTAGTCGAATCTGGTAAACTCCGCGCCAGCGCCGATTATGCCGATTTGGCCGATGTGGACGCCATTTCCATTTGTGTGCCTACTCCTTTGCGTAAAACGAAAGACCCGGATATTTCCTATATCATCAATGCCGCCGACAACATTGCTCGCTGCGGGGGAACAGGAAAACTGATTATTTTGGAAAGTACTACCTATCCTGGCACAACCGAGGAAATTATTGTGCCGCGTCTCATTAGCAATGGGGATGTGATTGGTCAAGATGTTTTTGTGGCTTTTTCGCCGGAGCGTATTGATCCGGGCCGTACTGATTATACTGTTTGGACAACGCCTAAAGTGATTGGCGGTATGACGCCGGATTGTTTGGATGTGGCGATGGCTTTGTACGGCACGATTGTGGAGCAGCCTGTACCTGTTTCCAGCACCGCCGCTGCTGAGATGGTTAAGCTGCTGGAAAATACGTTCCGCGCTGTCAACATTGGTCTGGTCAATGAAATGGCGCTTATGTGTGATAAGTTGGGGTTAAATGTGTGGGAGGTGGTGGATGCGGCGGCGACGAAGCCTTATGGGTTTATGAAGTTTACGCCGGGGCCGGGTGTGGGCGGTCACTGCATTCCGTTGGACCCGCATTATTTGTCTTGGAAGTTGAAGACGGTGAATTATACGGCCCGCTTTATTGAATTGGCGGCGGAGGTGAACAGTCACATGCCGGATTATGTGGTGGGTAAGGTGGCTGATGCGTTGAACACGGACCGGAAGGCGATTAATGGCAGCCGGGTGTTGATTTTGGGTATCGCTTATAAACCGAATGTGGGGGACGTGCGCGAGAGTCCGGCTTTGGATGTGATTCATCTGCTGCAAGAACGGGGCGCTGTTGTCAGTTATCATGATCCGTATGTGGCTGATTTAACGTCGGAGTGGTTTGAGATGGCGTCGGTGGAGCTAACGGCCGTTACTCTGCAGCAGGCGGATTGTGTTGTCATCATTACCAACCATGCCGACTATGATTGGGCCTGGATTGCCGAGCAGGCCGGGTTGATTGTGGATACGCGGAATGCGATTGAGGGGGAGGGAAACGGCCGTGTTGTGTATCTCTAGCCTGGTCAATGCAAGCGTTTGTCTCTGATGTTTAGCCTAAACCGGCAATCACACACTGTTTTTCTGGCTGTCGCGCTCTTGTTGGGCGGGGCGGCGCTGTTTCAAGCGGGCAGTTTGCGCGCGGCTTGGCGGTTGAATATGGTCAATGTGACGTTGGCCCCGCTGTGGCAGGCGGAAACGGCTTTTGGCTGTCAGGAACCATCCCGATTAACGGCCGTTGACCAAGAGACTCTACCCGATACAGTATCAGATAACCCGCAGCTTTTGATTCAGAACGGCCGTTTACAATGGTTAGCCGGTCATTGTCAAGAAGCTGCTGCGCAATGGGAACAGGCGTTTGCATTGTCGCCAGGGAATCCTGTTGCCGGCTTTTTGACTGCCAGCGGCCATTATGCGCTCGGTGAAACGGAAACGGCCGTTGCCGCCTACCGCCAAATCAACGCCGCCGATTATTTGCACCAAATGGCCCAATCTATGCAGGCAGACATTCCCCTTGCGGACATTGTTGATTGGTACGCGCTAAGTTTTGCTGTCACCCCCGATCCCCAACTTGGCAATCAACTCGCCGATGTGTACCTATCCTTGCATCAACCTGAAAAAGCGCAGGCCATGCTCGCCCAGACGCTGCAAATGACTGGCGAGCAAGAAGCCGAGCATTGGTGGGCTAAAGGCGCATTGGCGGAGATGGATGATCAACCGGAGACGGCCGTTGCTGCTTATGACCGGGGCGCAGCCTTAGCCGCCGATCGCTACCCGTATTACTGGCGCATCGCCACCCTCTGTTTTCAGCGGCAAGATTACGCCTGCGCCCATGAGTATTACCAATTGGCAAGCGCGGATAAACCCTTACGAATTCGTCCTTTGTTAGCCCTGGGCGATGTCGCCCAGGCCCAGGGAGAAGATGACGCGGCTTGGCGCTATTATCGGCAAGCCAATGAGGTATATGCGCCCAGTGAGCTGCCTGAGCTGTATCAAGGCATTTTGTTGTGGGAGCAGGGGCGCGCAGCAGAGGCTGAAATTATTCTTTTGGAGGCTAACCGGCAAAATCCGCAAAATGCGGAAGTGTTGTACTATCTGGGATTGATTGCGTATGATCGGGGCGCGTTCGCCGATGCGATGAGCTATCTGGAACAAGCGACGGCGATGAGGGTGCGCCCTCCCGGTTCATGGCTTTTGTTATTGAGTCAATGGTATGTGGAAAACGGCCGTTGTCAGGCCCTCCAAAACATCTACCCATCCCTCTCAACCAGCGGCATTTCTCCCGACGCCTTACTCACATTAGACCAATCCATAGCTGAAACATGTCCTCCACAACCATGATACGTCCGGTTTCCCTCAAAACAAACTTTAGCTGGACATTTGTAGGCAACCTTGTGTACGTCGCCTCGCAGGGTGGGATACTAATCCTTTTAGCAAAACTAGGATCGCCCGCAATGGTTGGGCGTTTTTCATTGGCGTTAGCAATATGCTCCCCCATATTTTTATTTACCAATCTAAAACTACGCGATATACAAGCCGCAGACGCCCAGAATAAATTTTCATTTGCCGAGTATGTAAGGCTGCGTTTTCTGACCACACTGCTTGCCTTCATCATCATAGCCTTCATTGTCTTCATCGTTGACTATCCCCATCAAACAGCGCAAGTGATACTCATCATGGGAGTGGCTAAATCAGTTGAATCTTTCAGCGATGTCATCTACGGCTTACTACAAAAGCACGAACAAATGGCCCGCATTGCCCGCTCCATGATAGCCAAAGGGGTATTATCATTCCTTTTTCTGACCGCAGCCATTTATATTACCGATAACTTATTTTGGGGCGTTGGCGCATTAGCAGCCATGTGGCTGGCCGTCTTACTCGGTTATGATTTACCGCAAGGCCTAAAACTGCTTACTCAGACTGGTCATGAACCGGTGAGTTTACGCGCTCAAATACGGTTCGCGGCGCAGAATAAAGCTGGTGCAGCAGCCCCAAAGTTGATGCGATTGGCATGGCTGGCGTTCCCTTTGGGCGCGGCGACAGCTTTAACGTCTTTGTACGTTAACATTCCGAATTATCTGATTGAGCGGTATTTAAGCGCAGAAGCGTTAGGCATTTTTGCCGCATTAGCCTATCCGATTGTAGCCGGTAATGTTGTGGTGAACGCTTTGGCTCAGGTTGCTTTACCCCGCTTGTCAAAATACTTCGCCGACAATGACAGGTCTAATTTTAATGCGCTGCTGCTCAAATTAGTGGGTATTGGCATTCTACTGGGCGCAGCAGGTATTGTTATTGCATTGGTTGGCGGCCATGCGATCTTGGCGCTTTTGTACAACCAAACATACGCAGCCTACGCCCATATTTTTGTTTGGTTAATGGCAGCGGCCGGCATTAACTATGCCGGCTGGTTCCTGAGCGGGGCCTTGACCGCAACCGGCATCTTTCGTCAGCAATTGACTTTGCGCATTGTTTCAGTTTTGGTTATTGTCCTGTTATCTTTGTTTTTGATACCTGAATATGGATTGTTAGGTGCGGCTTGGGTTACTTGTTTGAGCGCTGCTGTAACACTGATTCTCTTTGCGGCGCTTATGATTGGCCTGAGTCGCACAGGTAAATTATATGATGTTTCACGCGGGCGCGGTTGAATGGTAGTAAGGATGTGAATGATGACCTGGCAGCCAATTTGGATCACACTGCTGCTATCGTTGGGTATGATTATGTTGATGTACCGGCGATTTGGCACAAGGGATCCATTAGTCGCTATTTTTAGTTTCTATCTCTTTTTTGCGTATGGGCCGGTACTGAATTATTTGATGGGCCGCGACATCTACTTTGGCATTGTGCGCCAACGTATTTTTGACGCAACGGTAATTTTCACCATTGTTATGGCGACTGTTTTTATTGTTTCCAATGTGGTGAAACCCCGGTTGTCTTTTGACAATGACGCGGTGACTTCGTCGGCGCATCAGATGCCGGCCTTGGGGTTTATTTTAGTCGTTTTCATCGGATATACCGTTTATGTGTTGTTGGATGTGGGACCTGATGTTTGGGGACAGGAAAAGGGCCAACGGATTGCTCTGGGACCGGGTTTTCATTATCAATATCTGTTGTTGCAGATGTTTATCATTTCCTTGTATTTTCATGTTAAGCAGTTGAAGGGCATTTGGCCGCTGTATATCATTAACTTTGTTTTGTATGTTGCTTACTGCCTGATTTTTGCCGAGCGTGATTTTATTTTTTTAATTATTAGTCTTGTTTTGCATGGAAATTTGTTGAAAAACACGAAGGTAAACCGGAAGCAGGATTTGGTTTATATGGCGTTGGTGCCGTTATTGATTGTTGTGGCGATTCTCATTGCCGGGCTGCGCAGGGGGGGGATGGGCGACAGTGTTTTTGCAGATGCCTTTAATGAGGGGTCTATTTTGTTTATCGTCACAACTATCTTGGAATGGATAGACAAGGGTGTTGTTGGGTTTGCTTACGGTCAGACATATCTAAACAGCTTGTTGAATTTACTGCCTGGTATGTTTGTGTCTCATCGAAATGAATTGTTTTTTTTGAGTAGTTGGTTTGCTAATAGATACGCTCCGGGCGGCAGTGCTTATTATGGTTTTTCGCTGGGCGCTGAGGCGTATTTGAATTTTGGTTATTGGGGGATTCCAATGATGTTCACGTTGTTTACGCTTTTACAGCGCTGGTCATTGAATCGAATTGGGACACATCCATTTTATCTTTATTTTAGTGTGTTTTTTGTTAGTTTTTCTATGTATTCGCTGCGTAATGACAGCCTGGCTTTGATAAGTGGGATGTTTTATGCCAGTCTGTTTTTCTTTGGCGTTTATTTTTTGTCGGAGCTGATAGCGCCCCGGCGCAGGCGCAGGGTACGCATTGATCCGCCGGTGCGCGTTCCGAAGGGATCGGGATCGCGTAATGCGAATGTGGCGTCTGAGGGGTAGGGATTTCAATTGGAAGTTTACGTAGCGACGGAGCAGCGTTTTTGGCAGTATAAAAATGGCGTGTATGCGGAGGCGGTGGCCGGATATGCGTTTTGGCGTCGTTATTTGGATGTGTTTACGGCCGTTACCATCATCGCTCGTGTGCAACCAGTAGATACATTACCGGAAACGGCCGTTCGCGCCGATGGTGACAGCGTGCAATTTGCCCCTTTACCCAAATATGTAGGCCCATTGGAGGGAATCATCAAACTTCCCCAATTGTGGCAGCATATGAACGCCATCGCTAGTAGAAACGCAGCCTTCATCCTGCGTGTTCCGGGAGCGATTGGCACCCTCCTGTATTGGCGGCTGCGAAAACGAAAATGGCCCTTCGCCATCGAAGTTGTCGGCGACCCGCAAGACAGCTTATCGCCGCAGGCCTTGGGCGCTGCCTGGGGACATCTTATCCGCCCCTTTGCCGTTCGCATATTGCGGCAGCAAAGTAAACATGCCTGCTGCTCCGCCTTTGTCACACGAGAGACATTACAGCGCCGCTATCCTCCGGGAGGTGTTTTTACAACGCATTATTCTTCCATTGAACTGCCCCAGGAACAGTTTGACCTGGCTGAGACGATTCGGACGTCAGCGCAGTTGGAGCGGCGCGATAGACCGGCGTTGATTTTTGTGGGCAGTTTGTCGCAGCGATACAAAGGATTGCATGTGCTGCTGCGCGCCATGCGGTTGTGCCTGGACGCCGGACAGGCGCTGCGTTTGACTGTTTTGGGCGATGGGCAGTATCGGTCGGAGTATGAACAGTTGGTGCAGAAGTTGGCATTGGAAACGGCCGTTACCTTCCATGGCTATGTAACACAGGGAACGGCCGTCATGCAGCATCTGTGCGCCTCCGATTTATTCGTCATGCCATCCTTGATGGAAGGCCTGCCGCGTGCCATGATAGAAGCAATGGCTTGCGGATTACCCTGCATCGGCACACATATCGGCGGAATTCCTGAACTACTGCCGCCGGAATACCTGACAAACCCCGGCGACATCAACGGCCTTGCCCAAAAAATACAGCAACTGCTAAACAACCCCGCTCGCATGAAACAAATAGGGCAGCGTAACCGTCAGGCTGCCTTAGATTACCGGTCAGATGTACTGCGGCAGCGGCGGCGTCAACATTATCAAACCTTGCAGAGCATAACAGCCCAACAAACGCTAAATGGAGCGTTGACGGAGTAATCTCATGAAAGTACTGCAAGTCGTCAAAACCTCCGATGGCGCGCGTTGGGCCGCCCGACAGTCCCGCGTACTTGTTGAAAACGGCGTAACCGTTCACGCTGTCGTACCAGACGCATCAGGCGAAGCAATCCCCTACTGGCGCGCCTCCGGAGCCACCCTGCACATTGCCGATTTTTCCTTGCCCGTTTCCCGGCCACATCAATGGCGCCAACACGCAGCCCGCATACGGTCATTAGTCAAAAAAATCAACCCGGACTTGATCCACAGCCATTTTGTCACCACCACCATGATGCTGCGTTTAGCCTTAGGCGAGAAATCTAACATCCCTCGCCTGTTCCAGGTTCCCGGCCCTTTACATTTAGAACATAAACTATTCCGCCGTGCCGAAATTGCCCTGTCAGATAAAAATGATTGGTGGATAGCCTCAAGCCGCTATATCCGCAGCCATTATGAAAGAAGCGGCATCCCCCAGGAGCGCATCTTCCTTTCATATTACGGCAATGAGTTCAAGGAAATTGTTCAAAATACGGCAATTGATGTACGCAAGCAATTCCAAATTCCTCCGGCCAACAAACTAATTGGCAACGTAAACTATATGTACCCGCCCAAATACTATTTAGGTCAAACAAAAGGGCTAAAAAGGCACGAAGATGTGATAGACGCCATCGGCATCATCAACCGGCGGCGCTCCGACGTAACCGGCGTTCTTGTCGGCGGTCAATGGGGCGGGGGCCAAAAATATGAGGCGCGCTTGCAAAAACGCGCTCAAGCAGTTGCTCCCCAGCACATTCATTTTACTGGCCGCGTTGCGCCGCAGGAAAGCGCTGCGTGGTGGAGCGCGTTTGATTGTGCCGTTCATGTGCCGGCGTCTGAAAACTGCGGCGGCGTGCTTGAACCATTAATGTATAGAGCGCCCGTCATTGCCAGCCGGATTGGCGGATTACCGGAAGTTGTCATGGATGGCTTGACCGGATGGCTTGTGCCTGTTTCATCGCCCCGCATTATCGCCAGAACGGTTGAAACGGTGTTGAACTCTCCGGAAGAAGGCGCGCGGCGGGCCGAATTGGGACGGCAGTTGGTTTCGCATATGTTTGACGTAGAACGGACGGCCAGAGAAATTTTGGCGATTTATCATTATGTGTTGGGGTTAAGCCGGGAGTTCCCGCCAATGTTTGACTCCCGTGCTTATGTTGAAACGCTTCGATCATAAATAGCTTTGGTGTTTCGGGCATTGCAATTCCCGAAACATGCCTACTGAAATCGGGTAGTTGAAAACGAACGAACCTAATGTCTGAACGCGGTCAATGAGGAGATGTTGTGCAGCAGAAGCAAGAGATGGTAGTAGCGCATATCACAACAATTGCGATGTCGCAGCGGTATTTGTTGTTTAATCAACTCAACAGCATTGCCGCGGCGGGATATACTGTCACGGCCGTTTCTTCCCCTGGGGAAGATGCTGCTTATCTTGAAGCGCATGGCATCAAACATTTTGCTGTTTCCATGACCCGGCGCATCACCCCCGTGGCTGACTTGATTTCTTTGTGGCGATTGTACCGGCTGATGCAGCAAGAGAACTTTATCATTGTGCATACCCACAATCCAAAACCAGGTCTGTTGGGGCAGATTGCTGCCAGGATGGCCGGAGTTCCCATTGTGGTGAATACAATTCACGGCTTTTATTTTTCGTCATTTTCTCATCCGCTTAAAACGTCAGTATTGCTGTTCATTGAAAAATTTGCCGCGCGTTTTTCAGATCTTATATGGTCGCAGAATCAGGAGGATATGCGTACAGCGCTGGCGATGGGGATAACCAGCCCGCATAAGATAAAGCATTTGGGGAATGGAATTGACATAAATCGGTTCAATTTGGCGAAGATTGATGCGGATGAATTGGCTGTCAGACGTGCGGAGTTTGGGTTTTCAACGGATGACAGGGTTGTCGGTTTTGTAGGGCGTTTAGTGACGGAGAAGGGCGTACATGAATTGATGCAGGCGGCTTGTCTTATTCTGGAGCAGCAGCCGGACGTGCGATTTTTGATTGTCGGCGCGACGGATTCTGAGAAAAATGATGCTGTTACGCCCGATATTGTTCTTGATTATGGCATTGCTAAGAATTGCGTTTTTACCGGTTTCAGGCAAGATATGCCTGAGTTGTACGCTTTGATGGATTTGTTTGTACTGCCCAGCCATCGTGAAGGACTGCCTAGAGCGCCGATGGAGGCATCGGCAATGCAGACGCCTTGTGTTGTGACGGATATTCGCGGCTGCCGTGAGGTGGTGGAACACGGCCGTAACGGGCTTCTGGTTCCTCCCGGCAGCGTAGAGGCGTTAGCCGATGCGATTATTGAATTACTAACAGACAAAGAGAAAGCGCGGCGGATGGGAGAAGCGGGCCGCAAAATGGCGGAAGCGTGTTTTGATGAGCGCCGGGTTTTTGACAAGGTGCTGAACGAATACGCCAGACTGCTGCGGGAAAAAGGACTGCCTGTCCCGTCAGCGACTGATTGAGATGTATCATTTATTTGGCAAGCGTTTGTTTGATATTGTGGCGGCGGCTTTACTGTTGGTTGTTTTGCTGCCTGTTTGGCTGTTACTTGCCGGTTTGGTTTGGTGGCGGTTGGGTTCGCCGATTTTTTTTCGGCAGCGGCGGCCGGGGCTGAACAATGAACCGTTTACGGTTTACAAGTTTCGCACGATGACGGATGATCGGGATGCGGCGGGCAATTTTTTGCCGGATGCTGAACGATTGACGCCGTTTGGCCGTTTTTTGCGCAGCGGCAGTTTGGATGAACTGCCTGAATTGATTAACATTCTCAAAGGAGAGATGAGTTTGGTTGGCCCGCGCCCTTTGTTGATGCAGTATTTGGATTTATACTTGCCGGAGCAGGCGCGCCGACATGAGGTGAAACCGGGAATAACGGGCTGGGCGCAGGTGAACGGCCGTAACGCCCTCTCCTGGGAAGAAAAATTTGAACGCGATGTCTGGTATGTAGATAATTTTTCATTTTGGCTGGACATGAAAATCATCCTCATGACCATTATCAAAATTGTGAAACGCGAAAATATCAATCAGCCGGGTCAGGCAACGATACGGCCGTTTCAAGGAACCAAATCATAGTTATGCGAGTAATCATCATAGGCGCTGGCGGCCATGCTCAGGTTGTCGCCGACATCTTGCTGCGGATGGCCGAAACCGGTGAAAATATCAGCCCTGCCGCTTTTTTGGATGATAATTTAGCCTTGAAAGGGCAGGAAATTCTAGGTATACCGGTGTTGGGTGAGACGGCCGTCCTTCCCGCCATCCCCCACGAAGCCGTCATCATCGCCATTGGCGACAACCAGAAGCGACGGCAGCTTTACCGCGCGTTAAAGGCCGGCGGCGAACAATTCGCCACCGCCTGCCACCCGACGGCCGTCATCGCCCCCGACGTAAACATAGGGCCGGGCAGCATGATTTGCGCCAATGCTGTTGTCAACACCGGCAGCGTTATCGGCGTTAACGTCATCTTGAACACAGGCTGCACCGTTGACCATCACAACCAAATTGGCGATCATGTTCACATTGCCCCCGGCGTAAACCTGGGGGGGAATGTGCATGTGGGCGAGGGCGCATTCGTGGGGATTGGCGCGGCCGTTATGCCGCAGTGTCAGATTGGACACCGGAGTCGTGTTGGCGCCGGGGCTGTCGTTATTAAAAGTTTACCGGAGCGGGTAACGGCCGTTGGCGTTCCCGCCCGAATCATCAAAAAATCACTCGAATTGGAACAATAATGAACAAACGAATCTATCTTTCCCCACCGCACATGTCAGGACGAGAACAGGAATTTGTCCAACAAGTTTTTGCCAGCAACTGGATTGCCCCGCTGGGGCCGCAAGTAGACGCCTTTGAAAAAGAGTTTTGCCAGGTAACCGGCGCCAAACATGCGTTAGCCCTCAGCTCCGGCACGGCCGCGTTACATTTAGCCCTGCTGCTCTCCGACGTAAACCCTGAAGACGAAGTGATTGTTTCCACTTTGACCTTCGCCGCCAGCGCCAACCCCATCGTTTATGTAGGCGCACGACCCGTTTTCATTGACAGCGAAACCGCCTCTTGGAATATGGACCCGGCTTTGTTGGCCGATACATTAAAGCGCAAAGCTGCGAACGGCCGTTTACCCAAAGCCATCATTCTCGTCCATTTGTACGGGCAAAGCGCAGACATTGATCCCATTCTGGCTTTATGTCAGGAATACGGCATCACCCTCATCGAAGACGCCGCCGAAGCGTTAGGAGCGGCATACAAAGGCAAATCCCCCGGCATTTTTGGCAAAGCGGGCATATTTTCCTTCAATGGCAACAAAATCATCACCACCTCCGGCGGCGGCATGTTGATTTCCAACGATGGCGATTTCATCGCCCATGCCCGCAAATTAGCCACCCAGGCCCGCGACCCGGCTCCCCATTACGAGCATTCGGAGATTGGATACAATTACCGCATGAGCAACGTGCTGGCCGGCATCGGGCGCGGCCAACTGTTTGCCCTGGCCGACCACGTCAAAAGCCTGCGGCGCAACTTTGACTATTACGTAGAGGCCCTGGGTGACTTACCCGGCGTACAATTTATGCCCGAAGCCCCTTGGGGGCGGCACACACGCTGGCTGACGACATTGACCATTGATCCGCAGCAAGCCGGTGTTGACCGGGAGACCGTGCGGCTGGCTTTGGAAGCGCAAAACATCGAGGCGCGCCCGGTATGGAAACCAATGCACCTGCAGCCGGTATTTGCCGGTTATGAAGCCGTTGGTGGACAAGTGGCCGAGAAACTTTTCGCCGATGGGTTGTGTTTACCGTCCGGTTCGGATTTGACAGAGCCGGAATTGGCGCGCGTTAGCAATGCCGTTCGCACTGTGTTTGCTCAGGTTCAGTAGGATATCGTGAATATAAACAAAGCGATTTTGAATTTTCGTAACCGGCACTTTTTTATTTTGGATGGGCTGGTTTTACTACTGACGCCATTGGCGGCATTGATGCTGCGTTTGGATACGGTTACTGTACCGGAAAAGTTTGTGGCGGGGCTGATTGGGTATACGGCCGTTGCCCTCATCGTTCGTCTGGCTGTTTTTTATTGGTTTGGCCTGTACCAACGTTATTGGCGCTACGCCAGCATCGAAGAAGTTGTCCAAATCGGATTGGCCGTCTCCACCGCCACCTTGCTGCTTTTGCTGCTGTTCATTGGCTCACGCGCCATCTACCCCTACCTTTTCCCCCGTTCCATCCCCTTTATTGATGGGCTGCTGACCCTCATTTTTGTTGGCGGCACGCGCTTAAGCGTGCGCGTCATGGCCAGCGGGTGGTATGGCGCCCAGCCCGATGGTGACAGCCGCGTTCTCATCATGGGAGCGGGCGATGCTGGCGCTATAGTCGTCCGCGAATTGCAGCGAAGCCCGCATCGCGGATTGACGCCCATTGGCTTTGTAGACGACGACGTTCGTAAACAAGGGATACGCATCCATGATGTGCCGGTGTTGGGCGGGCGTGGTGATATTGCCCGATTGATCCCCCAATTTGGCATTGATCGCGTCATCATCGCCATGCCCACCGCGCCGGGGAGCATCATCCGGGAAATTGTGACCATTTGTGAAAAGGCTGGCGTCAAAACACAAATGATCCCGGATATTTACGAACTTCTCGATGGCACGCTGCATGTCAATCAGATACGGGACGTAGATATCGAGGATTTGCTGCGGCGCGAGCCGGTGCAGACGGATACGGCCGCCGTGCGCGAACTCATTGCGGGACAGCGGGTTTTAATCACCGGCGGCGGCGGCTCAATTGGCGGAGAATTGTGCCGCCAGGTTATGTTGGCCGAGCCAGCGGAATTGATTGTGGTGGGGCATGGCGAGAATTCGGTGTTTGAAATTTTCCATGAACTGCGCCGGCTCAGACCTGATGGCCCCAAAATCACGCCGTTGATCGCAGATACGCGCTTTCCAGACCGCATTAACCAGATTTTTGAGCGGGTACGCCCCCAAATTGTGTTTCATGCCGCCGCCCACAAGCATGTGCCGCTTATGGAACGCAATCCGGCGGAAGCGATTACGAATAATGTATTGGGAACGCGCAATTTGCTTAACGCCGCTTTGGCGAATGATGTGGGCCATTTTGTGATGATTTCGACGGATAAGGCTGTGAATCCTACCAGTGTGATGGGGGTCAGCAAACGGACGGCGGAATTGTTGGTGCATCAGGCGGCGCGGAAGAGTAAACGGCCGTATGTCGCCGTGCGTTTTGGTAATGTGTTGGGCAGCCGGGGCAGCGTCGTTTTGACCTTCAAAAAGCAAATTGCCGCCGGCGGCCCCATCACCGTGACCCATCCTGAGATAGTGCGTTTCTTTATGACCATTCCCGAAGCGGTGCAGTTGGTGCTGCAAGCGGCCGTGTTGGGCAGCGGCGGCGAACTGTTTGTTTTGGATATGGGCGAGCCGGTTAAAATTGTTGATTTGGCCCGCGACCTCATCGAACTATCCGGTTTGGAAGTGGGGCGGGATATTGAGATTCGGTACACCGGGTTAAGGCCGGGGGAAAAGTTGTATGAGGAGCTGTTTATTCCCGGCGAATCGTACCAGCGCACCCGCCACGATAAAATTTTCATTGCCGCTAATGCCAGTAATTTTGTACCTGAAGGGCTGGATACGGCCGTTAACGACCTCATCTCCGCCGCCCAATGCGATAACCGGGAAGCCATCTTGCAGCAGTTTAAGCGGTTGGTTCCGGAATTTGAGCCGGTTGA
>JANTHP010000106.1 GCA_024762395.1 Anaerolineae bacterium | reverse complement strand
CCGCAACTTCCTCTCGAGTAGGTATCGGGAATTCCAATTCCCGATACATCATCTACAAGGAGGTGGCGAAAAACTAAAGACACTAACGAATTCCCGAAACGTTGAGCCAAGTATCGGGAATTCCAATTCCCGATACATCAACTGAGATGAAACACACCCTTTGCCAAATCGTTCTACGAAACCGTCTGCGTATTTACGCCATGCTGTACTAGCAGCTTGTCGGAAAAAGAATTTTGGGACGCAGATAACGCAGATATTCGCTGATTTTTGATGTTTTACCCCTCCAATCCGTGTTTTTCTGCGTTTGTCAGCGTCCTATTTTGACTTCTCCGACAGCCTCCTAGTTATTCCTCATAATAATCCTTACCGTACTCTGTCTCTTTCGTGCCCAGCGAATTGAGTACAGTACCAATCAAACGGGCATTTACCCCGTTCAAGCGCGCGCCGGCTTGCAGCGCCGCCGCCTTGCGCGTTTTACCGGCCCGCGTAACCAGCAGTGTCCCATTGGCCTGAGCGCTCAACACCGCCGCATCCGTCACCGATAATACGGGCGGGCTGTCGAGAATGATGTAATCGTACCGTGTTCTTAACGCATTCAGCAACAGCCGCATTTTGTTCGATCCCAATAACTCCGAGGGATTAGGCGGCAGCGGGCCGCTGGTCAACAGTTGCAGCCCGTCAACCTGGGTTTCCTGAACTGCGTCACCCAGCAGATGGTTCATTTCTACCGCATCCTCATCTCCCCGGTACGCCAATAATAAGCTCGTCAGCCCGCGTTGGTTAGGCAGTTGAAAAATGGTGTGCAAAGCCGGGCGGCGCAAGTCGGTATCAATTAGCAGTACCTGATGGTCTGCCTGCGCCAACACAACGGCCAAATTGGCCGAAACGGCGCTTTTCCCTGCCCCCGACGCTGCGCTTGTCACCAGTAAGACCTGATTTGCCTCATCTACCGATGCGAATTGAACGGCCGTTCTCAATACCCTGAACGCTTCCGACAACGATGAACGGGGCTGCAAGACCGTAACCAGACCCAAACCATCTCGATTTTTCATCTTGCCAATACTGGCTAACAGCGGTATTTGCGTCAGCCGCGTCAACATTTCCGGCGTTTTCACCGTATCGTCCAGATATTCCAGCACATACGCCGCCGAGACTGATAACACAAAGCCAATGGCAACGGCCGTAACAATCGCCATCATATTCTCCGGTTCAACCGGTTCCCGCGGCAGCGACGCCGGTTCAATCACCCGAATCGTATTCAACGCCCCTTGTTGAGCGCTGCTGCGTAAATTAGCATAATCGGCAGACAACGTTCGCAGCACATTCTCCATCTCAGTGATTTCATCCTGAATATCGGTAATCTCCCGCGCGCCCACAGCCTGCCCCAGTTCCTCCCGCTTAGCGGCAATTTGAGCCTTCGTCTCCGTAATTTGCGCCTCATAATCTTGCAGCAGCCCATTCACAAACTGTTGATCCTCATCCTCCTGTCCTGTCGGACTGCGCAAAATCAACTGCCGCACCAACTCATCAGCCACCGCTTGAGCGCGTTCAGGATTCGTATCCGTTACAATCACATCAATCATATTCGTGTTGTTCAACTGCCGCACCACAATATCATCCGGCAAACTCGCCAGGCCCAAAGCCGCCGCCGCCGCATCCCGCACCGAAGCCCGCCCGGCAATATCCACATACGTCTCCGCAAGCTGCCGCGCTGTCGAAAACTGCACGCCGGTAGGATTCGGATCATCAATCACACGCCCAACCATCAGCGTTGCCGTCGAGCGATACGCCAAAACTTGCCGCTGCGTTGCCAGATAGCTGGAAACACCCGCCACCAGCATCGTTAAAATAATCAGCCACCACCATTTACGCAGCGGCGCAAGGTATTCCTGTAGTTCCAATTCCATATTTTAATCCTGTTTGTAACTATACAGCGCTGTCGAGAAGATTTGTCAAATTTTTTAGCGCGACCAAGCGTTTACCGGGTCAAATTTGACAAATCTAAGGAATACCTGAATAGTTACTCCTGTTTTTCAACAATATCCCGCAGCGCAGTTGTGATCAAATGTCCCAGCATCAAGTGAATATCCTCAACCTGCTCAATACAATCACTGGGTACATGCAAATGATGGTCCACCATTGGCCCCAGCAAACCGGCGTCAAAGCCGGTAAGACCAATTGTTACTGCGCCAACTTCATTCGCCAACTCAATTGCCCGCAGCACATTGGGCGACCGCCCGCTGGTGGAAATACCGATAGCAACATCCCCCGGCTGCACCAGATTAGCCAACTGCTGGGCGAATACATTCTCATACCCTTCATCATTCGCATAAGCGGATAAAATCGCCATATTATCCGTCAGGCCAATCACGCGGAGAAAAGGCCAGCCGGGGCTGCGCGTATTTTTAGCCAAATCGCAAACCATGTGCGTGGCAGTGGAGGCGCTGCCGCCGTTTCCCATGACAAATATCTGGCGCTGATCAACCCGTGCTTTATGTATCGCCGTAATAGCGGCATTGATGCGATTGGTATCTAGTTGGTCGAGTGTGTCCTTTAATGTCGAAATATAATGTTCAACCAATGCCATAATTTCCTTTGGATTTGTCAAATTTGCTCAAAAATTTGACAAATCTTCTTTTTATCTTTGGTAATCAAAGATGACTTTACTACCATCTTTTCCCAGTTCAAAGGGTAATTCTTGCAAGCCTCTAAGCGCATTACGAACGGCTTCACGCTTTCCATTGGGGCAATAGAGGAGCAAAAAACCGCCGCCGCCTGCGCCCGATATTTTGCCTCCGGTTGCGCCTGCTCTACGCGCGGTTTCATAAATATCGTCAAAGCCGCCATTGCTGATTTTTGCGGCCAACTGTTTTTTTAACTGCCAACTTTTATGAAACAATGGCCCCAGCGCATCAATATTCTCTTTAACCAATTGCCCGCGAGCCTCGCGGGCAATATCTTTTATTTCGCCCAGAACAGCGATCCGCCGCTGAATGTTGGCTTTTTGCTCCGAAAGAATGCCATTTGCTTTGCGGGTAACGCCGGTAAAAAAAAGGAGCAAGTTTTCATTTAGGGAACGCATCATTCTAGCGTCCGGCTCGATGCGCTCGGTGAAAACCTTACCGCCGGGGGCGAATTCAATAAAGCGCAGCCCGCCGTAGGCTGCAATGTATTGGTCTTGAACGCCGATGGGATTTTTTAGGATGTCGCGTTCAATGTAGCACGCTTCTTGTGCCAACCGTTCCGCCAGAACGAGTTCACGTTTGTAGGCATACATGGCATGTAATGCGCCAACGGTAACGGTGCTGGAGGAGCCTAATCCCGATCCTTCTGAAGGTATATCGCCCATGGTGGTTATTTCGATGCCGCGTTGGATGCCGGTAAGGCGCAGGGCTTCGCGGATGAGTTCGTGCTGGATTTCATCTACGGTGTCCACCATTTCAGTGCGCGTCCAGCCGATGCGTAGTTTATTGTCGAAGCGCTTTTTGATGGTGACGAAGATGTATTTGTCTATGGCTGAGGAGAGGACGCAGCCGCCATGTTCCTGATAATAATCGGGGAAGTCAGTGCCTCCGCCAAAGAGGCTGACGCGCAGTGGTGTTTGGATGATGTGCATGGCTTATCTCCGGTCTGGATGTGATGGCAGTATTATTTGGGAATGGTATCCATCATGTTACGGTCTTGCCTCGATTAGTTCCCGGTATATGGCTTCCAGGTTGGCGGCGATGTTGTTCCAATGATGCCGGTTTTTGATGTAGGCGCGTCCTGCTTCCCCAAGCTGGCGCCGCCGCTGCGGGCTGTCGAGCAGTTCAAGCAGGGCGTTGGCAAAGCGTTGGGGGGTGGTGGCAACGAGCAAATGACGGCTGGGGGTGACGTCTAACGCGGCGATGGCCTGGGGGGTGGCGACGACGGGGGCGGCGCAGGCCATTGCTTCTAGCACTTTGTTTTGGATGCCGGCGCCGTAGGCGATGGGTGCAGCAGCGATGGCGGCTTTTCTGATGTAGTCGCGTATGTCGGGGACGGTTCCGGTGACGGTAACGGCCGTATGCTGACCCAATGCTTTTATTTCCCGGCCGGGGTCCTTGCCTACAATCCATACCTCTGCATCGGGACGGCGCGCCCATACCAGGGGCATGATGTCGTTGACAAGGCGCAGGGTCATGGTCACGTTAGCGTGGTAGCTCATCTTGCCGGTGACGATGATGACATTTTCTTGGCGGGAAACGGCCGTTTCCGGCGAAAAATAATCCACATCCACCCCATTGGGCAAAACAGCAATCCGTTCCACAGCCCCATTCCCATTCAAAGAAGCCAACGCCTGCCCATCAACAGACGACGTTGCCAACACCTTGTCGAACTGTCCGGCGAGCCAGCCTTCATACCGTTCCGTCCGTTTCAATTCAAAGCGGCTGCGCCACCGCCCCACAAAACTTTCGCTGCTAACCGCCGCCTGACGAAACAAATGGCTGATACAATCCACACTATCCCACACAACCGGCCAGCGCCCCTGCTTTTTGAAGTACAGCGCATAACGCGAACCGCGCAAATGCTCCACATGAACCACATCAAAATGCGCACTGCCATCCAGCAAAGAGAGCAAATCAGGCTGCCAGGAATAAACACTTTGCAGAGGGGCCGGCGTGGGCAGCGCCAACGCGCAGTTCCACAAAGAGCGCCAGGCGGGCATAGGCAGCGCCAAAACGCGGTGAATTTGCTGTTCCAATCGAGCCAAATCCGCCCGCTCCTCCTCATTTGTCCACAACGTTAGCAGCGTGACACGGTTCCCTCGTTTTGTGAGAGAACGAATTAAATTATAAGGGCGCGTGCGAACCAAATTCGGCGCATAAGGAACCACGAAAAGGATTTCCATAAACTGCGACAGCAGCTCCCGCTTTCAACCAAAACAAAGGGCGGTCAAGCCCCAATCAACACGTCACTTCATACCTATACAGCGGCGTCGAATAGATTTGTCAAATTTGTCAAATTTGACAAATCTAAAGAAACCTCCTGAATAGCTGCAATTCGTAAGTAGATGGTAAGTTTTGTATCTTACTAACTGCCTTAATATGCGCGAACGGGGGCAGGCATCGTGCCGGAACGATTTGGGTGCGTTTCATTTACTTGAAGTGACAGTCACGGGGCGTATGATTTGTGGTTAACCAAGTCCGTTTGCCCCGTGACTGTCACTTTGGCCTAAGTATTTGAAACATACCCGAACGATTTACCAAATCGTTCTACGAATTTTGCGGCATCGTTGGGGCGGCGGCGCGCTTAACCAAATCGGCCGCAGCCAACCCGGCAAATATGATCAAGACGGCATCAATAGGCAGCCGGTAACGCACCAGCGTCCAGGTTAATACGTGGATGGCTGTGTAAATGACAATAAAAAGGTAGAAAAGGAGAAACGGCGACTTCTGCAAATGTTTTTGTTCGGCATCTATACAGGTGAATGATAGAAACAATCCATACCCCATGAACGGCAAAAAAAGGCCGAAACTGGCAGTGCGGGAGATGTTGCTGATTAACCCGGATTCGGAAGACGGCCAGAAAATGAAATAGGATTTGAACCGGCTGAGAGAGAGCAAAATGTAGCGAACGGGATCATCAAATACAAAGCCTAAACCGCGTTTTAACAGGGCGGAATCCAATTCGGCCTCGTTGAGTCCTTGCGCTAACAGCTCCGACGGAATGAGGGCATAGTAGGAACCCATCTCCGGCGGCAAAATGGGGATGAATTTTGTGCCGTAGATGGGATGATTGCCCCAAAAGAAGGCATAACCGGCGTTGGTGTTGAGCGGCACAAACCGGTCAAAGGCCAGATAGTTGCGGAGGGTGAAAGGGGACATCATCAAAAGGGTGATGATGAATGGCAGGGCTAATTGGGATAATCGAGGCCGTTTTGCCCACCACAACCACAGCAGCAGGAAGGGGATGAAGAGGAGGAACAGTTGGCGCAGGAGCACGGCCGTTCCCATTCCCACGCCCAACCAAATCCACCGCCGCCACCCGGTCTTGTCTGCCCGAACAATATGGATCGCGCTGTCGAATATCCACAGAATGGCCGTGACGTAGAAACTCTCCGTCACCAGCGCGGCGGCGTAGTAAATAAAGTAAATGTAAACGGCCGTTATCCCCGCAGCAAACAAAGCCGGTAACTGGTAAGTGGTGGCTGGCGATTGGTAGTTAGTCATTTGTTTCGTCAGCCGGAAAGTGAGCCAGGGCATGAGAATGCCAACAGCGACAGCCTGGATGAGCCGGGCGACAAGCGGATTGGGGCCAAAAAGAGCGTAAACGGCCGTCAACCACAACGTATACAAATACGACCAATGAGCCGTCGGCGCATTCGCCGCCGTCGCCGGCCACCACTGCTCGCCAAAAGAAAACCCATGCCCATCCAACACCCGCAGCGCCAGCGTGTGGTAAGAAATTTGATCAAAAATACCGGGTAGTTCCTCAATCGTGTTGCCCAGATAAACGGCCGCCGCCACCCGCAGCAGCACAGACGCCAAAATAATACCCGCCAAAAGCCTGCCGGAATCAACCGCCCTGCCATTTTGTTTGATTCGTTTAAGGAATGAACGCATCACAGTTACCTCGCAGCAGCGCTTCGGCAATGCGCCGCCCGGCACGGCCGTCGCCATATGGATTCACCGCTCGCGCCATCGCAGCATACGCCTCGGCATCGTCGAGCAAGCGGGTAGCCGCGCGCACAATCCGCTCCGTATCTGCGCCCACAACCAGAGCCGCACCCGCCAGAACCGCTTCCGGCCGTTCCGTCGTTTCCCGCAGCGTCAAAACCGGCGTTCCCAGGCTGGGTGCTTCCTCCTGAATGCCGCCGGAATCCGTCAGAATCAACGCGCTGCGCTTCATCAGATGCGCCAGCGTCGCGTAATCCAGCGGCGGAACCAGCGTCACCCCCGGCGTATCTTGCAGCGCCTCATGCACCGGCCCCCACACGTTGGGGTTGCGATGCACGGGATAGATGATGTGGATGTCGGATCGCGCCGCTAATTGTCGCAAAGCAGCGCAAATCCGGCGCAACGGCCGTCCATGATTCTCGCGGCGGTGGGCTGTGACCAAAATGAGGCGTTTATCGCTTGCGAGCCGATCCAGCCCTGTTTGCTTCAACCAACGATTGGCAGCGGCGGATAACGGCCGTTCCGTCACCTGCAGCAGCGCATCAATCACCGTATTCCCCGTCACACAAATCGTATCCGCATGAATGCCTTCACGCAGCAAATTGTCGCGCGCGGCAGGCGTCGGCGCAAAATGCAAATCACTGACATGATCCGCCACCACCCGGTTCATCTCCTCAGGAAAAGGATTCCGGCGGTCATACGTCCGCAGCCCCGCCTCAACATGCCCCACGCGCACCTGCCGGTAATGCGCCGCAATCGCCGCCGCCATCACCGTCGTCGTATCCCCCTGCACCAGCGCCCAATCCGGGCGCAGCTCCGCCAGCAGCGGGTCCAACGCCGTCAACACCCGCGCCGCGGCCTGCGTCGGCGTCTGATTGGGCCGCATCACATCCAAATCATAATCCGGCTTGATGTCGAACAACGCCAAAACCTGATCCAGCATCTCCCGATGTTGGCCGGTGGAACAGATGAAAACCTGTGCTTCAGGCCGCGCTTGCAGCGCCTGAATCACCGGCGCCATTTTAATCGCCTCCGGGCGCGTTCCAATAACAATCAATATCCGCAGCCGATTCACTTGTCGAGTCACTCGCCGCCTCCATGCGTTGTCCGCACCCAAACAACCTCCCGCCGGCCAAAACGGGAACGCGCCGCCAACCAGGTGCGCCAGACAACAAAAAGCGGGCCGGACAACATAACCGCGTAAGCCTTCAACGGCGCCTTCTCCAACGCCAACCCCAGCAAAGGATAAACAAACAAAGCCGCCGCCATGACGCCCCAGGCGGTAACTGCGCCCCAGGCAAAAACTTCGCCCGCCAGCAAATTAATGATAATTTGAAAAAACAAAAACAGCATGGTCAGAACGGTCAGCGTAGAAAAAGAGGGCAAACGCGCCTGCAGCGCCCCATCCAACAAGGCCGCATCCCGGCGTTTGGCGCCTTCACGGAGCAGTTGCCGGGCAAATTGCCGGCTGGCGTCATGCGTGCCGCGCAGCCAGCGGGCGCGCTGGGCGCGGGCTTGCGCCCAGGTCAAGGCCGCTTCGCCCCGGCCAATGGCCTTTGGCTCGTAAGCGATGCGGACGCCTTCCAAAAGCAGCCGCTGCCGCAGTTGGTAATCTTCGGTCAGCCCTTCGCCCCAGCCTATCCGGCGCAGCAGATCGGCGCGAAAACAGATTGAATCCCCCATGTGCTTGGCCGACCAACCGAGGATGGAACGGCCGTAATTCTGAAACCGATTGTCCACCAAAAACATGGCCCAGGTCAATGCCGGGAACCAGCCCGCATCCGGGTTGCTGATGACATGCTGTCCCTGGATAACCTGCTCGCCCAGCGCCAACCGGGCATCCATCACCCGTAAAAACGGCGCATCTACGCGCGTGTCGGCGTCGAAAATGATTACCCCATCATAAGCCGGGGGGCCGTCATCGGCCAGAGCGCGCCGGAACAACCAGGATAAGGCCGCGCCTTTGCCCGTTCTGGGGCCGCTGTTCCGCTCGTGGACGACGGCCCCCGCTTCCCACGCCGCCGCCGCCGTTCCATCGGAGCAGTGGTCGGCGACGACGTGGACGCTGAACAGGTCGGCGGGGTAATCCAGCGCGCGCAGTTGGCGCACGGTCGCGCCGATGACGGCCGCCTCGTCATGGGCGGGCAGGGCGATAATGAAGCGGTTGGTCGGCTGGGGCCTGGCTTTGGTCTCCGGCGCTGAACGAGCCGAGGCGATGGCTTGCAGGTAAAGATACCCGAAGGGAACGGCCGCCAGCAGCAGGAGGATGAGTGAAATGAGTGTCATGGTTTATCCTGGATGAAACATCGCATCGGCCGGATTTGTGAGATGGGTTACTGCCAACAAGGCGTCTATGAAAAATTTCGCGGCCCAGTTGGGGTATTTCAGGCGTTCGTAACGGCCGTAAATAGGAAACGACCCGGCAATTGCCCCCCGCACATTGGGATTAGCGCCGTTCAGATTTTGGGCGGCGGCGACGAAGGCGATGGCTTTTTGCGCCGCCGTCAGGTAGGCCGCGTCGCCCTCGGTCTGGTAGAAACAAAGCCACAGCCGCGCCATCTGGCAGTTGCCGGTCAGGCAGCTAGAACGGCTTGTTTCGCGCCAGGACGGGCCAAATGTACTCGCCAGCGATCCGTCGGCCCGCTGCCGTTGGCGAAGCGCGTCGGCCGTTCGTTTGGCGGCGGCGATGTAACGCGGCTCGTCCAGCCTTTGGCCGCATTCAAACAGGCCTTCGGCGGTATAGGCCAGCGTGTGGGTGAAGGGGTCTTCGTCAGCCGAAAAGGCGCAGTTTTGGAACCAACCGTCCGCATGTTGCTGCGATAAGGCCCATTCCAGATTGCGAACGGCCGTTTCCCGGTATGTGTCCTCGTTTGTACGGCCGTGCAGCTCAAGCAGCGCCCAGGCCACGCGGGTGTCAATCACTTTTTCTACGTTGAGATGCTGGTACTGCTTCCAGGAACCCGACATGTCTTGAATGGAAGCCAGCCAATCGCCAGCGCGCATGGCCGATTGCAGATAGCGTTCATCGCCGCTGGTCTGGTAAGCGGCCAGCCAGCCGAATAGGACTTGCCCGGTATCGAACACAATGGGATGCGCCTGAGCGCCGGACTGCCAGTGAGCCACGCCGCCTTCCGGGGCAGCGGCTTGCAGCAAATAATCGGCCAATGAGAGGGCAAACGGCCGTAACTTCGGTTCATCCAGCGCCGCCGCTGCATTCAGAAGGGTGGGGATGGTGTAGCCGGTTGTTTCCGGGTAGGAGGGCGACCAACGGCCGCGCAGCAGGTCATATCCTTTGGAAATGCCGCCGTCGCCGATGGCGGCGTGGGCGCATTTGATCCAGTCCAGGGCGGCCCGTAATCGTTTCTCGGCTTGAATTTCTGCGAAAGCGACGGGCTGAATTCCTCGAATTCCCGTCCATAAGGCTGGCAGTAATGAAAAATCAGGCATTCCTTATTCCTTGGGTAAAGGTTCGGGAATGCCAATTCCCGAACCACACTTTAGGCATGTCACATACCGGGCAAGGCGGCTAATAAACGGCCGTAATGCCGGGCTAGCTGCAAATTTTCTTTGCGGCGGGACGGCCGTTGCAGGAAAACAAACGGGGTTAGACTCAGCCGCATCAGCGAAGCCGCCGCCACAATCACTTTATACACGATGCCGGCAAAACGGCCGTAATGCTTACGAAAATAGATCAATTTGCCCAAGTACAACTGCAAAAACATATCCGCCGCCGCTTGCTTCACACTGCCGCCGCCATAATGGATAATTTGCGAACGCGGTTCCCAATACAACTGCCAGCCTGCCTGCCGCACCCGGTAGCATAAATCAACTTCTTCAGAATACATGAAGTAACGGCCGTCCAAAAACCCAACCCCCGCCAACACCGCCCGCCGAAACATCAACGACGCGCCCTTCAATACATCCACCGGACGCGGCGTATCCAGCGGCCATCTCTCCATACGATACACGCCCACCGGAATCAACGCATCCAGATGAAACAAACGCCACACCTCCCGCCCCAACGTAGGGGCCGGATAACAAGACGTTTGCAGCGAGCCATCAGGGTTCAACAGCCGCGACCCTACGCCGCCGGCGCTGCGATTTTTATCCAGGAAACTGACCAACGCCGCCAAAGCGCCCGGCTTCACAACCGTATCCGGATTCAAAAGAAGCACATACTCTCCCGAACAAAGCGGAATCGCCTCATTATTTCCCAAAGCAAACCCGACATTTTGCTCCAATGCAATCAACCGAACTTGCCGGAACCGTTCCCGCACCATATCCGCGCTGCCGTCGCCGGACGCATTGTCCACCACCAGCACCTCAAATGCTTCCTGTAGTGGGTGGGCGTAAACCGATGCCAGACAATCGGCTAACATTTCTCGCGTATTCCAGCTAACAATGATGATGGATAGTTTCATATGTTTTGGGGAGATTGGAGACTGGAGGCTGGAGACTGGAGATTAGCGACTAACCAGTCTCCAGTTCACTAGTCTCCAATCTCCAGTTTCTAATCACTCTGCAAATCTACCCGCTCCAACGCAACCAACCCGCCTAAAAACAACCAGGCTAATGTGCTGGCGCGCAGACCTTCAATGCCGATGTTGTACACAAACGGCAGTACCCAATCGCCCAACATGCCGGCCACGATAGTTCCGGCCAATCCGCCGAGGCAGCCAATGACATAAGCCCGCTGAAAACTGCCAACGGGCGTTTTTGCCCGCAGCCGCCAGCCCAGCCGGCCAACAGCCCACAAGAACCACAGGAAGCAAATTAATCCCAGCAAGCCGGTTTGGGCCACAATGTCTACGTAATTGTTGTGGGAGCTAAACTGTACATGCCAGCCCAAAATTGAGTACAGCGGGGTGTAAAAGCGATAATTCGACGGCCCCAGCCCTAAAATAGGGCTTACTTTTACGATTTCGGCGATAATCCGCCACGCTTCAAGGCGGGTTAGGGCGCTGTATTGGTTGTCGCCGACTAAAATGAGGGTCCGGTATAATTTATCGTAGAAGGCAAGAAGGCCCAGGCCGGTAACGGCCGTTACCGGCAAAGCAATCCGGGGCGCGCCGGCCCACACGATAACCGCCAGCGCCACAAACGCCGGAATCCAACCGGATGACCAGGAACGCCCTTGATACAAGCGCATATAAAAAATACCCGCCACGCTGATAACCATCACCAGCCGCCAGCGCCAATCCAGTTTGCGATTAAACAACGCCTGGCTCAACGTCATTGCCGTCAACCAGGTCCAAAACAGGCTGCCGCCGATGACGGAATAATGAAAAAGCCGCTGTACGCGCCACTGCCAGCCGGGGAAAAAGCCGCCGAGAGTCAGAACTGCGCCAATGCCGATGAAAAGATAAGTCATCGCTTTGAGCCAGCGGAGGCTGCGTATCTGGTGCGCGGCGAGTAAAAAGGCGGCGAATGAAAGTATCAGAATACCTAAACCGGCCAATTGAGCGTCCATTGGGGCCGGCAAGAGGGGATACCAGGGGAATTGTCCAACGATGAAGGCCAGAATGGCAACGGCCGTAAACAGCAGCAGCGGTACAATCGTCGGCGAAGCAGCCAGAGTAATCTGCCGGCGGCGGGCGACCATGTCTACAAGCCACAGCCCGGCCAACGCCGCCAGCAGCGCCGCCGATAATCCGACTGCCGGGACATAAACTTTTAGCAGCAGCCCGGCGGCGATCAGAAAAAGCAGCCCCAGCGGCGGCCAGCGCAGCAGGATGAGCGCTCCGGCGGCCAGGAAAGGCAGCGCCAAGACATAAATCAGATACGGTTGAGGCAGCGCATAGGCCAGCCCGCCGCTGCCAACGAGAACGCCGGCTATCACCGCCCAGCGCAGAAACTGCGGTTGGCGCCGGTTCCATAAGTTAGCGATGTTCATGTAAGCCCTCCCGGTAGCCTCGGAACATGTAGCCGCCTTGTATCCAGCGGTGTAACGGCCGTAACAATGCCGCCGACGGATACACCCGCGCCAACAACGCCGCCAATCGCTCCATCGCCCAGATAGACGGCCGTGTCGAAGCCGCCATCCGCGCCAATTTACGCACAACCAGCCGGAACGAATCTTCCCGCCAGTTGATGGGCATTTTATCGTGGAACATGGGGATATGGGGCCGTAAGCCGGGATGCACCTGAAACAATTTCACGGCCGATTGGCCCGCTTTTTGCCAACGGCGGCAGGCCGCGCCCAAATCCGCCAGCGCAAAATCCCAATGTTCGCCCGCCGCCGCTCCCACTTGCAGCAGCCGGAACCCGGCCAAATGCGCCCGGTAGCCAAAATCTACATCGTCCCAGTTAGGCCAGCCGCCGGTGGGGTCTTGCAGCATGTCCAGCGCGAAGAAATCCGCTCGTTTGACGGCCAGAAGCTGGGTGTTGCACTGGCTGAAATGGAGGAATTGATTAGCTGAGGGAAGCGTAGAAGTTTTTTCTGTCAACGTAGAACGATTTGGTAAATCGTTCTGCCCGATTTGCCAAATCGGGATGCGGTCAACCAGATTTCCCATCGCAATGATGTTGTTTTCCCGTTCCAACGTCTGGGCCAATGCCGCCAGCGCCGGCGGCGCGGCGGTCACATCGTCATCCATGAAGACCAAAATCTCACCCTGACTGTGCCGGACGCCAAAATTACGGGCGATGGTCGCGCCTTCGTTTTGTTTGCGTAAAAATTGGAATGAGAAAGGGAATTCTTGGCGGCTAATCCGGCTGGTGTCGGCGGTGGAGCCGTCGTCAACGACAATCACTTCGTATTGGTCGGCGGGCAGGGTTTGCTGGCACAGGCTGTCCAGCGCGCGCAGTACCGGCTCCTGCCGGTTGTAGTTGGGGATGATGACGCTGATTTTCATTGGGGTTGGGGGCCAGGGCCGGGGATTGGGGATTCGCAATCTCCAGTCTCCAGTCTCTAATCTCTAATCTCCAG
>JANTHP010000105.1 GCA_024762395.1 Anaerolineae bacterium | reverse complement strand
CTGATTGGCGGCATCCTCATCATTTTGCTGGCCCACGTCATCACCGTCAGCACCGGACTGGCTGTTTCCTCCATCGCCACCAACATCCGCGTGGGGGCCGGCGGCGCATTTTCCATCATCTCCCAATCGCTGGGGCTGGAAGTTGGCGGCAGCATCAGCGTGCCGTTGTATCTGGCGCAGGCCATCTCTACCGCGCTCTACATTTTCGCCTTTGCCGAAGGGTGGCAGCGCATCTTCCCCGGCAGTTCCGAAACCTGGGTCGTCCTCATCGCCTTCGCCGTTGTGTTCGTCATCGCCTACATCAGCGCCCAACTAGCGGCGCGCATCCAATTTTTGATTTTGGCGGTGGTGGGCTTTTCGTTGTTTGCCATATTTTTAGGCAGCTTTGAAACGGCCGTGCAGCCCGGCCTCGTCATTGAACCAACCCTGTGGGGCAGCTTCCGCGACGGCAATTTCTGGCAGATATTCGCCGTCTTCTTTCCGGCCGTCACCGGCATCATGGCCGGCATCAGCCTCAGCGGCAGCCTGCGCGACCCGCGCGGCAGCATCCCCAAAGGCACGATGGGCGCTGTCGGCCTCACCCTCGTCATTTACCTGCTGCTGGCCTACTGGCTGGCCCGTGTCGCCCCCACCAACGACTTAATTAACAACACCACCATCATGGTAGACAAGGCTTACTTCGATTGGGCGATTCTGGCCGGGCTGTTAGGCGCAACCTTCTCATCGGCATTGGGGTCGTTGTTGGCCGCGCCGCGCGTCATGCAAGCCTTAGGCGAAAATGGCGTCCTGCCATTTGGTAACTATTTCGCTCAAGTCACAGAGGAAGGCGAACCGCGTCAAGCGATATTGGCAACCGGCGCCGTCGCCCTTCTGGGGATTTTGTTTGCGCTTGTTGGCGGCGGGCTAAACGCCATCGCCCCGCTCATCACCATGTTCTTCCTCATCACTTACTTCATGCTCAACGCCGTCGTCTGGATAGAGCAGATGTTGAGCATGGTCAGCTTCCGGCCCACATTCGTCATTCCCCGCGCTGTGCCGCTGGTGGGGATGCTGAGCTGTTTGTTTGTGATGTTTTTGATCAACCCGGTCTTCAGCATTGTGGCCATTGTGGTGACGCTAGGGATTTATGGCTATTTGCTGCGCCGCCAGCTTAACACGCCCTGGGAGGATGTGCGCAGCGGTTTGTTTCTGGCGATGGCCCAATGGGCGGCAGAACGTGTCAGCGCCTTGCCCAAATCGCCGGAACGCACCTGGAGTCCTGATATTTTGGCTCCGGTTACGTCCACGCAGCAGTTGGTGGGCAGTTACCGCTTTTTGCGCGCCATTGCCCAGCCGCAAGGGTCAGTGCACGCGCTGGGCATTTATGCGCCGGGCGAGCGAGATAAGGTGACCGGTCTGACCTCGCTGGGCCAATCTTTTCGGGAAGAAGGTATTCGCGGGCGCGTATCGCTGCTAGAAGAGACGGATTTCATTGCCGGGACGCAGGCGGCGATGGAGGTGTTGAGCAGTGTCTTTTTCCGTCCCAATATCTTGTTTTTGCCGGTTTTGACGAATGCTGACGGCTATGATGTGGGCCGTTTGTTGGAACGCACGGCCGATTTTGGCATGGGCATTGTTTTGCTGGCGCGGAATCCGGTAGTGGAATTGGGTCGGGAACAATTTATCAATGTGTGGATGCGGGAGCAGGGGCCGGAATGGAAGTTGGGCTTGCGGTTGGCAAATTTAGACCTGGCGGTGTTGTTGGCTTATCAATTGGCGCGGAATTGGAACGGCCGTATCAATCTTTGCATGGTCCTCCCCGACGAAACGACCAAAGCGCAGGCCAAACAATTTATTGACGAGTTAATTGTTTTAGCTCGCCTTCCGAAAAATACTCAGGTAAGCTTGTTTGTCGGCGAATTTTGGGCAGCTTTGCCCCAGGCGCCGCCAGCTGATTTGAACATTCTGGGCTTACAGCCTAAACCCAATCTGGATTTTGTAGAAAAAGTTTTTGATTTATTAGGGACATCTTGTATTTTTGTGCGCGATTCAGGCGATGAAAGCGCATTGGCTTAAAGCTAGAGGATGGAGCGAGAGCTAGAGGCAACCGCTTTCCCCTCTAGCTCTCGCTCTAAACTCTAGCTTATAAGGGAGTATGACGATGGATGATGAAATGATGGTGGATATCAATCGAGCAAGTATTGACGAGTTGGCGCAAATATCGGGGATTGGCGAGAAGTTGGCCGCCCGGATTATTGAGTATCGGGAAACGGTGCATCCCTTTGAGGAACTGATTGAGTTAGCGGCCGTGCCCGGTATTTCGGAACGGATGGTACGCGAATTTGGCGACCAGTTAACGGTTGAGCCGATGGCAGTGATGGAGCGCACGGCCGTTCTCCCTTCCATGCGCCTGGAACCCGTTGAGGATCCGGAAACAGAAGAAACTGTAACTGAAACGGGCTGGGTAGGTGATTTTATGGGTAGAGGTGATGAGGAAACGGCCGTTGCCGACGCCGGCGCCGAAGAACCCGCTGCTGAAATCGAAGCGGAAGAACCAGTTGAAACACCGGAAGTAGAACCCATCGAAGACCTGGTCGAAGAAATACCCGACGAAACAGCCAGCGAAGAAGTTGATGAAGAAGTCGAGGAAATTACAGATGAAACGGCCGAAGAAATAACCGAAGAAGCGCCAATCATCGAACCCGCAGCCGGAATCGCCTGGCCCGAACCCTTAGCGCCTACGGCGGAACCAATCCAATTTGAAACGCCAGAGCCAGAGCCAGAACCGGAACCTGCGCCGTCCCCGGTTGCTGCGCCCGCGCCTAAACCGCAGCGCATGTTGGGAACGGTGCTGCTTGGTTCCATTTTAGGCGCTTTTGTGGGCGTGGTACTCACATTGGCTGTGTTGGCTGCCCTCAACGGCGGCACTCTGCGTTTTGCCCAGGCGGACAGCCAACTTCAGGTTGGTCTTGACGAGGCGCGGCAGGCGCAAACCGATTTATCGCAAGAGCTGGATGGATTTAACAATGAATTCAGCGCCGATATGGATGCGATAGGAACCCGTACCAGTGATATGGCCGAACAGCAAACGGCCGTTGACCAATCATTGCAATCGCTGGAACGTTCACTGGCAAACACGCAGGGCAGCGTAGCTGAGCTGGAAAAAGTGACCGAGGCGCTGGATGAGCGGTTGACCACGGTTGCCGCCGCCGCCGAAACTTTTGACACATTTCTGAACGGTCTGCGCGATTTGCTGATTGATTTGCAGGGAACGCCGGTCCCAACAATGACGCCTTACGCTGATAAGACGCCGGACGCAACATTAACGGCCACAATCGAGCCGGAAGTCACCGCCACACCAGAGCCTGCCACTGGGCCGGAAGCCACCGCCACCGGACGCCCCACTCGCACACCGCGCCCCACCGCAACCGCCATTTTGCCCACCAGCACACCGTCGCAGCAGCCGTGACAGCCTGTCAGCCCGTCAGCAAAAAAGTTGTACTGCTGACAAGCAGAACTGCTAATTTTAGGAGTTACCATGGGCAATTGCCCACCATCAAATAAATGAAAACTGGACGCGGACCAACGCGGATACGCGCGGATTTTCTCTTTTTCTCTCCGCGAATCTCCGCGTCCCATTTTCTGAGGAGCATACCATGACATCAAATACTCAAACCGGTAAACGCAGCTTTGGCCGCCGGATTTTATGGATTTTGAGGACTGCTTTTGTTTCGCTTTTGCTCGTTGTTGTTTTGGCCGGGTTAGCCTGGGCCGCTTTTTGGGGAACGCAGGAATTAACGCGATCGTTTGACAGTATGGCGGCGCGTATTGACGCCAATAAACAGCGCATTGCCTTGTTGAATGATGAGGTTGCGGAGTTAAAGGCGGGCGACCCCACTGACGAGATTAGCCAGTTGCAGGCTGAATCGGATGCGCTGGCGGCTCAATTGGCGGCGCTGCAAGAACAGATGACGGCCGATTTGGCTCATCAATCGGAAATGTTGGCCGCGCTGCAAACGGATTTGGCCGCCGCTGCTGCTACAGGGGAAACGGCCGCTGCCGACACAGCCGCGCTAAACGAGGCTTTCCTGGCCTTGCAAAATGACATCAACGAGAGTAACGGCCGTATTGACAACCTGGGCGGTGAATTTGATACCCTTCAAGCGCGAACGGAGGGGTTTGCATCCCGCCTGGCACAATTTGAGGAAACGGCCGTGCCCACCGCCAATTTGGAAGCCTTCCAGCAAACCCTTTCCCTGTTCCACATTTGGGAACAAATTTCGCGCGCCCGTCTGCATCTGGCCGATAACAACGAGGGATTGGCCGCCAGCGAGGTGGAACAAGCCCTGCGTATGATGGATATTTTGACAGCTAACAGCGCCCCAGAAGATGCTGAGACGTTATCGCTGGTACAAACTCGGCTGAGTTTGGCGTTGAACAGTTTGCCCGATGATGCGGAAACGGCCGTGCGTGATTTGGAGAACGCCTGGGACCAACTGGATGCCATGTTGACCGCGCAACTGTTCCCGGAAGCGGCCGTGCCCGCCGCGCCGGCCGGCGAAACAGAAGAAGCCGCCCCCACCCCCACACCGACTCCCACGAGTTAAAAGAATTTTCGTTCCACGCTCTGCACTAATTTGATGCAGAGCGTGGAGCATCCATATTTTAATTACGGATTACGAATTACGCTTGTAACTATACAGGTGACAGTCACTTCTTCCAGAGGTATTAGCCGAAGCTATGATGATGAAAAGTGACTGTCACCTCTGATAGCTGTATAGTTACTTACGCTTTACGTTTTTCCCTGGCATCAAACACAATCGTATGCCGGACAGCGCGTTCATCATCTGCATCATCAAAACAAAGATAAATCGTGCGCAATCTTTTGTTTTGGCTGTCATCATCCCCGCCCTGATAAAGCGTTCGCAAACTCAATGGCTCTGTGCCCCATGACGAGAAAAATGTGACGGCCAAAACGCTGTGCGGCGTCATACCGTGCATCAGCCACCCGCGCTGGATATTTTGCAGCGTATCGGCGCTGAAAAATTGGTATAGAAAACGCCCTGGTTCCGGTTGTACCATCACGGTATGGTCGCCCAAAGGCACGCGCCAATACTTGGCCGGCCGCATCAATACTTGCTCTTCCCGGTCTGATACGCCAAAAACACCGCTGGCTTTCACAGGGATTTTTTGATTAGGCGGGAGGGGGATGAGGTTGTCGGTGGGGGAAACGGCCGTTTTCCCCGCCACAAACCGCTTATATCCCGCACGTTTAGCCCGCCAGTAAACCCATAACACCCACGCGCCAAACAACAACGCCAGCCCCAAAACCTGTCCCTTTAAATTTTGCCGCCAGCTTATCATTACCGGGACAAATCCCAGCAATTTCACCAGCAGGCTGATTCGGAAGCCAAGAAATTTATGATGGGTTGTCCAATAGGTAAACCCATAGACAGCCCCCAGCAGGCGGTAATAGAAACGTTGGTAGAGCGGAAGTTCGGGCATAAAGCGGTTAATTGAGTAAATTTAGCACGAAAACGGCCGTAACCACAAACAAAACAGCAAAACAGCCCACCCGAAATAAAGTCGCCGTCAGCTTAAACAGCGTTCGTACCAAAAACAGCCCAACCAGCAGCGCCACAGCCAGCGTAATCATGGTGGTCAATTCGCCGGAAGTGAGGCCAAAGGATGTCAATAAATCAGCCATAACATGCTCCAATTATTGTCTTGTAGTCGAGTAGTCTGGTAGTCGAGTAGTCGAAAAGCTGACTGCCCGACTACCAGACTACCAGACTATCCGACTACCAGACTACCCGACTTAACAACCGTCTGCACCAGATTTGTGCCGTAGCGATAGCCTAACTGGCGGTAATCGGCCGTGTCTAAAATGAGGATGTCGGCTTGCTTGCCTGCTTCCAGGCTGCCAACCTCATCGCCGCGCCCAATGGCGTAAGCGGCGTTGATGGTGGCGGCTGCCAACGCCTGCGCCTGCGTCAAACCCATGTAGCGGCAGCCCAGCGCAATCACCATTTGCATAGATTCGTTCCAGGTCGTGCCGGGGTTGCAGTCAGAGGCCAGCGCCAGCGCGCCGCCAGCAGCCAAAATCGCTTTGGCTGGCGTGTACTCATCTTCCGCCAGCCCAAATGGCGTACCAGGCAGACCAACGGCAATCGTATCCCCCTGTCCCAGCGCGGCGATGTCTTCGTCAGGGGTTTTGACCAAATGGTCGGCGGACACTGCGCCCAGTTCCACCGCCAGCCTGGTTCCGCCCAAGCCTTCAAATTCATCTGCATGAACTTTGAGGCGGAAGCCTAATTCGGCGGCGCGGGTCAGAATGGCGCGGGTTTGGGCCACATCGAACACGCCGGCTTCACAAAACACATCGCAGAATAGGGTGACGTTATGTTTTTCCATCCAGTCGGCCCCGGCGGGCAGCAGGTCGGTGATGACGTATTGGACGTAATCGTCGGTACGGCCGTTCCACTCCGCAGGCACCGCGTGGGCAGGCAAAAAAGTGTAGGTCAATTCCACCGGCTGCTGTCGGTTTAGTTCGACCATGGCATCCAACTGCTTCAATTCGGCCGCTTTTTCCAGTCCGTAACCCGTTTTGGTCTCGGCGCTGGTCGTACCCCAGCGCAGCATTCGCTCCAACCGGGGCAGGTTGTCGGCGACCAATTCGTCCAGACTGGCTTGCCGCGTGTTGCGCACGGTGGACATGATGCCGCCGCCGGCGGCCATGATTTCCATGTAGGATGCGCCGCCCAGCCGCATTTCAAATTCATTGGCCCGGTCGCCATACCAGGGAATGTGGGTGTGGGGGTCTACAAAACCGGGGGTGACGCAGCGGCCGTTGGCGTTTATAGTGTGGTCGGCGGTGAATTTTTGTTGGAGAACGGCCGTTTTTCCCACCGCCACAATTTTGCCATCCTTCACCGCAATCGCGCCATCTTCAATAATGCCCAAATCCCCTAACCGGCTGCCGCGCTGCGGCCCGTCATGCGCCGGAACCACGCATACCTGACTGGCCGAATGAATGAGTAAATCTACTTGCATAAGTGCCCCTACTTACAAAATTTTCAGATGGCAATCGCTAACTTCTTAACGCCATTAAAGTTGAAATTCTGCTTGGCTTGCCACAAATCGTAATTGTTTTGCATAGCCAACCAGCTTTCCGGCGAACGTCCCAATGTTTTGGACAGACGCAGCGCCATCTCAGGGCTGATGCTGCTTTGTCTGTTGATCAGCCGGCTAAACGTAGAGGGTGAAACATTCAAACTAGCGGCTACCGTGCGAAAGCTTACGCCCAACGGTTCAAGATATACCTCACGAATAAATTCGCCTGGATGGGGTGGATTGTGCATACTCATTAGTGATAATCCTCATAGTTGACAATATAGGCATTGCCGTCAACAAATTCAAAGGTGATGCGCCAGTTTTTGTTAACATCAATTGTCCATAAACCTTGTCTCTGTCCCTTTAAGGGATGTAATCGAAAACCCGGCAAATCCATGTCTTCAATCACAGCGGCTGTATCTAAGGCGGTCAAACGCATTCTGAGTTTTTGTTTATGCGTTGGCCGTATACCGACAGCGCTGCCCGTTTCATAAAACTTTTTTAATCCCTTATGCTTGAACGATTTGATCATGTATAAAAATAATACACCGATGTTGCGCGGTGCGCAACATCGGTGTGTTGGGATTTTGATAAATAGCAGCCAAAGAGGTTATTCGACAATTACCTGTTGGAATACTTCCGTTTTATTGCCGTCCAAATCTTCGACGATGAAGCCGACGATATACGGCCCCGGCGCAGCGTCCAGGTCAATCCAGAAGAACATTTCGTCGCCAAAGGTGAGGGTGCCGCCTTCTTGCGTGACTGATTGGGCGACACGGCCGTTTCCATCCAAATCCAGCCACTGCTCCAACACCGTAAACGTATCCCCCGTCTGCGGCTGAATCTCGCGCGGCGCGCCCGTACCGCCCTCGCCCGTAAAGCCGAACACCTGCCGCAGCAAGCCATCCCGAAAATAAAGGCGGGCGTAGCGCGATTCGCCGCCGTCGGCATAAGTATAAATGCCGTCCACCGTGTACACCGCATCTTCCGGCGCCGCCCCATACGTTTGCGGCGTAAACCGGGCCACCACCGTGTTCGCGCCATCGTCAATGGCAAAGACGATGGGTTCCCACTCAAATTCCACCGTGAAATCGCCCTCGCCCCAGTCCGGGTAGTAAATGCCGTCAATCTCGCGGATGGTATCGCTTTCCAGATAATCGGCGTCGGCCAAAAAGACGGAATTAGACGCCTGATCTACGAAACCGACAAACAAATAAACGTAGCCCACATTCTCGCCATTGCCAATGTCGGCGCTGAGTTGGATGGGCTGCCCCGGTGCGGCCACATTGTCGGAAACGGTCAGTGGCGAGGCGTCAATTGGCGCTGCGCCCGGCGCGTCTACCGGCGTTCCCCGGTCGGGTACAACAACGGCGGCGGCGGTGGGGTCAATGGCACGGCCGGTGTAATGGTAGGCCAGATAATCGTCCCACAAGGATTCTTGCGCAAAACGGTCGGCAACGGCCGTATACGATTCCGGTCCCGTCGCCGGATTGCGGTACAACTGTGAATTGGGGAAATAAACCGACATGCCCGTCGCCCCCGGCTTCTTGGGGCCGTGCTTTTCAGCGATGACGACATGATCCAGCGAACTCAACACCGCATCTGCCGCCTGGGTGACGCGGCTGCCGCCAATCTCCCGCCGGATGAGTTGAACGAAGTTGCCCAAATCAATGTAAGACGCCGGCACATTACTGCCAAAAACGCTGGTGAAGGATTGGGCGTAGGTGCGCGACTGCGCCACCGCGCGTTGATTTGCATCTTGCAGCGCAACGGCCATGTCATTGAAATCACGCATCAAATCAGGCATAGCGGCCAGGTCAACGGCCGTAATCGTTACATTCTGCCCCATCTGCTGCGCCAACTGCCCGGCCGACATTGTCGCACCGCCGCCGCCACCACCCAGCAAACTGAACAGCCCGCCCAATGGCGAGCCGCCCCGCAGCATTTCCGCCCGCTGCGCGTCATCCACAATGCGCTGGTCTGCGGAAATATATGTCTCAACAACCGCACGGCTCAAATCGGCCCCGGTCATATCAGGGTTTTGCGTCAACTCGCCCAAAAAGCCGGTATACGCCCAGCCAAGCGCCGGTTCCGTCTCCTGCGAGGCGACGGCGTAGCGGGCATGAGGCGCCAGCGCGCTAAACACTTCAATGTGGGCCATCAGGCAGGCATCCATACCGATCATTTCAAACTGATCAATGCCCGTTTGGGCGCGGATTTCGCCCAGCGCGGCGTCCAATTCATTCAAATACAACTGGTCGCCCAACGCAGCTTCAAGCGGCGTGCTGCCGCTGCCCCGACCCGCCGTCGGATCGCTCCAGCCGCCCGGCCAGCCCATGCCGTGATCGGACATGATGAGGACGTATTTATCGGCGGGAAAGGTGTCTACGGCCCAGGTGACAAAATCTACCAGCGTGCCGCCGTCGGACATGTTGGCTTCGCCAATATCTTCAATTTGCTGCGATTGGACTTGCTGTAAACTGTTATCTTGGGTGATGTAAAAGCGCTTGGTGGATGTCCAATCACCGTCTCCCTGAAATCCGGCGCTGAAACGGTCAACCTGGGCCACAATCTGCACCCGGTCGGTGGAGCCGATTTTTTCCGCTTCGTTCAGATCAAGGTAAATGTCTTTTTCCAGAATTTTGTCGTCGGCGTCCTGGTAGAGCATGATGAGCCATGTTTGGCCTTCGGTGGAGGCGGGCGGCGGGATGAATGGTTCGGACTCGGTGGAGAAGTTGGCGGTATCGGTTGTAGGTGCGGCGACATCGTTTGATTCTACAACTTGCGGCTGGGAAATTGGCGCGCTGTCGCTAAAGCTGCTGCTTGAATCACCGCCGGAAAAGCCGCCGCTGATCAGCATGTAGCCAACGAAGCAGATACCCACTAGGACTAAAATGCCTATCATCATTTTGCTGGGCGCGCCGCCGCCAATGGGCAGCGATGGCATTCCGCTGCCGGATGATGACGGGGGACGGGGCGGCCGTATGGATCCGCCGCCGGAACTACTGGGGCGCGGGCGTGGCGCGCTGGGGCGGGTTGTCTTTCGACGGCGCGGGGCGCTGGCGCGTTCTCGCCCGCCATCGCTGGTGGTGCGGCGGCGTCTGCGGGTGGTGACGGTTCGTTTTTTACTCATTTTGTTTCCTCGCTTGTAGCTATACAGCGCTGCCGAGAAGATTTGTCAAATTTTTTAGCATAACCGGGCGTTTACCAGGCTAAATTTGACAAATCTAAGGGTGCACCTGAATAGTTACCCTCGCTTTAGGGTTATCCTGACTACTTGGACACCGCCAAGGCTAGATTAGACACTGGTTTGAGGTGATTGTAGCAGGGGGAAACGGCCGTTGGCAAGGGATGCCAGAGATTAAAAAAGTCCGGCAGACGTTTGTAACCTCATCGAGAGTCCAGATGCTGCAAAGCCAACTGCACCCGTTCGTCCACGGTTTTGGCCTCGCGGGGGAGCTTTTGCAGGGCGGATTGGGCTTCGACGATGCTGAAACCCAGCCCGGTGAGGAAGTCTATCACATCGGCGTCTACGTCGCTGACGAGGGGGATGGCGCTGGCAACGGCCGTAAAATCCATCTTATCGCGCAACTGGAACATGATGCGTTCGGCCGTCTTCTTACCAATACCCGGCACCCGCTGGAGAATGACCGCTTCCTCCTGCATGATGGCGCTTTTCAGCATTTCCGGGCTGAGCGTAGATAAAATCGCCAGCGCTACCTTCGGCCCCACCCCATTCACGCCCAGCAGCAGTTCAAACAGACCCAAATCATCTTCCGTCTCAAAGCCGTACAAAGCCAATTCCTGCTCGCGCACGATAAAATGGGTGTGCAAAAAAATCGCCCGCCCCACGCCGCCCACATCTTCCAGGACGGTTTTAGGCACAAACACGCGCAGCCCCACGCCGCCTACCGCGACAATGAGGTTATCTTTTTCGATTCGTTGGATTGTTCCGTTCAGGCTGGCAATCATAATGTGATGCGTGATGCGTAATGCGTGGAACCGATGACCACTTACGTTTTACGCATTACGGATTATTCATACAACGATTCAAACCGCTGATATTGATAATGCGTAATCGCTACCGCCAGACCGTCGGCGGCGTCGTCGGGGCGGGGCGTTTCTTCTAAATCGAGCAGGTTGCGCACCATGAGCTGCACCTGGGCTTTATTGGCTTTGCCGTAACCGGTGACGGCGTCTTTGATTTTGGGCGGCGAGTATTCGCCAATGGTGAGTCCGGCGTTGGCCAGAGCCAGCAGCAGCACGCCCCGCGCTTGCCCGACGCTGATGGCGGTGGTGATGTTGCGGCCAAAGAAGACTTCTTCAACGCCGGCGGTGTCGGGCTGGTATTCGGCGATGAGGCGGTTAAGCTCCCGGTAGATGATTTGCAGCCGGGTGGGAGCGTCGTCTTTGGGGGTGGTGATGATGGCTCCGTAGGTAACGGCCGTAAAACGGCCGTCCTCCACATCCACAATTCCGTACCCCGTCGTCGCCGTGCCGGGGTCTAACCCCAAAATACGCATAAAAAGGATGAAAGCTGAAGGATGAAGGCTGAACTTCATCCCTCAGCCTTCATCCTTCCGCCTTTGATTTACGCCGTTTCCAGCGCCGCAATCGCTTCGTCGGTGATGTCCAGCGTCGAATACACATTCTGCACATCATCCAGGTCTTCAAACTTCTCAATCAGCCGCATCACCTGGAGCGCTTCTTGCTGGCCCAGTTCAATTGGATTATTGGGTTCGTAGATGAGATTTGCTTCTTCTATTTTAATTCCGGCGTCAGCAACAGCTTGCCGTACCGCTTTCAGGTCTTCGACTTCGACAAATATCTCAGTCACATCGCCAAATTGAATATCGTCGGCGCCTGCTTCGGCCGCAACCATAAACACCTCATCCTCATCCACCGCCTCGGTGATGCTGATGTACCCTTTGCGAGTGAACTGCCAGGCCACTGAACCGGCGTCAGCCATTGTGCCGCCATACTTGCCGGTCACATGACGTATTTCAGCAATCGCTCGATTTCGATTATCCGTGATCACTTCAATCAAAATGGCGACGCCATGCGGGCCGTACACTTCATAAACGGCCTCAATCAATTCGCTGCCTTCTAATTCGCCCGTGCCCCGTTTGATGGCGCGTTCGATATTATCTTTGGGCATGTTGGCCGCTTTGGCTTTTTCTACTGCCAACGCCAAAGCATTGTTAAACTCTAAATCGCCGCCGCCTTCGCGGGCCGCAATGGTAATGATTTTTGCCAGGCGCGTGAACTCCTTGCCCCGTTTGGCGTCTGTCGCCGCCTTCTTATGTTTAATGGTAGACCATTTGGAATGTCCAGACATACTTTCCTCTCTGCATCAATTTTAATTTGGTAACTATACAGCGTTGTCGAGAAGATTTGTCAAATTTACTAGCATGATCAGGCGCTAACCAGACTGAATTTGACAAATCTAAGGGGGACACCTGAATAGTCACTTAATTTGTAACCTGTTGGCTGCCGCTTATTGTACCACAATAGAAGGGGGAATGATGAATGATGAAGGATGAAGGATGAATGATGAATGATGAAGGATGAAGGAAGAATAATCCGTTTCATTTGTAAACTTGCCACTTGCAAACTTGCCACTTAAAATCCGCCTTGTGAAACTGATTATTCAAATTCCGTGCTATAACGAAGCCGAGACCTTACCGGAGACGCTGGCTGGGCTGCCCACTACAATCCCTGGAATTGATTGTTTAGAGACTCTCGTCATTGATGATGGCAGCCAGGATGAAACAACGGCCGTTGCGCAATCATTAGGCGTTACCCATATCATTCGACATCCGCAAAATCGCGGGCTGGCGCGCGCCTTTCAAACTGGGTTGGATGCCTGCCTTCGCTTTGGGGCCGACATTATCGTCAATACAGATGCCGACAACCAATATCCGGGCCGGTTTATTCCCCAGCTTACGACGGCCGTACAGCGCGGTGAAGCGGACATTGTGATTGGCAACCGTCAGGTTGAGGCCATTTCCCATTTTTCGCCAATCAAAAAATTGCTGCAGAAATTGGGAAGTTGGACGGTGCGGACTGTGAGCGGCACGGCCGTTCCCGATGCAGCCAGCGGTTTTCGCGCTTATTCACGCGAGGCGGCGCTGCGGCTGAATATCCTCACGCGGTTTAGCTACACACTGGAGACGATTATCCAGGCCGGTAAGTTGGGGCTGACGGTGCAAAGTATGCCGATTGAAACGAATGCTCCGACACGGCCGTCTCGCCTGCAGCGTAATATGTGGCACTTCATCAAAGCCCAGGCCGGCACCATCATGCGCCTGTACGCCTTTTATGAACCGCTGCGCACCTTTAGCTACATCGCTTTTCCCTTTCTGATTGTCGGATTGGGCGCCTGGCTGCGCTTTTTTTACTTCTTTTACACCAATCAAAACCCAACCGGGCATTTGCAATCTATCACTATCGGCACCGGCCTGATTTTGGTGGGCGTCATCACGCTCATCTTTGGCATTCAGGCTGACATTGCCAGCAAACACCGCCAGTTAACGCAGGAAATGTTGTACCGGCTAAAGAAAATGGAGATGAAACAAGAGTCTGAATCGAAAGAATCGTGATTGTTTTTTGCCATTTTCGGAAAATAGGGGCTTGAGGATTTTTGTGCGCTGCCCCTTATACAGGAGACAACACGGGCAATTGCCCACCACGATGAATGAAAATTGGACACTGATTAACGCAGATGAACGCGGATTTGCTCTTTTTTTCTCCGCGCATCTCCGCCCATCCGCGCATCTCCGCGTCCCATTTTCTGAGGAGACACCACGCCGCTGTGCGGCACCATCAAATGAACGAAAACGGGACACATCTCTTATCTGCGTTCATCCGTGTTAATCCGTGTCCCATTTTCACAGGAGACAACATGGGCACAGCCCACCACGAATGAATGAAAATCCACAGATTGCGCAGATGGCGC
>JANTHP010000104.1 GCA_024762395.1 Anaerolineae bacterium | reverse complement strand
AAACTTTATTTAGGCGGCCGGTAAATAAACGGTCAGTTCACAACCAGCCACGCCCAAACGCGGCTGGTTGTTGTGTTCTAAACGCCATAATCTAATTAGGGAATAATCGCCTACTCCGCCCTATAAAACCCTGTGCTATAATGAGCGTGAAATTGTAACTATACAGCGCTGTCGAGAAGATTTGTCAAATTTTTTAGCGCGACCAAGCGTTTACCGGGTCAAATTTGACAAATCTAAGGGTACACCTGAATAGTTACGTGAAATTTAACGATATAAACAAGAGACTTGATAAAATGAGTGCGCCGACAAACCATCCTACTCGCATCCTGTTGGTTGAAGATGATGCTTCTATGCTGGAGGGAATGCACGATCTGTTTTTTATGCCCTCTCTGTTGGAATCTACCGGACTCGATTTTGATATTGAGGTAATGACGGCTGAAAACGGGAAGGAAGCGCTGGCTGTAATGGCCGACCACACGCCTGATCTGATTGTCTCGGATATTATGATGCCGGTGATGGACGGGTTCCAATTTTTAGCGGCCGTTCACGAAAACCCAGATTGGATACACATCCCCTTTATTTTCCTCACGGCCAAGGGGAATAAACAGGAAATTCTGGAAGGACAGATTCGCGGAGCCAATCTGTACATTACAAAACCATTTGTCAGCGCCGAGCTTTTGGAGCTTATTAAAAGCCAACTTGACAAATCATTCCAACGCCAACTTACTCGTAAGCAAGATGTGATGGATCTGAAAAAGGGTATTTTACAGATTCTAAATCATGAATTTAGAACGCCCTTGACTTATGTAACTGCCTATTATGAGATGTTGGCGGATAGTTTGAATCGCGTTCCTGCAAATGAAAATTTTCGGGATTATTTGCGCGGTATTCAAGCCGGTTGTATTCGGCTAACCAAACTCATCGAAGATTTTATTTATGTTATTGATTTGCGAACGGGAACATTTCAATCTGAATTCCAGAAAAACGCTCATCCCATTACAAATGTCAACGCCATTGTACAGATGGCCATAGAAGCAAACGAAGCACAAGCCGCCCAAAAAGGAATTCCATTGCATTTTGTTCCGGCTGCCGCATTACCGCCGGTTTACGGTGATGAGGATGCGCTGCAAAATGTTTTTGAGCGTCTACTAAACAATGCTATCAAGTTCACATCTGATAAGGCAGTGACAGGTAAACAAATCACTGTTTCTACAGGTGTGCAAGCGAATGAGCTTTTTGTTACGTTTCAAGATGAGGGCATGGGCTTTCCCCGTCACATTGAATCGCAGATTTTCGACCTTTTTTTTCAATATAATCGAAGCTTACTTGAGCAGCAGGGAGCCGGAATGGGGTTAACGATTGCTAAGGGGCTGGTGGATTTACATAACGGCCGTATCCAGGTCGAAAGTCAGGAAGATAAAGGCAGCACCTTTACCGTCGTTCTTCCCATCTACAACAGCGAAAATGAGCCTCTTCCTGCTGCCCTGTCCAGAAATGAATTCGAACCACCCCAGGCCACTGTTCTTATCGTTGAAGATGAACATAGTCTTCTCATCGGTTTAAGGGAATTGTTGGAAATTTCTGAAGGCCACTACCGCCTCCATGTATTAACGGCCGTCAATGGGCAAGAAGGGTTGAAAGTTCTATACGAACACCAACCGGATTTAATAATTTCTGACATCATGATGCCTATCATGGACGGTTTTGAATTTTTAGAACGTGTCCGGCAAAATGCCAATTGGGTTCAAATTCCATTCGTTTTTTTGACAGCCAAAGGTGAACATCAAGACAGACATATCGGTTTGCGAAGCGGCGCAGAAGTATACATCACTAAACCATATGATAGTGATGAATTGATCCAATTGATTGATGCTCAACTAGACCGCTATTTTCAACTGCAAGGCATCATGAGCCAAAATTTTGATGCGCTCAAACGCAGCATTCTTAATTTGATAACCCCGGATTTCCGTTTACCGTTATCGGCCGTTCGGATGTATTCAGAATCATTGGCGGCCGGCCTTGTTGATGTTAAAAATGATGCTGAATTAAAAGAATCGCTTCACGGTATACAAGAAGGAAGCGTCCGATTAACGCATTTGGTGGAAGACTTTATTTCCCTGGCCGAAATAAGAACTGAAGAGACAAAAGTGGCTGTATCCATGCGCGAACAGCCCATTTATCAACCGGAACTTATTTTCTGTGAAGCGAGTCAGGAATGCACGATTGTAGCCGAAGCGGCCGGGATTCAACTTCAGTGTGATGTTCATACCAAATTACCACCCGTCTATGGTGACAGCATCACCTTGCGCGAAGGCGTTCGCCGATTGGTTGACATTGGCATCAAACTGTGCAGCCACGCGGGTCAAAAAATTGCTTTATTGCCAGCGCGTAATGCGGATGAAATTCATCTAACGATTGCTCTCCCATCGCAGTTGGCACAAACCGCACTGGATACGGTTTTGACGATGTGGACGGCCGAAGATTTTGATTTATTAAGCCAGCCTGAATTTGGCCCCAATATGAGCATTGCCAAAAACTATATTAAATTGAATAACGGCCGTATCCAATTCAACAAAAACAGCCAAACAAACCAATATCAATTTGTCATCCATCTACCCATTTACACACCGTCAGACAACGCCCCCAACACAACCTAAGCGTACATTGCCTACCCTGTGTCATTATCTTACAATGATAGTAACTATACAGCGCTGCGGAGAAGATTTGTCAAATTTTTTAGCATGACCAGGCGTTTACCAGACTAAATTTGACAAATCTAAGGGTACACCTGAATAGTTACCAATGATATTCAAGCAGACAACAAACAAGCGCATTCGTTCGTATTGGTAAGTAACCTTTTTCGTAACTACTAAGCCCCAGAGGTGACAGTCACTTAAAACGCATCATGCTGTGGCAACAACCTCTGAGAAAGTGACTGTCACCTTAGTGGTTACAGTTTTTTCAACAAGCACATTCAATGTGTATCAAATAGAGCCGTCAAGCTCACCCCTTCAACAATAAGGAGACAGTAAATGGCATCATTACTAGAAAAAACACAAACCCTCATCCAGGCCAACCTGCATGATATGGTAGACAAGGCATTGGAGAAAAATTCGGTAGCCGTGATGAAACAATACATCCGCGACGCCGAACGCAACCTGGACGAACTGGAAGATGCCGCCGCCACCGTTGGCGGCGAAGTCAAGACGTTAGAGCGCAAATACAAAGAATACAAGAAAAAAGCCGACAAACTAGACCGAAACATTGACACCTTGCTCATGCAAGGCAAAACAGACCTGGCATCTGCGGCTCAAACCGAACTGAACAGCGTCCGCCGCCTGCAAGAACAATACCACGAACAATGGGTGCGCCAACAACGCGAATACGAATCATTACTCAACGCCCGCCTGAAGCTGCAAGCAAAACTCAAAACAATCCGCCAGGAACAAAAAGAAATGGAGTCCTTGCTCCGCTTAGCCAAATCCAAAGAAATTACCGTCAAAGCCATCAAGAGCCTGGACGATTTGGTAGGCATGGGCGACGGCGATATTGCCCGTTTGAGCGAATCAATCCGTTCACGGCTGGATAAAGCCAGCGCCCACAGCGAAATGTACGCGGACCGCTTGGATAACCAGATGGACGATCTTTTAGGCAAATCAGAAATTGATCTCCAGCTAGAGGAACGTAAACGACGTTTGGGACTGGCAGATGCGCCAACCCCATCCTATGAAGATGAGGATCAAGCGGAAGAAGCGGCTTCACTGGATGAGTAATCTGTAACCTGGCGAGATTGACGGCTTGATATTGTCAATCTCGCCAGCCATCCGGGAGCGTCCCCATTTTTAATCATGGCCCCAACAAACAGCGAGCATGACATCAAAAATTTGCTCCGGGCCGGCATTGCTGCCGCCAAAGCCGGCCAAAAAGAGGAAGCGCACAAGTTCCTGATGGATGTGCTGCGGGCAAACGATAGAAATGAGACGGCCTGGCTTTGGTTGAGCGGCGTTGTTGCATCAAACGATGAGCGGCGCATTTGTCTGGAAAATGTATTGACGCTAAATCCCGGCAATCAAACGGCGCGGCGCGGACTGGAAAAATTGGCCGCATCAGAGGCAGAAGCGGCGTCGCAGCCAACGGCAGAGATACCACCGGTGGCAATGGAGGAAAAAGTCATACGCCGCGAGTTTGCCCCTTTTTCGCCGGCGTCGGCCATTCTTTACCCTGAACGTCAGGTGCAAGAAGTGCGTTGGCAAGAGCCGGTTGTCCCCCAAAAAGCGGCTCAGGCTGAGATTCGCGCGCAATCATCGTATGACGATGTATGGTCTCGAAATGAGGATATTTGTGCGTTTTGCGCTCATCCTGTCACGCCGGATGATGCAAAGTGCCCCAAATGCGGCCATAATTTGATGCGTAAACGCTTTACTTATGAAAAACCAACTAGCAGCACGCATGTATATTGGGTACTGCTGGTCGGTTTGGGACAGCTTTTTCTCATTGAGGCGATTGTGCTTATTCTTGTGGGCAAGAATTATCTGGCTGCCGGGGGATATGGCGTTTTGCTGCTTATTTTTTGGGGATTGGCGGTTGGCGTGTATTTTCGTCAATCGTGGGCGCATCTCATGTCAATTATTGGGCTGTTGTTGGTTTTATTTGGGTTTTTGCTAACGGCCGTTGTAGATGTAGATTTCTCAAGGTTAGGCCTGGCGGTGTTGGATGAGTCTATTCAGAATTTTATCAGCCCTTTCGTTGGCGGGCTGCTGGATTTTTTGAAGGTGTTTGAGGTGGCAACGGCCGTTCTCGGTCTCTTCTACGGCATTTTCAAAGCAGGGCCGGACTTTGAACGCATCGAAACACAAATGATTGCCACTGTAACCAAAGGGCGGCGCACAGCCGCCGACTATCATAACATCGCCCGCCAATTAAGCGGCAAAGGCATGTGGGCATCGGCGGCGCTGCATTGGCAGCGGGCCGCAGCCCAGGAACCGGGACAAGTAACCTATCAAAAACAGTTGGGATTGGCCTATGCGCGGCTGGGTTTTTACCAACGCAGTTTAGACGTTTTGCAATCAGCGTTTGATATGTCTACCCATCCCCCCACAAAAAAGAGCCTCGCGCAGCAAATTGACAAGGTAAAAGAACGATTAGCTGCGGGGAACTGATTACTGACATCATGGCACATAATTCACGCGAACTGCTGGAAAAAAGAGTCCAAAAAGCGATCTTGCAAGAGTCCGTCCTACGCTGGGAAAGCGCCGTCGTCATCGCCTTCACCCTGCTTCTGGCCGTCTTTGGCCCCAACCTGGTTAATGTCATCCCCTCATGGGGCTGGTTATTGGGCGGATTGGCTGCCGAAGGCGCACTCGTTTACAGCAGTCTGACGGATCCTGAATTTGGCCGTAAAGTTGTAGCCGGGCTGCTGCGGCATGAATTTGAGCCGGAACGTCTACGTGATAAACGGCTGCAGCAACAAGTGACTCAAGCGCTGGATTACCGCAGCCGCATCAACCAGGCTATACGCGGCCAACATGATTCCCTGCTCAAGGATGAGCTTAGTCAAACGGCCAGCCAAATTGATGACTGGCTGGAAAATATCTACGATCTGGCGCAGCGCATTGACCGTTACCGGCAAGACCGCAGTATTTTGGTCCGCGATTACAAACAGGCCAAAACCCGCTCGGAAGAACTAAAAAAACAATTGGCGCGGGAGAAGGATACGGCCGTTAAAACCCAAATCCAAAAAACATTAAAAGGCATTCAACAGCAATTAACCACATTGGAAACACTGGACAGCACCATCAAACGAGCCGAATTGCAGCTTGAAAACTCATTAACCCAGCTGGGAACCATCTACTCCCAAACAATGCTGGTGGATGCCAAAGATATTGACAGCGGCCGCGCCAAGCGCTTGCGCCAGGAAATTGTAGAAGAAGTGGCTGAAATTAATGATGTCCTGCTGGCTATGGATGATGTGAATGCGGCGGAGCTTGAGACATAAAGCGGAAATTCCTCCCCAGTTTGTCAAATCCGCCCCCCTCTGATACCATCATACGCTGCAAAATTTTTGATAATATGGAGTGTGTACAGCTATGAAAGTGCTGTTGAAAAAAGACGTTGATAATCTTGGTTATGCTGGCGAAGTACATCAGGTAGCGCCTGGCTTTGGTCGTAACTACCTCATCCCAAAAGGATTGGCCGTAAAAGCCAACCCAAGCGTGATGAAACAAGCGGAAGGGTGGCGCAAACGGGCCGAAACCCGCCGCGCCGAACTGCGTGCGGAATACGAAGCCCTGGCCGCTCGAATTCAGGAAACTACCCTCACCTTTGCCGCCCGCGCCGGCGAAACGGGTAAATTATACGGGTCCATCACCACAGCCCAAATTGCCGATGATTTGAATGAAGCTCTGGGCACGGAAATTGACCGCCGTAAAGTCGGCATTGAGCCGCTGCGCCAATTGGGCGAACACAAAGTGGTTGTGCGCTTGAGCGCTGAGTTCCAACCCGAACTGACTGTTTCGATTGAATCGGAAGACGTGGTAGAAACGGCCGTTGCGCCTGCCGCTGAAGCTGAACCTGTTGAAGTTGAAGAAGAAACGCCAGCAGAGACTGAATCAGCCCCAGAAGCTGAGTAACGGTTCATTGCCATCCGGCCATAAACCCATCTCCGGTTTATGGCCAAAGGCTTCCCGACAATGGATGAGTTTGGTCACATTTTGCGTGAGGCCCGTGAAACAAAAGGCCTCACGCTGGCCGAAGTTCAAGATCAAACCCGCATCAATGCCCGCTTTTTGGATGCGTTAGAGCGCGGCGAATATGATACACTCCCCACGCCAGTGCATGTGCGTGGTTTTTTGCGTAATTATGCCCGCTTTCTGGGTTTATCGCCCCAACCGCTGGTTGAACGGTATGAACAGGTCTTGGAACAGGGAACGGCCGTCTCCCAACCCGACAACAATCAAAAAGAAATAACCACCACCCTCCAAATCCCGCCCCGCGCCGACCAGCCATTCTTTGACCCTGTCAATTTTTCTGTGGATGACGGCCGTGGCCGCAGTTCAGAATCCATCGTACGCCTGGTCATCATCATTGCCCTCATCATCGCCCTGGCCTTAATCGCCAACCGCTTCATCCCCATGCTCACCAGTGGCAGCGATGGCAGCGAAGCGATTACCGAAAGCATCACCGAAGTCATCCAGAACGTCACCGACCAAACCAACGCCCCGGCCGAACCAACCACCGCCGCCGATACGGCCGTTAACGCCGGCAGCGATGTCATCATCTCCACCGAACGCAACAACAGCGAAAACACAGCCCCCCCAGCGCCGCTGCCAACCCGCCCCATCCTGCCGGCAATGGACACCATCCGGCTAAAATTGGAAATCACCGAACGTACCTGGATGCAAGTAACTATAGACGGTGACATAGCATTCAATGGCATCGCCAAAAAGGGCGATCCGCCGCTTGAATTTGAAGCGCAAGACGAAGCCAAAGTAAATGTAGGCAACGCCATCGCCGTTTTCGTCACCATCAACGACATCCCCTGGGGACGTATGGGCGAACGGGGCGAAGATCACGAAGAAATCTGGCGGACAACCAAATAGCGATGGGTAACGAGGACTGAGTAACGAGTAAGCGCTCAGTCCTCATCCCTCAGTCCTCAGTCCTCATCTCTCTTTTTCATGAAACAACAAAAACAATTCTTCATGCTCAGCCTGGGCTGCAGCAAAAATACAGTCGACTCGGAAAGCATGGGCAAACTCATGCAGCAAGCCGGGTTCAATGGCACAGCCAACCCGGATGACGCCAGTGTCGTCATCGTCAACACCTGCGGCTTCATCGAAGCGGCCCGGCAAGAATCTATTGGCGCGCTGCGTGAGCTGGCGGAGGCCAAACAGCCTAACCAACTGCTCATCGCCGCCGGCTGCATGGCCCAGCGGTACGGCGATGAGGTGGTGGCATGGGTTCCGGGCATTGATGGTGTGATTGGCACGCGCCGCTGGATGGATATTGTGCCATTTGTGCGCAAACTGCGCCGCCGCAAGCATCCCCAGCCGCTCTACCACCTGCCGGATGAGGCCAAGACGGTAGGAACAGATGAAAAAGGGGTGATAAGAACGGCCGTACAAGGCCGCAGCGCTTACCTCAAAATAGCCGATGGGTGTAGACGGCCGTGCGCCTTCTGCGCCATCCCTCAAATCAAAGGCGCCCACGTCAGCCGCCCGCCGCAAACCATCATCGCCGAAGCCGTCCGCCTGCAAGACGCCGGCTTGCAAGAACTCATCCTCATCTCCCAAGATACCAGCGACTACGGGCACGACCTGGGCCTGAAAAACGGCCTCAGCCAACTGCTGCGCCAAATCACCCAGGCCGCGCCAGACATCCCCTGGATACGGCTCATGTACGCCTACCCCGGCTACGTCACTGACGAACTCATCGAGACAATGGCTGCCCGCCCCCAAATCCTCAACTATTTAGACATCCCCCTCCAACACGGCAGCCGCGAAACACTAAAACGAATGCGCCGCCCCGCCAACATCGAATGGGTCTACAAAACCATCGAGAAACTACGCGCCGCCATGCCCGACATCGCCATCCGCACCACCTTCATCGTCGGCTACCCCGGCGAAACAGAAGCCGAATTTGATGAATTAAAGCAATTCGTCCGGGATTTGCAGTTTGATCGCGTCGGCGCATTCACCTACTCTTACGAAGCGTCCACCCCCTCAGCCACCGTTTCCTGGCAGGTACCGGAGGAAGTAAAGGCGGCGCGGCAAGCAGAACTGATGGAACTCCAGCAAGCCATCTCGCTGGCAAAAAACCAACAACAGGTAGGGCGTACCCTGCCGGTTTTGGTGGAAGGCTATGGAGATGGGGTCAGCATCGGCCGTACCTACCGCGACGCCCCCGAAATTGACGGCTACACCATCGTTCCCGGAGAACTCCCCCTCGGCGAATTAGTCCCCATCCGCATTGATGGCGCAATGACGTATGATCTAACGGGAAATCCCCAGAGAGAAGGAACATCTATTTCCATAAATTTGGTTGAGTGAGCATCTTGTATTTTCAATCTGGTACAATCACAAACATGACGCGATTACGATTTGAACGAATGATTTTATTAGCTGCATTGACAGCGCTGGGTATCGTCTGGATTTTGTTTTCGCGGGAAGAGGTTTCTCGTTCCCGCGCGGTTGTTCTGACAGAAGCGCCTATTGTCGGGCATTTAGCGCCTGATTTTACATTGGCAACGCCGTTGGGTGAGGAAGTTTCGCTAACGGATTTTGTGGATCGGGACGGGGATTCGGGGCAACCTGTGGTGTTAAATTATTGGGCCAGTTGGTGCGGGCCTTGCCGTATGGAAACGCCGGAATTTCAGAACACCAGCCTAAAATTCAAGAATCGGGTCGCCATTTTGGGTATCAATCAGGGAGAATCGGCACAAAAGGTGACGGAGTTTGGCATTAGCTATGGCTTAACGTACCCGCTGTTGGTGGATGAGGACAGCGCTGTCAACCAAAAGTATGGCGTTAACAGTTTACCGACGACGATTTTTATTGATCGTAAAGGGGTGGTGCGCGAAGTGTTTGTAGGGATTTTGAATCAGGCTGTGTTGGAAGACCGCTTAAACCGGTTGTTGGAGGAGGGGTAATTATGTATCCGGTTATCAATCTGGGGCCATTTGTTTTACCAACGGCCGGGCTGCTGTACATTTTGGGCGCCTGGTTTAGCCTGAGTTGGGTGGAAAAAGCGGCCAAACAGCTTGGCCTCAATCCGGAACGGGTTTATGGGGTGGCCGTAACGGCTTTGGTTGGCGGGCTGATTGGGGCGCGTTTGACATTTGCGGCGATTTATTGGCAAGCGTTCCAACATAATTTGCTGGGCATTATCTGGCCGTTGAATACGGGCTATAATTTGTGGGGCGGATTGGTTATTGGGGTGGCGGCGGGCTTTTTTTACGGCCGTTACCACCAACTCCATCCCGCATCCACCCTCGACGCCCTGGCTCCCGGTCTCATTTTCGGGCTGATCGTCGTCAGCCTGGCCGATTTTTTGGCAGGGCCGGGCTTTGGTACGCTGACCCGCGTTCCCTGGGCCATTACGCAATACAGTATGCGCCGCCACCCGGTGCAGGTTTACGAGATTCTGGTGGGGCTGGCAGCATTGTTTGTCTGGTGGCGGCTGCGCGACCAGCGCACAGTGGCCGGACAAGCTTTTTTGATGTCGGTCAGCGTTTACAGCGGCGGCCGTCTGCTGGTGGATGCGTTCCGCGATAATGCCTGGTTGAGCGGCGGCGGCTACCACATTTTGCAAATTATTTCATTGGCGGTGATGATTGTGTGTTTGTATCTGGCGGCGCGGTTGGGGGAAACGGCCGTGCAACGACGCCAAGATAGCCATCAAGAAAACCATTAACCTGATCAATCTTTGATCCTTTTCCCAAAATCGTAGACAATTGCCGTAATCTTGGTGATTACGGCATTTTTGTTTTCCCAAAAAGATGCTTTCAGAGGATTTTATGCGCTCCCGTCGTCCATTTTTGCTCATAATTTTATTTGCAGCAGCCATTCTGCTCACCTTCTTCCTTGTCCGGCGCGCTATCCGGGCCGATTTTGGCCCCGTCCTGGCCCAATGTCCCGGCCCTGATGCGTATGGCTACACATGCGCCAGCGGCGCCGGTTTTGCCTACATTGACGCCACCCACGACACCCAGCTCTACCAGGACGACGGTTCGACTTTGCTGGAACTTCCTTTCCCCGTTACTTTTTACGGAACCGATTACACGCAAATGTATGCCAGCAGCAACGGCGCCTTGCAATTCGGCCATAACGCCCCGATTTTCAGCAATGAATGCCTGACTGACCAGGTTGCTTCGGGCATGGGCGACATGATCGCGCCATATTGGGATGATTTGGATCTGCGTTTCTACGGTTATTTGGAAACTGAAACCGTTGGCGAAGCGCCAAACCGGATTTTCGTGGTGGAATGGGATGATGTTCCCCGTTTTGGCGACAATGAGGATGACCGGGTGACGTTTGCCGTGCAGGTGTTTGAAGGCAGCAGCGACATTGTTTTTCTATACGAAGATGTGACGACGTTTGAGGGACATAACGGCAGCAGCGCGACGATTGGCCTGCAAAGCGAAGCGCAAGGCCTGGCCTTACAGTTTAGCTGCAATCAGGCGGCCGTAGCCGATGCCGGACGTATTTATTTCCCCCACCCGGACGTGCCAAACCCGAGTGTGGGGCAAGAAAGTGCGGCTGCCGCTGTTGCCTCCAATGCCGCAGCGCCCGCAACCCTGCTTGCCAAAGGTATCGCGGCAGATCTCATCACAGCGCTCAATCAGCGCGGCCCAGGGTATTTGACGCAGTTACAAACCCAGTGGCGCGCGCAGTCTCCCGCCCGCGCGGCTGTGTGGGAATGGGTGGATGTGACGGGTAACGGCCGTTCCAACCTCATTTTGCTCCTGTATGGCGGCCCTACCCGGCCCGAACTGGCCCAACTCATCGTCTTAGAAGCCGATGAAGCGGGTCATCTGGGCCTGCTGCTGGATGAACGCCTGTCTAACCGCGACGATCCTGCTGCCGAATTATCTATTGTCAGTACGGCCGATGTGACGAATGACGGCCGTCCCGACGTTTTGATTTTGGATGATACGGGGCGGTTGACGGCCGTTACCGCCATTGACGACAATCTCACCCACCTCTCCATCCCCGAACGCTGCGACGGCAATCTGGGCATACTTGACGGCAATAGAGACGGCCGTCTCGACATCATTCGCGATGGCTGCGAAACAAAAGGGCGCATACTTGTAAGTTGGAACACCGCCGCCGCCACATTCCAAATCGCCGACCAACCATAACCGCCAACGCATCTCACACTCGCCACTTCCAAAATTCCTCTTGCCAAGCCGCGCCGAAAACGGTACTATGCCCCAAAATTACAAATCAAAAAATATGGGCATTTGTCCCCATCACAAAAACGCGCGGAAAGGGGGTTTTAAGGATTTTTTATTCCTTTAATCCTCAATCCCCTGCTCCCCGCCATACAAAGAGAAGAGGAAGCATGTTTGAAGTAAACCGCGTCTACGCCAATCGCAAAGGAAAATACACCGTTTTAGCCATCAATCCACCCATAATGAGCGTCCGCTACGAAGACGGAACCCTGGCCGACCTCAATATACGGCGACAAAGTCGTATTTGGGATAACATCAGGACCGAATTCGAGATACAAGAAGCCAAAGCAGCCAAACGTTCATCGCGCAAACAAAGCGGCAGTGGTCAATACTTCATCAAAGCCATCAGCATCCCCGATGCCGACGAACTCATGTTCCCCGGTTGGCAAGAAAAAATAATCATGTCCACCTTCCCCGACGCCTCGCAAATACAAGTTGGCGCCCGCATCATTTATTACGCCATCGAAGCGCAGACATTTTTCGCCGTCGCCACCATCACGGAGCCAGCCTTCACCGCCAGCCCCAAAGATTATTTCTTTACCCAAGACATGCAAGAGGCTGAATTTTTCTCCGTTGATATGGATGCCTCCGCAGCAATCTTGACGCATGGCGTTCGGGCAGATTCCATCGAATTGGAAAGCTGCCCCCAATTCAAGACGAAGGCCATGATACCCGAAGAATTCCTTGAAATTAACGAAGATGATTTTGAGCTGTTAGCGGAGGTGTTGACTGAGGTCAGCGAAGACGAGATCGAAGAGATTGACGACGAAGACGAATATGAAGAGTTAGAGGAAGAAGACGAATAAATGGATAAAGAATACATTCTTGTTAGCGTCGCCTGGCCGTATGCCAGCGCTGATATTCACCAGGGAAACGTTACCGGTTCCTACCTGCCGGCCGATATTTATGCCCGTTTTCATCGCCTGAAAGGGAACCATGTCCTCATGGTTTCCGGCTCGGACAGTCACGGCACGCCCGTCACGGTTAAAGCGGAAGAGTTAGGGAAGAGTCCAATGGAAGTCGTAGAAGCGTATCACGGCCGTTTCCTCCAGGTTTTTCAGGGATTAGGCCTCACCTACGACCTCTTTACCCACACCGATACCGAAAACCACCACCAGGTGACCCAGGATTTATTCAAAGCGCTGCTGGATAACGAATACCTCTACCGTAAAACGACCAAACAGATGTACTCGCCCAAATCAGGCAAATTCCTGCCCGACCGCTACGTCACCGGAACCTGCCCCAACTGCGGCTACACCCGCGCCCGCGGCGACCAGTGCGACAACTGCAACACCCTGTTCGAGAGCGCCAGCGAACTCGTCAACCCGCGCAGCCGCAACGACGACAGTGCGCTGGAACTGCGCGACACCGAGCATTACTTCCTCGACCTGCCGGCCATCGCCGAAGACGGGCTGGCCGAGTGGATTCAAAAGGACAAAGAACATTGGCGGCCCCAGGTCATCAACTTCACCAAAAACCTCATTTTGGAAGAAGGGCTGATTGGCCGCGCCGTCACCCGCGACATGGATTGGGGCATCAATGTGCCGGTCGAAGGCTGGGACAACAAAGTCATCTACGTCTGGTTTGAGGCGGTGATCGGCTACCTTTCCGCCTCCATCGAATGGTCAAAAAATCAAGGCCAGCCCGATGCCTGGAAAAACTGGTGGTATAACCCCAAAGCGCGTACCGTCTACTTTATCGGCAAGGATAATATCCCCTTCCACGCCATTTTTTGGCCGGCCCAACTGCTGGGCGCTGAACGCTTATACGAAGATGACCCCAGCAAGCGGTTCAATTTGCCCTACGATGTGCCCGCCAATGAATTTATGAATATGGAAGGCAAGAAAATCAGCGGCAGCCTGCATTGGGGCGTTTGGATGCACGAGGCACTGGAGCGACATGATCCCGACCCGTTACGCTATTATCTGACGGCCGTTATGCCCGAAACCCGCGATTCCGATTGGAGCTGGCAGGGCTACGTAGACCGCAACAACACCGAACTCGTCAGCAACTGGGGCAACCTCGTCAACCGCGTCCTCAACATGACCAAACGGTACTTCAAAGGCGTCGTCCCCGACCCCGGCGAGTTGACCGAACAAGACACCGCC
>JANTHP010000103.1 GCA_024762395.1 Anaerolineae bacterium | reverse complement strand
CTTCGGGCCTGACTTCACAATTACTTACGACGATTTGGATAGTTAAACAGGATTTTCGGCCGTTTTGGGCCTGAAAGCGCTGTAAATGTGAAGCGCCGGTCAAATTGACCGGCGCTTTTTTGTTTCCAACTATTTTCAAGGTATTATCAGGGGAACCTACTAATCTTCAAAAGTGACCGTCACCTTGACAGTTGCTTATCAGGGATAAATGACGGCCGTTAGGAAGACGGCCGTTCCACACAGGAGACAACATGGGCACAGCCCACCACGAATGAAAATCCACAGATTGCGCAGATGGCGCAGATTTAATCTGTGTAATCGGCGTAATCTGCGGTTTATTTACAGAGGAGAAAAAGCTATGGCCGAACCTGATATTATCCATCCCCCCTCCCTAGAAGACCCGCTGGCGCAAGAACCGCCCGCCATTAGCTGGCGCGAATTTCCCTGGTGGCTCGTGGCGATCATCTCATTTCTCGTCGTCATGACCATCCTCATCATCAGAGACCCCGACGTCAGTCAGGCCTTTGAGTTCATCTTGCCCGGCATCAAAACAACCCTCTACATCACCCTGGCCGGGTTTGGCCTCGCCTTGATTTTCGGGTTGTTGGCCGGTTTAGGACGCATCAGCCACAACAAACTCATCCGCAACATTGCCATCACCTATGTCGAATTCATTCGCGGCGTCCCCACCCTGGTGCTTATCCTGACCCTTTCATTTGTCATTGTGCCCGCCGTCACCAAAAGCATGGGCGTTAATAACCGGGATATTTCCGTCGAACTGCGGGCGATTTTATCTCTGGCCATCATCTACGGCGCATTTTTGGCCGAAATTTTCCGCGCCGGTATCGAATCCATTCCCCATGGGCAAATGGAAGCGGCCCGTTCATTAGGCATGACCGCCCGGCAGGCGATGCAGTACATCATTCTACCGCAAGCCATTCGCAACATCTCTCCGGCGCTGGGCAACGATTTCATTGCCATGCTCAAAGATTCCTCTCTGGCCTCAGTGTTAGCCGTGCGTGAATTAACGCAGCGGTCGCGGCTCCATGCGGGCAGCACCTTCCGTTTCCCCGAATCTTATCTGGTTTTGACCTTTTTCTATTTAAGCATGACCCTCACGTTAAGTTTATTACTGCGATGGTATGAAGGATGGTTGCGTAAAGATGCTAAATAATTCCATAACCAATGAAATGATCGTCGTTAATAATTTACATAAATACTTCGGCGCCGTGCAAGCGGTTAGAGGCGTTGATCTGCGCGTGGAAAAGGGCGAAGTGGTTATCATCGTCGGGCCAAGCGGGTCGGGCAAAAGCACCGTACTGCGCTGCCTCAACCATTTGGAAACGCCAACCAAAGGCGAGGTTTATGTTGATGGCGTGCATTTGGAAGACAAACATACCAACATCAACGAGGTGCGGGCGGAAGTAGGGATGGTGTTCCAGCAATTTAACCTGTTCCCCCATTTAACGGCGCTGGAAAATATAACCATCGCCCAAAAACTGGTTCGTAAGCGGGGCAAAGAGGAAGCCAGCCGCATCGGGATGGAACAGTTGACCCGCGTCGGCATCCCCGAAAAGGCGAATGCGTACCCGCGCCAATTGTCGGGCGGGCAGCAGCAGCGGGTGGCGATTGCCCGCTCGCTGGCAATGAATCCTAAAGTGATGCTGTTTGACGAGCCGACCAGCGCGCTGGACCCGGAGATGATTAAGGAAGTGCTGGATGTGATGCTTGATCTGGCGAAAGAGGGGATGACGATGGTTGTCGTCACGCATGAGATGGGGTTTGCTCGTTCGGCCGCCGACCGGGTGATGTTCATGGATGAGGGACAGGTGATTGAGATTGCCACGCCGGAGGATTTGTACAACAATCCGCAGCATGAGCGGACGAAGTTGTTTTTGAGTAAGATTTTGACGCATTAAGGCGCAAAGCGTGAAGCGTGATTGTCGGTATTCGGAGGAGGTTTTATGACTATCGAGGCTGTTTCTTTCCCACTTAATCGGGAACCGGAGGGGGCGGCGCTGACGTATCGCCCCTGGGGGACGCGCACGCTGAAGCTGTGGGTGACGACGGATACGGCAATTGAGACGGCTTTGCGGATACGGCCGTCTCGCATCCATCAAAAAACCGGCGACAAAGGTCTCATCCGGGCCTACGCCGATGATAGCGACGCCTTCATCATCAGTTGGGGCGGCGGCCATGAGCCGGGGCCGTGCCTCAAATCAAAAGATGTCCTGAAAGCGTTTGAAAGCTGCACCGGTCTGGCCGCCGGAGACGCCAGTGTCATCTTCTTCAATGTAACACATGCCGGGCCAGATGTGCCGGACGAAGCAATCGTAACCATTGAGGCCTACGATGAGAAGAGCGGGGACGTTTTCGCTTCGCTGCCGGTGACATTATCCAAACCGGCCTCATTCCCGGACAACGCCATCCAATTCCGGCAAACTGAACAGGGTGTGTGGCAGCCGCAAGGGGAGATGCTGCCCGTGTACGATCCACGCTGGTGGCCGCGCGAAATCGCTTATGTTGCAGCGGGCGCTTTGCCATTAACCATCCGCCAACAAGGAGAAACCTTGTCTATCCAATGGCAAGGGCAGGAATCGGCGACAATTACGGACGAGACAAAGCCGACGATTTTGGGTTCAGCGGGGATGAAGTTTGAGCTGTTCCATTTTGACGAATGGCATGTGGCGCTACGAACCTGGTTTTTCTGGCTGGACACGGCAATCGGCGGCGATTTTTTTGTCGGCCGTCATGAGGTGCCGGATGCGGAACGGTTTGATTTTTTGATTCGGCGGGGAGACGGCAAGGTGACGCTGGCCTGCACGGATTTGCATTGGCGGGAGGTGTGGGGGGAAACGACGGAACGGCCGCAGCGAGCTACGCTGGGACTGGGACGCGACGCCAAAATGACGTTGGCTGAAGAGAAGATGGGCGACTTGTGGCATGCTTGGAAGAGGAAAAAAGAGGCCGACCACGCGCGTTCTTACAATCCAATCCGTTTCATCAAGCGGCTGGCCAACATGCACGGCAGGCAGCTAACCGACACGGATCGTGCCAAAGGAACGGAAGCTCATTTGCCCATGTTACACAATGTCGAACAGCGGGTTGAAGAAAATGAACCGCCGCCCATGACGAGCAGCGATGTGCGGTTGGGTTGAAATAAAGCAGCTAAGTAACTGTCTAAGGTTTACTTCCTGAGACTGGAGATTAGCGACTACCAGTCTCTAGTTCACCAGTCTCCAATCTCAAAAAAGGGAAGTAATTTATAGACGCTTACTAAGCTCCAGAGGTGACAGTCACTACATTAAGTGACTGTCACCTAGTAGTTACGAAATAAATTCACAAGGAATCTCAATTATGTCTTGGACTCATGAACAATTGCTGGCGCTAGTTTCCTTGCTGGCAAAGCACTTTAACAGCCAAGAATTCAATGACCTGGCTTTTAATTATGGTATTGATCTGGACAATCTGGGCGTTAGCGGGCCTAAAAATTGGGCGCGGGAGATAGCGCTTTACGCACAGAGGCATATTGAACAGGATAAATTGTTAAGCGCCATTCACCAGGTTAAGCCGCAGTTAGATTTACGGCCGTTTGGCGGCCCCGCGCCACAAATAGTTCCCAAAGCTGAACTAACACCTAACCCCGTAGACCCGCCAAAGCCAACGGCCGTAAGGCAATACATTAACTTTGATATTGAAATTGGCGAAAAACGGAGCGACGGCCGTTACCCAATTAACGCCCGTTCCGAACAAGGGTATGGCGAAATCGAAAAACCCATCTTCATGGCACTGCCAGACGACGATGACTTCAACGATGCGTTGACCTACTTGCGCCAGCGCGTTGCTCAACCGGCCGACGCCGAAATCCTAGGGCGCAAACTACGCAACTTCCTCTTTCCCCGCGATGTGTCGGATTTATACAACCTTAGCAGCGCCAAAATCAAAGCTGAAGGGAAAACAGGACTGCGAATTAGATTGCGCATCTCCCGCGACGCGCCAGAATTAAGCCAGCTACCCTGGGAATACTGTTTTGGCGATAAGAATTTCCTGGCACTAGATACAGACACACCGTTTGTGCGCTATATCCAAACGATGGAAATCCCCACTCCCATTGCCACACCGGAAAAAGTGCGCATTCTCGTCGTCATTGCCAGCCCCAATGACCAGCCGGAACTCAAGGGTGAGGAAGAAGAAGCATGGATACAAACCGCACTGAAAAAATACCAGGATGCCGGACGTGTTGAGGTGCGCGTCTTACAGCACGCCACCAAACGCGATTTGCGACTGCAATTCCGCCGCTTCGACCCGCACATTCTTCATTTTATCGGGCATGGCGAGTTCAAAAATGACGTAGGGACATTGGTTTTGGAAAATGACGAGGGTAAGAGCAGCCGGGTTTCAGCAAAAGACCTGCAAGTTTTGATGCAAAGTAACGGGGTTAAATTGGTCATCCTCAACGCCTGTAAAACGGCCGCTCACGGAACCAGCGATGCGATTATGGGTATTGCGCCGCGGCTGGTCTGGGCCAGCGTTCCTGCCGTCGTCGCCATGCAGCTCAAAATTCCCGACAAAACAGCGATTGGTTTCTCGCGCGATTTGTACCAATTCCTGGCTGACGGCGAGCCGCTTGACAGCGCCGTCACCGAAGCCCGAATCGGCGCCTATTTTGACAACGAAGACAAAGTGTTCTGGGCCATCCCCGTCCTTTTCATGCGCGCGCCCAACGGGATCATTTGGCAATAATCTATAGCAATCTCATCGCTAGAAAAACGTGTTCGGCTTCAAAAAAAGGGGATTTCAAAGATTACTTTTTTGTTTTTGAACTATGTGAGCGTCTATAAATAACTTAATAACTTCCCGTTTTTCAGATTGGTCTAATCTTCAAGATCGGACCAACCTCAGCAAGTAAATTTTAGACGGTTACTATGTCTTAATTTACAAAGATCACTTGTTCACCCCTAAACTGTGCCTAGATTTTTGACAGAACAACAGAAATATGGACGAAACTCAAGAACAAGAACATTATATAATTAATTGGCTGAGAAATTATTGGCTGCCTGTGCTAGTCACTTCGATTGTCACTATCATCATTATCGTCGCAGCGTTAGGATACATCTATTCCTGGAAAAGCATTGGTATGATCATATATGAATATGCTCCAAACGGGAATCCCTCAAAAATCAAAGAGATAAAAACTTTTTGGGATTGGCTTGATCTTTTGGTGTTGCCTGTACTCTTTGCCCTTGGCGGCTATTGGTTTACTTCTACACAAAAGAAAAATGAACAGGGAATCGCTCAAAAAAAGTGGGAAAAAGCTAATGATATTGCTTTAGAAGAACGACGGCAAAATAAATTAGAACGATATTTCGACAAAATGACAGAGTTGATTCTCAAAAGCCAACTAAGTAACAAAAGCAAGTCAGATAATGTAATTGACAATAACGCATCAAGCATAGCGAAGGCGCGAACACTGGATGTTTTACGTCAACTAGATGACGAGAGAATGAGGCAAGTTCTAGAGTTTTTACATGATGTGCAACTGATCAACAAAGAAACTCGAAACATCCACATCTTAAAACATGCCAATTTACGAGATGCAAAACTACAAGAAATTGAGCTGGAAAATGTTAATTTTGGTAATGTTGATCTAACTAATGCTGAGTTAGGAGGGGCAAGGTTATCTGGTGGCAATTTAAATAATGCGAAATTAATCCGCGCCAAATTAATCGCAACAGATTTACGAGATGCAAATTTATCGCAAGCAAAATTAAATGGTGCCAATTGTTTCGGGGCTAAAATGGATAACGCTGACTTGACCAAAGCTAGTTTTGATAAATACTCCAAGCTAAATGCCGTTAGTCTTGTAGATGCCAAACTTAATGGTGTTGACATGAGAGAAACTGATTTAACTGGAGAAACGGATTTAACCAGGGCAGAATTAAAAGAAGCAAGATTAGAACGTGCAAATTTCATAGGGGCCATCATGAATGATACACATTTCGAAGGCGCATATTTGAATCATGCGATCTTAACAAATACCCATTTGAGCGGAGCCTTTTTTAATGATGCCATTTTGAATGACGCGACTCTCATAAAAAGTGCAATGGATGATGCTATATTAACAAGAGCAAAGCTAAGGTACGCTGATTTGAGTGACGCCGATTTGCGATATGCCGATTTAAGAGAAACTGATCTCAACGGCGCTGTGTTTTCCCAAGCAGATCTCGGTTACGCTAACTTGAAAGATGCAAAAACCCATTCCGATGACCAACTGCTAGCGGCAAAGAATCTCAAAGGAGCCATTATGCCAGATGGGCAATTGTATGAAGATTGGATAAAAGGCAAATCGGCTTTAACTTCATGACCGAAACGCTCACCCTCAGCCGCTACCGATTGGCAGCCTTTCTAACTTGCCCGCGCCGGTTTGAGCTGCGTTTTTTACGCCGCCTGCCCTGGCCGGCCGCGCCGCTGGATGCCCGCACAGAAACGGCCCGGCAGCAGGGTGACGTGTTTCACCAACTGATGGAGCGCCATTTTCTAGGGCTGCCCATCATCGCGGAGGCAATTCAGGACACAAAGGTGAAGCGGTGGTGGTCGCTGTATCAAAGCAGCGGCCCTAAACTGCCGGATGGGGAGGCGTATCCTGAACGCAGTTTGACGGTTCCGGTGGGCAAGCATGTGGTAAACGGCCGTTTCGACCTCATCATCCTCCACCAAAACAGCGCCCATATTTTCGACTGGAAAACCGGCCGCCCCCAATCCGAGGCCAATTTGCGCCGCGATTGGCAAACCCGCCTCTACCTGGCCATGCTGGCCGAAAGCGGGCAAGCATTGGGAACGAGGCTTGATCCCAACCACATCAGCATCACCTACTGGTACGTCAATGAACCCGACGTACCGCGCACCATCCATTACAGCCAGACATGGCATGAACAAAATTGGGGCGATATTCAAGAAATCGTCGCTCAAATTGACGCCCAATTAGTGCAAGACGAATGGCCGTTAACAGAAGATTTAGATGCTTGCCGCCACTGCGCCTACCAAGCTTACTGTGGCCGCCATGAAGCCGGTCAAGCCAATGTCGAAGCGGGAACAGAGCATGAAAACGACGCAGCCAACTTATTTCTGGAGCCTGATTTACCCTAACGTTTCATGACTCTCGACAACCTTCACTTCCTCCTCTCTCCCGATGGCGAACGATGGTTAAAGGAAACGGCCGTCACCCCCATCACGCCGCAAAACCACCTGCAAATCGCCAGCCGCCTCCGTAAACATCTCCCCCCTAAACAGGCTCAAGCTGTGTTGGAAACCACCCTGCTGCGTCAACGCGCTACAGTCAAATTCAGCCGCGCCAATGAGATGTTCTTCATCCGTGCCGCGCTGGAACAAGCCTCATCGGAAATCATCGCCGCTTACCGCGCCCGCCGCTTTGCCCAGGCCGGCTTCACACAAGTTGCCGATTTGGGCTGCGGCATTGGCGGCGATGCCATTGCGTTGGCCGCCCATGCCCATGTCATTGGCGTGGAGTGGGACCCCGTGCGGTTGGCGATGGCGCAGGAGAATGTGCGGGTTTACGGCCGTTCTGCCAATTTCCACCCCCTGCAAGCCGATTTATTGGAACTTTCCCCCCTGCCCGTTCAGGCCTGCTTTTTTGACCCGGCGCGGCGGGATGAGAACGGCCGTCGCATCTTCTCTGTCCATCAATACCGGCCCCCGCTCAGTCTAATTGACAGGTGGCGGGGGAAAATGGGAGGAACGGCAGCGGCAGGAACAGGAACGGCAGGAACGGCCGTCAAGATAAGCCCTGGCGTCAACTACAACGAACTCCTACGCGAAGCCGATGCCGAAATCGAATTCATCTCCCTCAACGGCGAACTCAAAGAAGGCGTTCTCTGGTACGACGACCTGCGCCGCAGCGCCAGCCGCCGCGCCACCCTCCTGCCCGGCAGCCACACCCTGACCGACGACCCCGCCTGTCCCCCCATCCCCATCACAGCGCCTCAGGCGTACCTGTACGAACCCGACAAAGCCGTCATTCGCGCCCATCTCGTTGAAGAATTGGCCCACCTGTTAAACGCCGCCAAAATTGATGATGAAATCGCCTATTTAACGGCCGTTACCCATCAACCCACCCCCTTCGCCCGCAGCTTCAGCATCGAAGCCGCCTTCCCCTTCCAACTAAAGCGGCTGCGCCATTACCTGCGCCAACACGACATCGGTCAGGTCACAATCAAAAAGCGCGGCTCCCCGCTGGAGCCGGACACTTTACAACGTCAACTACGCCTGCGAGGCAGTCAACATCGAATTATTTTTTTGACACAAACAAAAGGGGAAGCAGCCGTATTAGTGGGGCAGGCAATCCAATAAACAAAGCGGCGGGGCTGCGAAGTTACAACCCCGCAGCCTCACAGAGCCGCAGCTCATTCCTTATCCGCATCACTCAAATAATCGCGTATAATTTGACGCAATTTCCGAATATCCAACGGTTTGGGTAGATAATCATCACATCCGGCCTCCAAACAACGTTCCCGGTCGCCAACCAACACCTGTGCGGTTGTCGCCACCAGAGGAACCGGGGCCAAACGTTCATCCGCCTTGAAGCGGCGCGCCAACTCTAAACCGTCAATACCCGGCAAGTTAATATCTAACAAAATAATATCCGGTACAGTCTCCGACAAAATGTCCAACGCCCTTGGGCCATCTTCCGCTTTAATAAGTTCATGCCCCTCGGCCTCCACAATACGGGAAACCAAAAGCATATTAACTGAATTATCTTCAACACACAGAACGCGCTTTCGTTCTTCTGTCATAATGTCTACCTTTAATTTGTGCTAACAAGTACAGGTTATTCGCTAACTTTACCACACTTGTTCTTTATTCTAAACGTAACTATTCAGGTGTGCCCTTAGATTTGTCAAATTTGGCCTGGTAAACGCCTGGTCATATTAAAAAATTTGACAAACCTTCTCGGCAACGCTGTATAGTTACTTCTAAACAAACCTATCCAAGCGGCGGCAGCGTGCCAGTATCCAGCTTTTCGCGCCGGGGCTGCAATCGTTGGATGGGTACAGTGAACCAAAATGTACTGCCTTGCCCCATTACACTATCCACCCCAATTTCGCCACCGTGAAGCTCAATTAACTTCTTCGTAATGGGCATACCTAAACCCGTTCCGCCAACGCTGCGATTCAAGCTGCCGTCTATCTGGCGGAACTGCTCGAACACAGCCGCCATATCTTCCGGCTTGATACCAATGCCCGTATCGCGGATAGAAATCCGCAGCATATCGCGTTCTGCTTTCATGGAAAGGGTCACACTGCCCTTTTCTGTAAATTTGATGGCGTTCCCCATGATATTCCACAAAACCTGGCGCATCCGTGTCCGGTCGGCGGTGATCGTCGTCACATTTTCATCCAGATTCAAATTCAATTCCAGGTTCTTTTCTTTAGCCAGAGAGCGGGCAGTTGCCAAAATATCATGCGCCAATTGGTGCATGTCAATCTCTTCGTAACGCAGCTCCATACGTCCGGCTTCAATTTTGGACATATCCAAAATATCGCCAATGAGATCGCGTAAATGGGCGCCGCTGTCTCGAATGAGACGCACATCTTGCTCCATGCGTTCATTTAGGTCGCCGTCTAATCCTTCCAACAACACGTCGGCAAAACCAATAATGGAGTTGAGCGGTGTGCGTAGTTCATGGCTCATGCTGGCCAGGAATTCAGACTTTAATTTATCAACCTGGCGCAGTTTGCTGGCTGTCTCGACCTGATCGGCATACATGGAGGCATTTTGTACGGCGACAGCGATTTGGGAAGCGAGTGTTCGCTGTACCTGCATGGCTTCTTCGGTAAAGAAGTCGGTTTTGTCTGACTGCAAATCCAACACGCCAATCAACTGGCCGCCAACAATTAAGGGGATTGCCATCTCGGAACGGGTCTCAGGCAGTAAGGGATGCGGCAAAAAATCTATGATTTTTCGCACATCGTTTTCGATGAACCCTTCTTGGGTACGCGCTGCTCTGGCAACGAGCGATTCGGCGTTGTAGGCAATTTCGCGTCCTTCCAAAACCATAATTTGCCCCACATCGCCAGCGCCGGCCCGTAAAACAAGGGTGTTTCTAGCCTCATCTACTAAATAGATATGGGCATGGTATAGGTCAAAGCGCGCTTTTACCAGTTCAACGACTGTTTGCAGCAGTTGGTTTACTTCCAGGATAGTAGAAGCGGCGGTACTCACTTCGGCCACTGTGCTCAGCTCGGATGCAAGTTGTTCCTGTCCGGTGAGGGCGTCTTGTGTTTGCTCGAATAAACGGGCTGCTTCCAGGGCTTCGGACACCTGTTCGGCTATGGCGTTGAGGAATTCGGTTTCTTCGGGGGTAAACGGCCGTTCCGAATCATCTTCAACCCCAAATGCCCCAATCGCCTCGCCGCGCACAACCAAAGGAATATCCTTTATCTCGCGGTCAGGCGTTGTGTTTTTCCCATCATCCTGCACGGCCGTATGTCCATTACCATTACCTGACTCGGTCAATATAGGCGTCAACTGCCGGAATTCATTCGATTCTAGTGGTCGGACGCCCGTTTGATCAAACCAAAAGCCGGTTGTATGCATTTTATCTGCCCGATACTTTTGCCACCCTTCACGGCTCATGTAACGCTGGAGAGTCGTTAGTTCGCGCAAACGCTCCTCCATCTCCTGCTGTAATCGGGTACTCTCAATCGCAATGGCGATCTGCCCGCACAACCCTTCCAACAAGAGCTGATCGTCCTCTGTTAGCGCGTCGGGCGTGTCGCTTTGCACATCCAGCACCCCCAATATCTCGTCGCCCAGTTTGATGGGGACGGCGATTTCACCTTTAGTGTCTGGCAGCAGAGCATTGGGCTGCCAATGAGGATCGTTGGCCGTATTGGCGCGCAGAACAGCGCGTCCGAGAGAAGCAGCCGTGCCGATGAGACCCACCCCCATAGGCAAAGAATGGTTCATTGCTAACATTTGTTCGCCAACTTCGCCATAGCCAACCACAAGCGCCATCACATCCAAAGCGGGATCATAACGCAGCAATTGTGTATGATAATAACCAAACGTTTCCTTAATTAAAGTCACTACTTGCTTGTAAAGATGGGAAAGATCGGACGCTGTAGCGATGGCCTGGGCAACCTGAGTTGATAAGCGAATTTGATGACTGCGCTGTTCGAGCGATTTTTCCGTTTCATCAAACAAGCGAGCCGCACGCAAAGCAACGGCGCTTTGTTCCGCCAACGAATTGTAAAGCGCGCGTTTGTACTCATCGAAAAATGCTTCTTCGGCGCTGGCAGCCATTAATGTGCCAAACCACTCACCGCCAGCGGTAATGGGGAACGTTGCCCAACTAACAAACCCAGCGTTACCAGCAATGCGCAGCATCATGGGCGTCGCTCGCTCATCGTTATGGATGTCATCTGTCGCAAAATCGGTATCTGGGGCAAAGAGAAGCGGCATTTGCGATGCCGGGATTGACAGTCCCGCCGGTATTGGCTGCAGTCCGCTTTCAAATGGATTATACGCCCGTAATACAGCCATTTCATTGCCGCTATCTTCTTGTGACGTGAAAATAGACATGGCGGCTTGTGGGAAGTAAGCCGCTTGTTGAAGGACGGCTTGAATCACTTCGGGTTCAGTCCGCGCCGCAGCCAAAGCGCGGCTAATTTCAAGCTGGCGGCTGCGCAGTTCCAAAGATTCCTGAATCTGGCGTCCCAGTTGAACGCGCTCGGTGATGTCGCGCAAAAAGGCGTTGAATATGTAGCCGTCATCGGTTTCGGATGGGGAGATGCTTAGTTCGATGGGGAATTCATGGCCGTCGCGGTGAACGGCCGTAATCTCAATACGCTTATTTAATACTTTATGCTCGCCGGTTGCCAAATAATGCTGCATACCATTGCTGTAGGCATCGCTGTATCGAGCAGGAATGATGGTTTCATACAATGATTTGTTAATCGCTTCTGCCCGCAACCAGCCAAACATGCTTTCCGCTCGAAGATTCCAACCAACGATGATACCCTTTTCGTTAATAGAAATAACGGCATCCAATGCAGTATCAATAATCCGGCGGGTTTGTTCTTCGCTCTGACGCAGCGCCTTTTCAACCTGAGAAAGCCGGGTCACATCGGTAACGACACCCAGTATCTGGCGGGATTTTCCATCCGGCCCAATAATGGGCCGTTTGGTTGTTAGAAAATGGTGCGTATGCCCGCCTACATCTACAGTAATATCCATGGGCGTCTGTTTTTCTTGCAAGGAGTCCATGATTTCCCGGTCTTCCTGCAAGAATTGTTGCGCTTTCTCCGGGTCATCGACAAAATCGGCGTCGGTTTTGCCGATAAGGTCTTCGATACTAACCCCATATACATCAGCCATGTCCTGATTGGCCAGGATAAAACGGCCGTCTCTATCCTTGGCAAAAATAAGCGCCGGGCTTAAATCAACCACCTGCTTCAAAAATGTGTACTGCTCCTCCAAAGAATCTTCGGCTCGTTTACGTTTGATTAAGCTGGCTAACGTATTGGCAACTGCTTCCAAAAAGGCAACTTCCTGCTCGTCGCGCTGATGTCCATCTTCCACATACAGGTTAATGACGCCAACCACTTCATCATCTAGCAAAATCGGAACATTGAAATGCCCGTGCGCGTGCATGCCTTCATACGTAATCTCGTGGCGATGGTCAACGCAGTCAAAAAACAATGTTTCCCCGGCGGCGGCGGCTTGTCCGCATAAGCAGTGGCCAAAAGGAACGCGCGCACACTTTGTCAACAACGGCCGTGCCAGGTCGCGCTGCGCAGCCATGACCAATGCCGGGGCATCCGGATCAACCAGGAAAATACTACCCTTTGCCTGAACCGATAACCAGGAAGGTGAAATAATGATGTCCAGCGCCTGCTGTAACAGCGTTTCTAATGGGGCCTCTTGCAGCGATAGCCGTAAAAGATCGTTCAAAACCGTCTGGCTTTGCTGGTTTTTCTCAATTTTGGCTTCTTTCTGCTTGCGTTCGCTGATATCCTGTTTAACGGCAATGTAATGGGTGATTTCTCCTGCGGCCGTTTTGACAGGCGTAATTGTCATCTCTTCGGTATAGAGGCTGCCATCCTTACGCCGGTTAATCACTTCACCGTGCCAAACAGTGCCGGCAGCAATGGTTTGCCACATATTTTGATAATATGTATCTTCTTGTACACCCGATTTCAAAATGCTGGGATTACGGCCTATCAACTCGTCCAAGTCATACCCGGTTAATGCCGAAACAGCCTCATTAGCCCAAATAATCGAGCCTTCCGTATCTGTAATGACAATGCCGTTGGCCGACGCCTGCAAAGCCGATGTTTGCAGTTCGCTCTGTATGTCCGCTCTTTGCCGGTTTTGTTCGTACAATTCCTTCATTTCACGCGATGAGATGGCCATGGATTGTTCCATGATCTGGCGATCTCGGTCGGCTGTGGTATAAGCCATCTCCACCTGGCCGATAAATTCCTGCCACTGCTCTAAAGTGGGCGGCGCAGACTCCTTGAGCTTCTGTTTTTTTAGTTGGCGTTTAAGCAAACGATGAGTCATCATGTTACTCCTGCGCTGACGGCTGCTCTTCCAGGTAAATGAATGTGCGACGGCCTAAAATACGTCCGGCTTCTTGAACGGCCGTTCTCATAATCGTCTCTACATCAGCTGAACTGCGTACTTTTTCCGCAATTTCACGTAAACGTTGTTCGCGCTCCGCCCTTTGTCTGGTGTTTTCTAACAAACGCATACCTTGTACCGCCACAGCCGCTTGCCGGGATAACACCATTAATTGACGTTGTACCGATTTAGAGAAAAGCATTGGCTGCTGATAAATTGCATTGATATATCCAATCTGCTGTTCGCCAACCAGTAAAGGAACAAATATGGTGCTTTTTGCGCCGAATTGCTGCATATACAGGGCGCGGGCATTATCATCCACACGCGGATCGCTCGAAATATCTTCAATGGCAACTGGTTCATCACTGTGTAAGATTTTTTCTGCCGAGGGGAAATGTGCCAGTAGGTAACGTGAACTGGTTGCGCCGGTTGGCAAATCAGTGATACGGGCTAACACCTCGATCCATTCTGGCGACTGCTTATCTGTCCAGGGCGTATCAAAGTAGTTGACACTTACATTTTGCACGTTTTGCCCCAAGATGGTGTGTGTATAAAGCGAATCCAGAACTTCTTTATAGGTGCGGGCCACATTTAATTCGGCGCTAATCTGGTAAAGGGCTTCTGTTTCGGCCAGCGC
>JANTHP010000102.1 GCA_024762395.1 Anaerolineae bacterium | reverse complement strand
ATTGGCGGCGGCTTCGGCAACAAGCAGGAGATGATTCTGGAAGATTTATGCGCCCATCTCACGTTGGCAACCGGCCGTCCGGTGCAGATGGAGCTGACGCGCACGCAGGAATTCACCAGCACGCGCAGCCGCCATCCCAACATCATGCGCTACAAAATTGGCGTCACCGATGGCCAGGTGGTCGCCGCCGACCTGTACCTCATCGGCGACACCGGCGCTTACGGCTCGCACGGCCTCACGGTGCAGATGGTGGGCGGCTTTAAGGGCTTGACGCTGTACAACGCGCCCAATTCCCGTTTTGTGTGCGATGTGGTCTACACCAACCAATCGCCTCCAGGGGCCTATCGCGGCTATGGGGCGATGCAATGCCAGTTCGGGGTTGAGGTTTTGATGGCCGAAATCGCCGAAAAGCTGGGGCTGGACGCGGTTGAATTCAAGCGGGCCAATTGGCTCAAAGTGGGCGAGCCGATGCATCTGGCTAAAGTCCTGGGCGAAGGGCGCGAAGGGTTTGAGCAGGCGCTGCAAACCAGCGCGCTGGCGGAATGCGTCCAGGTTGGCCTGGAGGCGACGGATTACTACGCCAAGCGCAAGGCTTACCAAACGCAAACTGGCCCCATTCGCAAGGGAATCGGCATGGCGGTGATGATGCACGGCAGCGGTATCGCCGGGCTGGATATGGCTTCGGCGACGCTCAAGATGAATGACGACGGCTCGTTTAATTTGCTGATGGGGGCGACGGATTTAGGCACGGGATCGGATACGATTTTGGCTCAAATGGCGGCGGAAGTGTTGGGCATTCCGGTGGATGATTTGATTGTCTATTCGTCGGATACGGATTTTACGCCGTTTGACAAGGGGGCGTATGCCAGCAGTACGACGTACATCAGCGGCGGCGCGGTGAAGAAGGCGGCGGAGAAGGTGAAGCGGCAAATTCAAGACCATGCGGCGTTGCTGCTGGATGTGGCCGAGCCGGAGTCGCTGGTTTTACGGGATAGAAAGGTTGTGGCAGGCGACGGCCGTTCCGTCACCCTGGCTGAAGTGGCGTTGAGCAGTCTACACCAAACTAATCAGCATCAAATCATGGCAACCGCTTCCCACATGAGCTATCTCAGCCCGCCGCCGGTCGCCGCCGAGTTTGCCGAGATTACGGTGGACACGGAAACGGGGCAGGTGACGGTGGAGCGGCTGCTGATGGCGGTGGACTGCGGCCGGGTGATTAACCCCATCACGGCCGCCGGGCAGGTCGAGGGCGGTTTGCTGCAGGGGCTGGGTTTTGCCCACAGCGAGGAGATGATTTATGATGAAGACGGCCGTCAAGTGAACGCCCGTTTTGGCCCCTACCACCTGTACAAAGCCAATGAAACGCCGGCCCTGGATGTCATTTTCATCCAAACCGACGAACCGAGCGGCCCCTTTGGCGCCAAATCCGTCGCCGAAATTTCGTTGGACGGCGTGGCTCCGGCGTTGGTAGACGCCATCCACGATGCCACCGGCGTCTGGATTCGGGAGCTGCCGTTGTACCCGGAACGGGTCTGGCGGGCGCTGAATGAATCGAAAAACATAATCAAAAAAGGGGCATAGATTTTTTGTAACTATACAGGTCATTCCTGCGAAGGCAGGAATCCACACACATGGATACCCGCCTTCGCGGGCCTGTCCTCGCGTAGGCGGGATATGACAGTCGAGAGACATCTGAATAGTTACATTGGGCGAACGATTTACCAAATCGTTCTACATTTACAAGGAGATTTAACATATGCGTATCGCAATTTCATTACAAACAAACAATGGCCTGGACAGTATGGTCGCGCAGCATTTCGGCCGCTGCCCCTATTTCGCTTTAGTGGATATGGAGGGCAATGAAGTCCAGGAAATCAACGTGATCGACAATCCCTTTTACACTGGGCATCAGGTCGGTCAAATTCCGCAGTTTATTCATGCCCAGCAGGCTAACGTCATGCTCAGCGGCGGCATGGGCGGTCGGGCGATTCAATTTTTTGAACAATTGGGCGTCCAGGCGGCAACCGGCGCGTCTGGTACGGTGCGGGCGACACTGGAAACGTATCTCGGCGGCGAATTGAGTGAAGCGGCCCCCTGTGCGGAAAGTGTGGCGCATGGGCATGGACACGACCATGAACATTAGTGGTAATTAGAGATTGGAGATTGGAGACTAGACCAATCTCTAATCTCCAATCTCCAATCTCTTGTACGTTATTAAATTCTCATTTCTAAATCACATTTTTGGGAGAAAACATGTCTGATAACAGTAAACAAAACATCATCAACGCGCTGGAAAGCGTTGAACATCCATCTATCGCGGCAACACTGCTCCACTTAGGCATCTTGCGCGATCCTGTGGTGGCGGATGACCACAAGGCGACGTTAACTCTGGCGCTGCCGTTCCCCAATATCCCAGACAGCATTCGCGATCACATGGTGAACAGTCTGGCGGTAGCGGCGCAGTCGGCCGGCGGTCAGTTGGTAGAGGTGAATGTGGGCTTGATGAATGATGAAGAGCGGCAAAATTTCCTGTCAATTGAGCAACAAAATTGGCGGGGGTAAGATGGTGTGTATGCGTTGCGTTTAATGTGGATTTGTGCTACTCTACTCACTGGATGTAACAAGTGTTTCATTCAGGAGTGAATTGTGGACAATCAACAATGGCTGTTATTTAATTCACAGTTGCCAGCATCTCCTTCCAGCCCTAGGGTCATGGTGTGGCGGCGGATGCGGGCGGCCGGGGCGGTGAGTCTGCAAAATGGGGTTTGGATTCTGCCGTATTCTGAGGGACGCGCTGCGCAGGCTCAGGAACTGCTGGAGTATGTCAAGGGGCAGGGTGGCAGCGGGCAGATTTTTGTTGTCAATTCATTGACTGATGATGTCGAAGCGGATATTATGCGGCAGTTTAGGTCGGAACGGGGAGAGGAGTACGCTGAGTTTTTAGAGCACTGCCGCGATTTTTTGGCGGAGCTGGAACGAGAAACAAAAGAAGAGAAGTTTACGTATGGCGAACTGGAGGAAAGCGAGGCCAATTTTGACCGACTGCAAAAATGGCTGCCCAAAATTCAATCACGTGATTTTATGGGGCATGAGATGGCAGAAACGGCCGTTTCCCAACTCCAGGCCTGCCAACAAGCGTTAGAAAATTTTACCCAGGCCGTCTACCTGCAAGACGAAAACCTACCTGGTTGACAAGAGAGGAGAGAAGAAGATGCCCATTGTTAGCGATCCGATTAAAGAAAAACATTTAACTCGTGAAACGAATCGGAACCATGTGCCATTTATCCCTGAAATGCGCCATGATGTTGATTATTACAAGGCGCAAGGCCTTTATTTTTATTTAGAAACGACAGAAGAAATGCTGCCAAACGGCCGTGTCCACGTTTCCGGACATGGCGACATGGTCATGCTAGGCGGCTATTCCTATTTAGGACTCATCGGCCACCCGCAAATCAACGCCGCCGCTAAAGCCGCCATAGACCAGTTCGGAACCGGCACCTACGGCGTGCGCCTGTTGGCCGGATCGCTAACCATTCATGACGAATTGGAAGCCCGCATCGCCGATTTCAAACAAACCGAAGCCGCCATCACCTACTCCAGCGGTTACGTCACCAACGTCGCCACCATCTCCGCGCTGCTGCGCAAAGGGGACACTGTCATTTGCGACAAACTCAACCATGCCAGCATCGTAGACGGCTGTCTCCTGGCGATGGCGAATTTTGTTCGCTTCCGCCACAATGATATGGCCCATCTGGAAAAACGGTTAAAAGAGGCGAATCCGAACGGCCGTAAACTGGTTGTCGTGGATGGCGTATTCAGCATGGACGGCGACATCATCAATCTGCCCGAAGTCAGCCGCCTTTGCCGCCAATACGGCGCCTATTTGATGGTAGACGAAGCGCATTCGCTCGGCGTGTTAGGCGAAACGGGGCATGGCATCGAAGAACATTTTGGCCTCCCCGCCGACACGGTGGACATCAAAATGGGAACCCTCAGCAAAACCATTCCGGCGGCGGGCGGCTATGTGGCCGGCAGCCAGGAATTGATCACCTTCCTCAAGCACGAAGCGCGCGGCTTTATCTTCTCGGCGGCCGTGCCGCCACCATCGGCTGCCGCTGCCAAAGCCGCTTTTGACGTCATCGAGGCGGAGCCAGAACGCATCCACAGGCTGCAAAGGAACTACACTCACTTTGCCGACCGTCTGCGCGCCGCTGGCTTTGATTTATTGCAAACTGAAACCGCCATCGTGCCAGTGATTTGCAAAAGTACGCCTGCCGCCGCCAGTTTAGCCAAATACTGCCAGGATCGGGGCATTTTTGTGCAAGCCGTCGTCTCGCCGGTGGTGCCGGAAGGACAGGAACGGCTGCGGGCCTGCGTTTTGGCCTCGCACACCATCGCCGACCTGGATTATTGTGCCGATGTCATCACCGAAGGCGGGCGCGAGTTGGGCATTATTGCGTAGGGCAATTTTGCAAAATTGCCCTACAGCCAGGAGTCATCATGAAAACAGCAGTCAGCGTCAGTCTCGGCAGTTCCAAGCGGGACAAAAAGGTGGAAATTGACCTTTTGGGCCAGCGAGTCAGCCTGGAACGGCGCGGCGTGGACGGCGATGTGGCGAAGGCGACCGCTTTGTTCACTGAGTTAGACGGTCAGGTAGATGTTTTGAGCGTCGGCGGCATTGATTTGTGGGTGAACATGAATGAACGCCAGTACCGCATTACGGCGGCGCACAAGCTGGTGCAGGGCGTGAAGCAAACGCCAATCGTGGATGGCAGCGGATTGAAAAACACATTGGAAAAGCAGGCGGCGCCGGCGTTGGCGGCGGCGCTGGGCGCGGAACCGTCGCCAAAACGGGTGCTGCTTACGGCCGCCATTGACCGCTTTGGCATGACGATGTCGTTTGTCAACCAGGGCTACGACATTGCGTATGGGGATTTGATGTTCGCTTTGGGGCTGCCCATTGCGCTGCGTAGTTTCAAATCATTCAAAATCGTGGCCGGGCTGCTGGCCGCTCCGGCGACCAAGCTGCCTATCAGCGTTCTGTACCCCACGGGCGACAAGCAGGATGAAATCATTCCCAAATTTGGCAAATGGTACGACTGGGCGACGGTGATTGCCGGGGACTGCCATTACGTCAAGCGGCATATGCCGGATGATTTGACGGGTAAGATTATTGTGACGAACACAACGACGCCGAATGATATGGCGATGTTCCGCGAGCGGGGGGTGACGCATGTGTTGACGACGACGCCGGTGCTGGACGGCCGTTCCTTTGGCACCAATATGATGGAAGCGGCGTTAACGGCCGTTGCCGACAAAAAACGTCCCCTTACCCACGCCGAACTCAGCGAGATGATCGCCCAATTGGATATGACGCCCACCTTGCACACGCTAAAATGAATGGTTATTCAGACTTTCCCGTGATTTTGCGTGAAACGTAAAGAATGAAACGTGATGCTCCTCTGGTCACGTTTCACGTTTTACGTTTCACGTCGTGATTATCACGCTATTGTGTTTTAAGTGACTGTCGCCTCTAATAACGCGAGCCATTCCTTGCCGCTCAAATAGAAAGAGGGCGCTGCCCGCGACAAAATCCGCAAAAATGTAACAAGTGTTGCATTTTTGCGGATTTTATGTTATCGTTCTCTGTAATGTAACAGGTGTTTCATTCGCGCGAATCAGACAAGCATGGATGGGACGAAAAATAACATGTTCACGGAGAAAAATCATGGCGCTCCATTATCCGTTGACGTTAGCATTTGAACGGTTCTCGTTTGGCCGCAAAATTCATATTTGGGATGCAGAAGCCCAGCCGCTTTTTTATGTGCGCCAACGGGCGTTCGCGCTGAAAGAGGTGGTAGACATATTTGCAGAAACAGGCGACGCGCCCCAACTATATCAAATCAAAGCCGACCGCATTCTCGATTACTCCGCCACCTACACCATTGCCGAGGCCAATGGGACGGTCGTCGGCCATCTCAGCCGACAGGGGATGCGCTCGCGCTGGCGGGCATTGTACGAAACGGTGCAAACTTATCGCAAATATGGCTGGAATACGGCCCAAATGCGCCCTATTTGGGATGCCCGTTACCTTATTTTGGATGCCGACGGCCAGGAAGTGGGTCAGATTTTGGAAGAGATGCCCTTGATGAAGCTGATTGGCACGATTTTTTCGGAGTTGGTGTTGATACGGCCGTTACTCAACCCTGCCTATCATATCCACTGGCACGGCCAACCTGTGCTGGCAACCAAAAAGCAGCCCGCCATGTTCAGCCGCGCCTTCACTCTCACCCAAGAGGGCGACTTTGCCCAAGCCGACGAGCCGCTGTTATTGAACAGTCTGGTCATGGCTTTACTCATTGAAAAGAATTTGGGGATTTAAGCGCAAAAGCATGTTCCATTTCGTAGGGGCGGGATGGCGCGGCCAGACGTTGGGTAAAAATACGGCCTTGTCTCCGCGCCAACTCGCCCCGCGTTCACCATGCGGGGCGATTTGACCGGGATGGATCGCCGTATGCTTGGCCAAGATCGTGGCCCGGTCATCCCGCTCCTACCATATTAAATGTTAAAAGGAACGCTGTCATGGCTCAAATAACGAAAAAAGCGCCGACAAAATTTAACTGGCAAACGATTCGCCGCCTGCCGCGCAACATCTGGGTGCTCACCCTGGCCTCCTTCCTCACCGACGTGTCTACCGACATGATCGTTCATCTCATCCCCTTGTTTTTGGCTAACGTGCTGGGCGTGCGCACCGTTACCATCGGCCTTGTCGAAGGGGTAGCCGAGACGACGGCCAGTCTGCTCAAGGTGTGGTCGGGGCGGCTTTCGGACTGGTTGGGCCAGCGCAAATGGCTGACCGTTTCCGGCTATGCCCTGTCCACAGTCGTCAAGCCGTTTCTGGTTCTGGCGAATAGCTGGCAGATGGTGCTGAGCGTGCGCTTTTTCGAGCGCATGGGCAAAGGGATTCGCACTGCGCCGCGCGACGCGCTGGTGGCCGACAGCATCACGCCGGAGAAGCGGGGGCTGGCGTTTGGCCTGCACCGCGCCGGCGACACGGCCGGGGCGGCGTTGGGGCTGTTCATCGCTCTCATCGTCATCTGGCGGCTGCAAGGGTTGGAACTGACGCTGGCCCGCACGACGTTTCATACGTTGGTCTGGTTGAGCCTCATTCCCGCCGCGCTGGCCGTCATCGTATTGGCGGTCGGCATTCATGAAACAAAGGCGAAACAGGATGAAATTCGAACGGCCGTCACCTTTTCCGCCCTGCCGCCAACATTCAAACGCTTTTTGGCGGTGGTGGTCTTGTTCACATTGGGCAACTCCTCCGACGCTTTTCTGGTTTTGCGAGCGCAGGAGCGGGGGGTGACGATTTTGGGCGTGATGGGGATGCTGTTGGCGTTTAATGTGGTGTATGCGCTGGTTTCCGGCCCGGCGGGGTCGCTGTCGGACAAAATCGGGCGGCGGCGGTTGTTGGTGGGGGGCTGGCTGCTGTATGCGATTATTTATTTGGGGCTGGGGATGGCGCAAACGGCCGTACAAATTATCGTCCTCGTCGTCATCTACGGCATCTACTACGGCCTGACCGTCGGCGCCGCCAAATCCTTCGTCGCCGATTTAGTCCCTCAAACGCAGCGCGGCACAGCTTATGGCTGGTACAACGGCGCAGTAGGATTAGCCGCGCTGCCCGCCAGTTTGTTGGCTGGGCTGTTGTGGCAGGGCATTGGCAGTTGGAACGGTTTTGGTGTGCAGGCCCCGTTTTTATTCGGTGCGGCGCTGTCGCTGGCAGCGGCGGGGTTGTTCCTGGCCTGGCTGCCGCAAAGTGGGGGCTAGTATCAGTGTTCAGTAATCTGTAAACAGTTATCAGTGCGGTCTACCTCTGGAAAGTGCCTGCTGAAAACTGTTTACTGACTTCTGTTTACTGGTACTAGCGCTGTGCCGGCGCGGCTGACGATACGCTTATAGTTACAATTTTCATTTCTTAGAGAGTTACAGTTTAACCTTTCTTTAACCTCGCGCTAACGTATTTCAGACCTTCCCGCATAATAATTTGACCCGAAATATAAACAGATTTGGTAACCGTTCAGGTGATTGTCCCCTCTGGGATTGGCATGTTTCGGGAATTGGAATTCCCGAAACACCAAAGTTATTTACGATTGAACATTTGCCAGATTTGTTGGACTAACCCATATAACAGCATAGGAGGTAAATCATGAACAGAAAAACCCTGTTCGCAATGATAACCATTTTACTGCTGGCGTTGGCGTTAGTCGGTTGTGGCCCCGCCAATAATGAGACCCAAACGGCAGCGTCAGCCCCCAGCCTTTCAGACAATGCAGCCAAAGCAGCGCCCCTTGAGGAAGAAACGGCCGCTGTCGTCACCCAGCTCCCCTTTGATGAAAACACACTCATTGATTTGTACGAGCGCGTGAACACGGCCGTTGTCAACATCCGTGTGGTAGACAGGCCCAATGAAGGGGCAGTCAACGGCAATCAACCTGATGTGCCGGAGATTCCCCAAATCCCCGGCTTTCCCGACCTGCGCCAATTTCAACAGGCTCCGCCCCAAACACAGCAAGGGCTGGGTTCAGGTTTTGTCTATGACGCCGATGGGCACATCATCACCAACAACCACGTCATCGCCACCGCCGACCGCATTGTCGTCACCTTTGCCGATGGCACGGAAATGGACGCTGAACTGGTTGGCGCCGACCCGGATTCCGATTTGGCTGTGATTCAGGTGGATACGGACGGGCTTGATTTAACGGCCGTTCCCCTGGGCAATTCCGATGCGCTCAAAATCGGCCAGCTCGTCGTCGCCATCGGCAACCCCTTTGGGCTGGAAGGTTCCATGACCACCGGCATCATCTCCGGTTTAGGGCGGATGCTGCCCGCCGGTTCCTACACAGCCACAGGCGGCCGTTTCAGCATTCCCGACATCATCCAGACCGACGCGGCCATCAATCCGGGCAACTCCGGCGGCCCCCTGCTCAACATTAACGGCGAAGTAATCGGCGTCAACACCGCCATCGAATCGCCCGTGCGCGGTTTTGCTGGTATCGGCTACGCCGTTCCCGCCAACACCGTCGCCGAGGTTGTACCACAGCTCATCGAGAAAGGGCATGTGGAGCATCCCTGGCTGGGCATTGCCGGGCAAACGCTCACCGCCGACCTGGCGCAAGCGATGAATCTGGACGAAACCATTGACGGCGGCGTCCTCGTCACCCAAATTACGGCCGACAGCCCCGCCGACAAGGCCGGCTTACGCGGCAGCGATACGGAAACCGAAATTGACGGCATTCCAGTACAAATCGGCGGCGATGTCATTGTGGGGGTGGACGGCCGTCCGGTCAAAGAGTTTGATGATTTACTCGGTTACATCGTGCATGAAACAAAAGTAGGCCAAACCGTCACCTTACGCATCGTGCGAGACAGCACAGAAGAACTAGAAATACCCGTCACTCTGGACGCGCGGCCCGTAAACAACAAATAAACAGCCCGCGTATTATTTTCCGGGGCTTCATGGAACGTGAAACGTGACGAACTTCTAGTCACGTTTCACGTTTCACGCTTCACATTTCACGTACCGCAGCCTCCCTTTTCGCTTCTGACAAAACGCTTATGTCAATCTGACCTATTTCTAATACAACTTTCTGACAATACGATAGACATTCAAATGTGGAGGTAATTGTCATGGGAAAAATTATAGGAATTGACTTAGGTACAACCAACTCGGTTGCCGCCGTCATGGAAGGCGGTTCGCCCGTCGTCATCAGCACGGCCGAAGGCAGTAACACCTGCCCATCCGTTGTTGCATTTAACAAAAAAGGAGAACGGCTGGTAGGGCAAACCGCCAAACGCCAGGCCGTTGTCAACCCGGAGAACACCATCTACTCCATCAAGCGGCTCATGGGGCGGCGCATTGACGACCCCGAAACAAAGCGCACGATGGAGATGGTTCCTTACCAGATTGTGGCCGGGCCGCACCAGGATGCGCGCGTCCGCGTCCCCATCAACAACAAAACCTATTCGCCGCAAGAAATTTCGGCGCAGATTTTGCAAAAACTGAAACGAGACGCCGAAGCGTACCTGGGCCAGCCGGTGACGGAAGCCGTCATCACCGTGCCCGCCTACTTCAACGACAGCCAACGGCAGGCGACCAAGGACGCCGGTAAAATCGCCGGGCTAGAAGTGAAGCGGATCATCAACGAACCAACGGCCGCAGCCCTGGCTTATGGCGTAGACAAAGAAAACCAGCACACCGTTCTGGTCTTCGACCTGGGCGGCGGCACGTTCGACGTGTCTGTCCTGGAAGTGGGCGACGGCGTGGTGGAAGTGAAAGCGACCAACGGCGACACCCATTTGGGCGGCGACGATTGGGATGAGCGCATCGTTAAATGGATCATCAGTGAATTCCGCCAAGAACAAGGGATTGACTTGAGCCGGGATCGCCAGGCTTTACAGCGGCTGCGGGAAGCGGCCGAGAAGGCCAAGATTGAATTATCCAATTTGATGCAAACAGACATCAACCTGCCTTTTATTACCGCCGACGCCAACGGGCCGAAACACCTGCAAATGACGCTGACTCGATCTAAGTTCGAGCAGCTAACAGAAGATTTGGTGCAGCGCTGCCGCATTCCGTTTGAAAAGGCGCTGAAGGATGCTGGCCTAACCAGCCGCGAGGTGGATGAGGTTCTGTTGGTCGGCGGTTCAACCCGGATGCCGATGGCGCAGGAGCTGGTTGCCGAATTGACGGGCAAAGCGCCTAACAAGAGCGTCAACCCGGATGAGGTGGTGGCGCTGGGCGCGGCCATTCAGGGCGGTGTCCTGGGCGGCGAGGTGAATGATGTGCTGCTGCTGGACGTGACGCCGTTGAGCCTGGGTCTGGAAACGCTGGGCGGTGTGATGACGACGCTCATCCCGCGCAACACGACCATCCCCACCCGCAAGATGGAGACGTTTAGCACGGCCGAGGACAACCAAACGGCCGTTGACATCCACGTCTTGCAAGGGGAACGGCCGATGGCCAAAGACAACAAAACGCTGGGCCAGTTCCGACTGGACGGACTGCCCCCGGCCCCGCGCGGCGTGCCTCAAATCGAAGTCTCCTTCGATATTGACGCCAACGGCATTTTGCACGTGAACGCCAAAGACAAGGCCACCGGCAAGGAACAATCTATCCAGATTACGGCCTCGACCAACTTGAGCGAAGCCGACGTAGACCGGATGGTGCGCGAAGCACAGTCCCACGAAGCGGACGACCGCCGTCAGCGCGACCTGATCGAAGCCCGTAACCAGGCCGATCAGATGGTTTACACCGTCGAAAAGACGCTGCGCGAATTGGGCGATAAGCTCTCGGCAGTGGATAAAGCGCCGGTGGAAACAATGATGAGCGACCTGAAAGCGGCGATGCAAGGCGAGGATACCAGCCGTATCCGCTCGTTGACGGAGCAGTTACAGCAGGCCAGCTACGCTTTGAGCCAGCAGTTGTACCAGGCGCAGCCGGGGCAAGCCCCAGGCGGCAATGGCAGCGGATACGCTCAAGGCGGCGGACAAGCCCCGCCGCACACACAGGGCGACGATTTTGTGGAAGGTGAATTCCAGGAGATGTAACCCATCGGTTACCTTCACATTCCATAGTGCAGAAAGTGGCAAGGAGCATTTTCCTTGCCACTTTCTCTATACTGGACGGTGAAGGAGGTCATTATGAGTGAACATAAACATAATCAATCAAATCAAGCACGCATTCCGGTGACGGTTACGGATAAGGGCCGGGCGGAGGAAGTGGCAGCGGCCGTTTCCCCTGCCGCCGATGCCATTGACTGGAAAGACAAATACCTGCGTCTGGCTGCCGAAAACGAGAACAGCCGCAAGCGGATGGAGCGGAGTTACGCCCAGCAAGTGGAGCAGGCGCGCGAAAGCTTTTTGCGCGACATCCTGCTGTTAGCCGACAATCTGGAACGCGCCCTGGCCCACAGCCGGGAAACGGCCGATGCGGACGCTTTACGACAGGGCGTTGCCGCTACTTTACAGCAGTTACAACAGATATTATCCCGTTACGGCGTTCAGCCCATCCAGGCCGAGGGCCGGCCTTTTGACCCGGAACAACATGAAGCCATTGCCGTTGTGCCCCATCCAGGTTTACCGCCGCACACGGTTATGCAAGTTGAGCAAACTGGGTATACAATTCAAGATAAACTGCTGCGTCCCGCCCGCGTTATCGTTACGGCCGGGTAAGAAATTCGGCGAACGGTTTACCAAAAGGTGTGTTTCATTTCAGTTGAAAAACTATCAAGAGGCTCTTGTCATTCCTGCGAAGGCAGGAATCCACTCCGGCAAAAGCATGGATTCCCGCCTTCGCGGGAATGACAATTCAAGTGGTTTCAACCCATTTGAAACACACCCTTTACCAAATCGTTCTACGTTTACATGGAGGGTTCATGAACTACAAAGATTACTACGCCATTTTAGGCGTCAGCAAAAACGCAACCGAAAAAGAAATCAAAAAAGCGTACCGCAAACTGGCGCGCAAATATCACCCGGATGTGAACCCCGGCGAGGCCGCTTCGGAAGAAAAATTTAAGGACATCAACGAAGCGCAAGAGGTGCTGCTAGACCCGGAAAAGCGGAAATTGTACGATCAATTCGGCTCGGAGTGGGAACAATACCAGCGTGCCGGCGCGCAAGGGGATTTTGACTGGTCGCAGTGGCAGCAGGCGCGTCCGCGCGGCGGACAACAAGCGTACCGCACCGTCAGCCCGGAAGAGTTTGAGCAGATGTTTGGCGGGCAAAGCGGCGGTTTCAGCGACTTTTTTGAGACGCTGTTTGGTGGCAGTCGCGCTGGCGGCGGTCGCGCCGCTGGTTTTGGCGGATTCGGCCAGCAGGCGCGCCAACCGCGCCCGCGCAAAGGGCAGGATATGGAACACAAGGTCAGCATTACGCTGGAGGAGGCGTTTCACGGCACGACGCGCCAACTGGAATGGGAAGACGGCCGTACCATTCAGGCCAAAATCCCGCGCGGTGTCCACACCGGGGCGCGTATCCGCTTAAGCGGGCAGGGCGGGCCGGGGCAGGCCGGCGGCGCGTCCGGCGACCTGTATCTGAAGGTACACGTCCAGCCCCACCATACGTTCCATCGGGATGGGGATGATTTGCGGGTGGATGTGCCGGTGGATTTGTATACGGCCGTTCTCGGCGGCAAAGTCCCTGTCCACACTCTCGACCGCACCGTGCAGTTAACCATCCCACCGGAAACGCCCAACGGCAAAACCTTCCGGCTGCGCGGGCTGGGTATGCCTAAGCTGCGCCAGCCCGACCAACGGGGCGACCTGTACGCCAAAGTGGACATTCAACTGCCGCGTAACTTGACGCCGGAAGAAAAAGATATGTTCCGGCAACTGCGCGCCAAGCGAAAGGAGGCAGCCGCATGAAAGCATGGTTAGCACGTCCATTAGATGATGAGATACTTTACGAACGAGAGATAGCGCGGCAGTTAGCCCGCATCTCCGCCGACCTGCTGCGCCAATGCGAGGCGGAGCAGTTGGTACAGCCGCGCCGCCGCAACGGCGATGGCTACACCGCCGCCGACATCCAAGAATTGGCCCGCATCCGCCGCCTGCGCGACGATTTGGGGTTGAACCTGGACGCCATCGAGGTGGTTTTGCACATGCGCCGCCAGATGCTGGATTTGCAAACTGAACTGGCCCGCATGAGGCAGCAGATGGCCCGGCGGGAGCAAGAACTGCTGGCTGAGATGCAGGCGCTGCGCCGCCGGTTGGCGGACGAGGCGCGTTGGGAATGAGTAGATTTGTCAAATTTTCCCAAATTTGACAAATCTCCCGAAACCTGGAGGAAATGAGATGAAAGAACAATCGGAAGTGCGACAATCGTTGGCAGCGGTGCGCGACGCCATTGAGGAAACGGATTTGGCGGCGCACGCGCACGGGGCGCAGTTGCAAGAATTGCAGCAGGATATCCAAAACACCCTGCGCGACCCGGATTCGGATCATCGTCAATTGTTGCTGGCGCGGTTGGAAACGGCCGTTACCCAACTGGAAGCGGAACATCCTGCCCTGACCGCGCTCATCGTTCAGGCCATCACCGCCCTAACCAACGCCGGGGTGTAGGACAAGTTTGCAAACTTGTCCTACCGAAGGAGGCCGCATGGAGAAAAAACAACCGCCGCATAAGGTGGAATTAAAACGACAAATCTGGTACAGCATCATTTACTCGTTGATTTCCCTGCTCATCTTGTTGGGAATCAATTTTTGGGCTGTCAGCCAGCCCGAACCGGCTAAATACAGCCAGTTTTTA
>JANTHP010000101.1 GCA_024762395.1 Anaerolineae bacterium | reverse complement strand
ATTCGCTTGAGCATCCCTTTACCCGCCCGTCCGGTAAACGCTTCGATGGCCTCATTCAAACGGGCATATTCACGGGCCTCGACGCCGCTTTCCAGGTTGTTTGGCGGCGGATTATTGATGTACCGGCTCAAATTGCTGGCGCGCAAGACGGCATGCAGCCCATTGGTTCCCAATACATCTTCGACGCCGCGCAGCATTTGCAACAACAGCGCATTCACATATGGCGCATCTTCAGGCAAAATGACAGGCTGTAATTCGCTCATTCTAAACTCCTCGTAGCCCGATTTGGTAAATCGTTCTGCCCGATTTACCAAATCGGGCTGCGGTTTTTCATTATTTGCTGGCGCGCTACAGATCCATCGCCCAAACGGGAAACCGTTGGCCGCTGGCATCAAATCCAAATTTTCGATATAGGTACTGCGAAGCGATGTTATCAACCTGCGTGTTCAGTGAAACGCGGCGTAAGCCATGCTCCCAATACGTTTTAAGCGCGTGGGCTAACAGCGCCGAACCAATGCCGTGACCGTGATAATCAGGATGAACGGTGATACGCGCCAGATGCGCCCCTTGCCCGGCCCAGGAACTAAGTTGAAAACCAATGATTACGCCGTTCAACTCGGCAACATCAAAACAAAGCGATTGGCCGCGAGCCTGATTCAAAGAATCGGCGCTGTACCGCCACAAGGGTTCAAACGCAGCCGCTTCGATTTGTTCTAACGCGGCTAAATCGGCAAATTGGACCGGACGAATACGCAATCCGGGCACGGCCGTTTCCGCCAGCGTTTCTTCAGGCAGTTGTTTATCCTCTTTCACATACGTCTCAATCTCGTTGGCGCGGTAAAAACCCAAACCGGGCAGCCAATCGTTGGGCCAGTCACGAATTGCCAGCCAGCCTAATTGGGTTACGGCCGTTTTACGCAAATAATCCACCACAGGCATCAACATCGCCGCCAGCGCTGCCTGCGGATCGGCCGCCGCCGCTACCGAAGCGACTCGCACCCAGGCTGCCGGGGGCGGATCGGCCGTCGCCGCCAGACAACCTTGCAGCCGCTCGCGCGGCGGCAGAAGCCTGGACGCCACCGACCGCCTCTGCGCCGTGCTGTAACCCGGCTCCGGCAAAGCGACAAACCCAGGCGAACCCAACCAATCCACCGGCAGTTGCCAATCCACATGAACATGAGAGTAGGGAACCCGTCTAAGAAGCTGTGTGATCTCCCGCGCGTCCGACTGAACGGCCGTACGCACGCCTGAATTATCAATCCTGTTTGCGAATTCCATAACGCTATTGTACACTACATAATCAATTTTCAGGTAAATCTGAAACATCGCTTTAAGAAGGAAAGTAACTATACAGCGCTACCGAGAAGATTTGTCAAATTTTTTAGCATGACTAGGCGTTTACCAGACTAAATTTGACAAATCTAAGGGTGTACCTGAATAGTTACGAAGGAAAAATGTAAAGGGAAAATGGGCAATCAAAACCGGGATCGAACCTTAGAGAGCACATTAGCGACATTGACCAAACGCTTTGGCGAAGGCGTCATTATGCGCCTGGGCGATGCGTATCATTTGCAAATCGAATCAATCCCCACCGGTTCTCTTTCCCTCGATATTGCCCTCGGCGTCGGCGGCGTACCGCGCGGCCGCGTCATCGAAATCTACGGCCCCGAGTCCTCCGGTAAGACCACCCTCTGCCAACACATCATCGCCGAAGCCCAAAAACGGGGCGGCATCTGCGCCTTCGTGGACATGGAACACGCCCTCGATCCCAGCTATGCCGCCAAATGCGGCGTAGACGTCAACAACCTTTACGTCTCCCAGCCCGACACCGGCGAACAAGCTCTGGAAATCGCCGACGCACTCATCCGCTCCGGCACAATGGACGTTGTCGTCATTGATTCCGTTGCCGCGCTGGTTCCCCGCGCTGAAATTGAAGGCGAGATGGGCGATTCGCACATGGGGCTGCAAGCGCGGCTGATGTCACAGGCGCTGCGTAAGCTGTCCGGCGTTATCAAACAAACCAACACCGTCGTCATCTTCACCAACCAACTGCGCTCCAAAATCGGCGTCATGTTTGGCAATCCTGAAGTAACCAGCGGCGGCAATGCGCTCAAGTTTTACGCTTCTGTCCGGTTGGATATTCGCCGCATTCAAGCTCTCAAGATCAAGGGAGATGTTGTCGGCAATCGGACGCGGGTGAAAGTGAAGAAGAATAAGGTAGCCCCACCTTTCACTGAGGCCGAATTCGATATCATGTACAACGAAGGCATTTCTAAAACAGGCGATGTGCTGGATTTGGCTGTCGAGCATGAATTGGTAACCAAACGGGGCGCTTTTTTCCGCTATGGGGAAACATTGCTGGGTCAGGGGCGGGAAAATGCAAAACTTTACCTGGCCGAGAATACGGCCGTTATGGCCGAATTAGAAAACTTAGTCCGCGAAAGAGCAGGGTTGGCGCCGCTGGAAAGCGAACCCATTATCACAGACTAAGATTGCAATTTTATACTTTTTTGTCATTGCTTACGCAGACTCTATTGTAGTCTGAATAAAGATCAGGAAATCAATCATGTTTGGCCCGCCTTTTTGCCAGACATGCAATTGTTGTAAACAAATACAGATGAGTGCTTGCCGCATAAAAGACGCTGGTTTATCAGTCGTTTTTTGGCAAGTATCTGCATAAATTTCATTTATAACAATAAAAAAATATCTCAAGCCCGCCGTTAGGGTTTTGAGCAAAACCTGAATCAATCAACTTTAAGCCGTGACAATTTGCGTCGCGGCTTTTTTTGTGCCTGCGGCGCAGGATGCAGGGAATTAGACGGTTAACATGCCTGTTGTGACAGCATTAACGGCTCAGAAGAAGCATCCGGATCGGGTGAACGTGTTTTTAGATGGCGCGTTTGCTTTTGGGTTACCGCTGGATACGGCCGTTAAGCTCAAAATCGGTCAATCATTATCAGAAACCGACATTGAGACGCTGCAGCAAGAAAACTTGCTGGACAAGGCCAAAAACGATGCCATCCGGCTGGTCAGTTACCGGCCGCGCAGCATCGCCGAAGTGCAGCGTCATTTAGAACGCAAGGGGTATGAGGCAGTATTAGTTAAAGCGGTTATTGCCCGGCTGCAAACGGTCGAACTGCTGGACGACACGGCATTTGCTCATTATTGGGTCGAGCAGCGCGAAACATTCAAACCGCGCAGCCGCATGGCTTTACAACAAGAATTAAGGCAGAAAGGGGTCAGTCGAGACATCATCGAGACGGCCCTGAGCGATTTAGATGAAATGGATGCCGCTCGACGCGCGGCAACCGCCAAAATCCGGTCTTGGGCGCGACTGCCTGAACCGGATTTCAGAAAAAAACTCGGCGGTTTCTTGCAGCGACGCGGCTTTCATTACGGCATTATCAAAGAAATTACAGATGAACTATGGCAGACTGTAGCCGCCGAAGATGCGGCTGAATAACCTTATTCAGCGCCGCCGGTTCACCTACAGTTAAGGAGAATAGAAATGGCAGGATTATGGGCTGTAATCGGCCTGGTTGCAGGGGCGATCATCGCCGCCGCGGCCATGTGGTTTTATTTAAAACCGCGTACCGAGGAAGCATACGCAGAATTTCAGCAGGAAATTGAAACAAAGAGAAAGGAAACGGAAAAAGAGGCGGCCAACATCATCAGAAACGCGCAGCAAGAAGCCAAGCAGTTGCGCCAGGAAGCAGAAAAAGTCGCCGAACGACGGTACCAAGACCTGGCGCGCGCCGAGGAGCGCGTGGACATTCGCAACAATAAATTAGATCAGCAGATGAAAAAGCTCGAAAATCGGGAACAAATGCTGAATAAGCGGCAAAGCCGTTTGGATCGCCGCCAAAACGAGATGGATAAAATCGCGCAGAAGCACCGGGCGCAGTTGGAAGCGGTAGCGGCAATGTCCAGCGAGGAAGCGAAGCAGCTTTTGCTTCAAGATATCGAGAAGGAATCGCGTCAGGATATGGCGCGCTTGATGCGGGAGATTGAAGACGAGGCAAAGGAAACGGCCGAAAAGAAAGCCCGCGAATATGTGGCGATGGCGATTCAGCGGGTAGCCAGCGATCAGGTGGCCGAGATTACGGTTTCATCGGTCCCGCTGCCGAAGGAAGAGATGAAGGGGCGGATTATTGGGCGTAACGGCCGTAACATTCGCGCCTTTGAGCAAGCAGCCGGGGTTGATGTGGTAGTGGATGATACGCCGGAGGCAGTTACCGTCTCCAGCTTTGATCCGGTTCGCCGCGAAGTAGCGCGCCGAGCCATGGAACGGTTGATTGTAGACGGCCGTATCCACCCCGCCCGCATCGAAAAACTCATCAAAGACGCCCGCAAAGAAGTCGAAAAAGACATCAAAGAAGCCGGCGACCAGGCCGCCTATGAAGCCAACGTACACGGCTTGCATCCACAAGTGCTGGCTATGCTCGGCCGTCTCAAATACCGCACCTCCTACGGCCAAAACCAGCTTCACCACGCCGTCGAAGCCGCCAAAATCGCCTCCGTTCTGGCCTCCGAACTGGGCGCTAACGTAGAAATAGCAAAAATGGGCGGTTTGCTGCACGATCTGGGCAAAGCAATGGACCATGAACAAGAAGGTACCCACGCTGCGCTTGGCGCTGAATACGCCAAACGCTTCAAAGTGCCCAACATCGTCGTCAACGCCATCGCCTCCCACCACCACGAAGTGGAACAAGAATCAGTGGAAGCGATCATCGTTGAGGCCGCCGACGCCATTTCCGGCGCCCGGCCAGGCGCGCGCCGCGAGAGTCTGGAGAATTACATCAAGCGCGTCCGCACACTGGAAGAGATTGCGACAGCCTTCCAGGGGGTAGAAAGCGCCTACGCCTTGCAAGCCGGGCGGGAAATCCGCATCTTGGTCAAGCCGGGCAAGATTGACGACCTGGGCGCGATGCGGCTGTCCAAAGACATCGCCAAGACGATTGAGGACAGTATGCAATATCCGGGTCAGATTCAGGTGACGGTGATTCGGGAAACGCGGGCGGTAGGGTTTGCCAAATAGCTGAAACGAACCTGCGAGGTTTCTAAAACCTTGCAGGTTTTTCATAAAACATCGCTGCACTCATGTTGTCACATCACAACTTTATGTTATAATTTCGCTCATTCGGGGCATGGCGCAGTTTGGCTAGCGCGCTTCAATGGGGTTGAAGAGGTCGTGGGTTCAAATCCCGCTGCCCCGACTATAAATTAATACAAACGCCGCGCCTTACCGCGTGGCGTTTTGCATTTCTGTGGATAATGAGGATGGATAACTACTAAGCCTCAGAGGTGACAGTCACTTATATGGCAATTTGTCATGAGCATTGCTTCTGGAGAAAGTGACTGTCACCTTAGGTCTCTTCTTAGTAGTTACGAGGACGGTAACATGAGCAAGGAACAAACAAAGCGTGTACGAAACATAACAATCCTCGCTTCGTTTATTTTGGGCGTTATTTTATGCGCCATCTCGCTGGGAGCGGAATTGCTGGGACTCAACCTCACGCCGGGTTTTGGCATTGTGCAGATGTTTCAACTGTTAATCGGAATCAGCCTGCTTACGCTGGCAATTTTCTTATACCTTAAACAAAACCGACCCAAAAACGCGCCGCGCTCTTTGCAGGCAGATATTGGGGTTCGGTTAGCGGCTACCGGACTGGTTTTTGCCTATGTGGCCGGTTTATCCGATTTGATTGGCATTGGTACGCATGTGGAACCGAATTTTGAACGGCCGTTTGTCGGCCCGCTTCAATTAGGGGGATTAGGGTTGGGCGTTCTTTCCATCATCGTTGGCATCTTGCTATATTACACCAGTCGCGGCGCCCGCGACGCCTCCTCGATGGAGTTTCTCGTCAATAACGGGAAATAAGCTGGATGGATGTGTTGTAAACTATGAAGCAATCGGTAGAAGAGATGGTAACGGCCGTTACCCACACCATCAAACAATCAGCTAAATACGGCCAAACCAGCGAAGAAACCATCCGCAAACTGGCGGAAACGGCCGTGCGCCAACACAAAAAGCCTAAAGCGGCCGTCAAAGCTGTGCGCAAACAACTGCACAGTATCATGGCCCCCTACCTGGGCGATCCCGATTATGCGGCGGCAGCAGTAGCGTTAGAAGCCGCCTTTACCACTGGCGACCAGGCCGACATTGAAGCCGCCTGCCGCAGCAGCCTGCACAGCCACCTCTCCACACGGGAACGGCTGCCCCTCATGGCCGATTTTTACAGCCGAATTTTTGCCGTCACCGGGCGACCCCGCGTCATGCTGGACATCGCTTGCGGGCTGAATCCATTAGCCTTTCCCTGGATGGGTCTGGAGCGGCCGTTAGATTTTTACGCCTACGATATTCACGAGGCCCGCATCACCTTTCTGAACCATTATTTTCGGCTGCAAGGGCTGCCGCCGCTGGCGAAATTACAAGATGTCGCCCATCAATTCCCCGCCGAGCAGGCGGATGTGGCGCTGTTTTTGAAGGAAATGCCCCGGTTTGAGCGTAATTATCATGGTCAGGGACGGCCGTTACTGGAAACCCTCAACGTCAACTGGCTAGTCGTCTCCTACCCCACTGTCAGTACGCACGGCGGGCGCAACCTCACCAACCGCTACCGCGATTTCATGTTCCAACTCATCGAAGGCCACGATTGGCCGGTCACAGAGCTGCTGTTCGACGGCGAGCTGGTTTTTTGTATCGAAAAAGGAGCGAGAGGATAGAGTTAGAGGGGGAATTCCTCTAGCTCTAGCTCCATCCTCCATCCTCACATGCACCGATTTTTTGTCACTGATATTCAGGATGAACAGGTTGTATTCTCGCCGGAGCAAGCGCGGCAGATTAGCGCTGTGCTGCGGATGGAACCGGGACAATTGGTAATTGTTCTGGACAATTTGGGGTGGGAATATGAGGTGGAATTGGTTGAAGTGGAGAAGAGGCGGGTAACGGCCGTCATCCGCCGCAAACACCCCGCCGCCAACGAACCAACTACCCGGCTCACCCTCTACCAAAGCCTGCTCAAACGTGACAACTTCGAATGGGTACTCCAAAAAGGAACCGAACTCGGCATTACCCGCTTCGTCCCCCTCCTTACCGAACGCACCGTCGCCCGCCTGCCCAAGAAAACCCACCGCTGGCAGCGCATCCTCACCGAAGCCGCCGAACAATCACGCCGGGGCCGCATCCCCCAACTAGCCGAACCCATGCGCTTCCCACAAGCGCTCGCCAACTTATCGCCCCAACAAACAGCGCTCATTCCCTGGGAAAAAGCCAACCAAACCAGTTTACGCGATGGGTTGAAAGAGGCCAAAACAAACATTTCCCTCTTCATCGGCCCCGAAGGCGGCTTCACCGCCGAGGAAATCGAGCAAGCCCGGCAGCACAACCTTATCCCCGTTACCCTGGGCCGCCGCATCCTCCGCGCCGAAACCGCCGCCATCGCCGCCGCCGCCATCATCCTCCACGAACTAGGCGAAATGACCTGACCCGCCACTTGCCACTTGCCCCTTTCCCACGTTATGATTACCCTATGCACCTATCATACGCGCAAATACCGCGCCGTCCGGTAAATCAAATGGATATTAAAGAAACTTTTCGCTTTGTCGCGCCCAATGTGCGCGATGCGGCCGTTAAGGCCGCCGCCCAATTAAGGCAACTTGGTATCCGTCATGCGTTAGCTGGCGGATTAGCTGTTGGCTCACACGGCTACATCCGAGCCACCACAGATGTAGATTTTCTTGTCGGTGAGGAGGCCTTCGAGCATCACGGGCCGCTTGTCACCTTCAAACCCGGCGTTCCCATTGAAGTAGACGGCATTCGGATAGATTATCTTTCCCCCATCACATTGGGTAAGCAGATGGAAGAAACGCTCAATCATCCCCCAACCAGCGAAGGGATTGCCATCATACCCATCGAAGACCTTATTTACATGAAACTTGTCGCCAAACGGCGGCGGGACCAGGTTGATGTAATCGAGCTGGTAAAAGCCGGCATCAATGTCAATCACGTCAGGCGCTACCTGGAACAATATGCCGCCGATTTGTTGCCCTTGTTTGACGAACTGGTTGACGAAGCGCTAGCTGACTAAATCAAAATGCTTTATCTTGTTGCTACTCCCATCGGAAATTTAAGCGATATGACCCTGCGCGGCCTGGAAATTCTGCGCGAAGTTGACCTGGTCGCCAGTGAAGATACGCGCAAAACCGGCCGTCTGCTGCAACATTTTGAGATTAAGAAGAGGCAAATCTCTTTCCACGAGCATAATGAAGCCCGCGCCGGGCAAAAAATCATCAATTTGCTCCTGCAAGGCCAATCGGTGGCGGTGGTATCGGATGCGGGGACGCCAGGGATTGCCGACCCTGGCTACACGCTGGTGCGGCAAGCCATCGCCCACGATATTCCGGTGACGATGATTCCCGGCCCATCGGCGGTGGTGATGGCGCTGGTTTTGTCAGGATTGCCGTCGCACAGTTTCACGTTTCGCGGATTTCCGCCGCGCAAGGAGGGCAAGCGCCGCCGCTTTTTGGCGGTAGATGCGGAATCGCCGCATACGCTAATTTTTTATGAAAGCCCGTACCGGCTTAAGGCGTTTTTGGCCGATGCGCTAGAGGTCTACGGCGACCGCCCCGCCGCCATCGCTAATGAATTGACTAAATTGTACGAATCGGTGGAACGAGGTTTGCTGTCAGAATTGTTAGCGGCGTTTGATGAGGTTGAGCCGCGCGGCGAGTATGTGGTGGTGATTGGGGGAGAAGGGGTGAAGGGGTAAAGAGGTGAAGGGGTGAATTTGTTTGCTTGCCTATTTATGATATTTTTCGCGGTTTAGGATGGTGCAGGCGCGGTAAAGTTGTTCGAGCAGGATGACGCGGGCTAGTTCGTGGGGGAAGGTCATGGGGGAAAGGGACAGTTGTTCATCGCATTGGTCAAGCACGTTGTCTGAGAAACCGGTGGGACCAGCGATGAGGAAGGCGATACGGCCGTACACCCGCACCTGTCTCTGTAAATAGTTGGCAAAACGGGGGCTGTCTAGTTGACGGCCGTTTTCTGTTAACGCAATCAACCGGTGAGCGCCCTGTGCCGCTTGCAGCAGCGCCGCCCCCTCCTTCTCCATCGCCGCCGCATCCGGCCAGCCGCGCCCTACCGCATCCTTCACCTCAATGAGCTTGAAAGTAGTGTACCGGCCCAATCGTTTTTCATAATCATCCAAAGCCGTTTTCCAATGAGATTTTCGCATTTTGCCAACGGCAATAACCGTTACATGACCAGATAGGTGAGGCATACACATCTCTCTATAACCGTAGAACGATTTGGTAAATCGTTCTGCCGGTTTTCACTCGTTTGTGGTGCGCCGGAGATGCGCGGAGGAAAAAGGAAATCCGCGCGTAACTCCGCGTCCTGCTGTATAGTTACTGGAGTCTGGCGAATTTTAGACCTGCGAGGTTAAAAAAAACCTCGCAGGTCTTCTTCGGTGAAACAAAAAACGCCAGTGTCCAGTAGTTACAATCATAAATCGCAAATTGTAAATCGCAAAGGGAAATTGACATATGCGGGTTTTAATAACTGGCGGAGCCGGGTTTATCGGGTCGCATTTGGCGGCGGCATTGGCGGCTGAAGGCGCTCAGGTACGGGTGTTGGATGATTTGAGCAGCGGCAAGCGGGAAAATTTGGCCGGGCTGCCGGTTGAGTTGGTTATGGGGGATGTGGCAAAGATGGATGTGGTGGAAACGGCCGTTGCCAACTGCGACCTCATCTTCCACCAGGCCGCCCTCGTCAGCGTCCCCCGCTCCATTCGTGAACCGGAATTAAATCAGCACAGCAACGTCACCGGCACATTCAACATCTTTGAAGCGGCCCGCAAAGCAGGCGTCAAACGAGTCGTCTACGCCTCCTCGGCGGCCGTGTATGGCAACCTGCCCGGCCTGCCCAAGCATGAGAACGACGCCTTGCAACTGCTCACTCCCTACGCCGCCGCCAAACGAACCGCCGAAATCATAGCCGAAAGCTACAACGCCGCTTACGGCATGGAAATTGTCGGCCTGCGCTATACGAATGTTTTCGGGCCGCGTCAAGACCCATCTTCCCCTTACTCTGGCGTTTTATCCATTTTTTGCCGCGCCGCCATCGCCGGGCATGGCATCACAATTTTTGGCGATGGGGAGCAAACGCGAGATTTTATCTACGTGGCCGATGTGGTACAGGCCAATTTACGCGCCGCCCAACTGCCAACTAACCGGCTGACGCATTTGCCGGTGTTCAACGTAGGGCGAGGCCGACAAACCAGCCTCAACCAAATTGTAACCATGCTGTCGGACATCGTCGGACAGCCTATTCCAGTTGTTTACAAGCCAGAACGCCCCGGCGATATTAAACATTCGGTGGTTGATATTGGTTTGGCGAGGGAAAGATTGGGATTTGTGCCGGGGACGGCCGTTCACGAAGGCCTACGCGCCACCCTCAACTGGTTCAAACAAAACCGCTAAAGGTTCAATCGTAAATAACTTTGGCGTTTCGGGAATTCCAATTCCCGAAACATGCCAAACAAAACCGCTAATCACGGCAAGAAGCTAACAAAGCCCGACTACTCCCATCCTTTGGCGGCAGTACCGCCTGAACAGGCTGATCCGGCAGCGCCGCCGCCAACTCAAAATGCGTTTGCAGCAAAGCCGGCATATTCCAGCCGTCATCCTCAACAAAATACACTGGCACATTTTGGGCGTGAAGACGATCAATCGTTTGCACCAGGCAGGCTTCAAACTGCGCCATATCAAACCGTTCTGTTTGCGGATTCGTCCGCAAAATACGCCGATAATTAAAAACAGAGCGTCCGGCATACAGCGCATACAAATCATTGTGTTTCAATGCTAGAAAAACCGCATCCGGCGGCAGCGCCTCGGCAATGGTTTGTACGCGAGCAATCACATTGTCGCCGGCCCTGTTACGCCGCTGCAGCTCATCCACTTTTGCCGGAATGCGCGCCCAAACCAGAACAACGGCCAACAGAGCCAACAGCCAACGCCACTTCTTTGGCGAAAGTCGGCGGTTCATTGTGATGATGGCATGAGCGATGGCGGCCGCGACAAAAGGGAAAACCGGCAGTAAAAACCGCGCATTATTCCCCTGCGGAGCAAAGGCGTAAAAAGCGTATAAACCAATTGTTGTCAGCACAATGAGCAGGCTCAGCCGCCGGTACGGCCGGGGCATGGCTGCCCAGCCGATGGGCGCTAACAAAATCAAAAAGGGGAAGTTTTGCCAAAAAGCTTTTATGATGGCTAAGGCGCTGTAACCATTGACCGGCGATGGGCCAAAGGCGTAGCGCCAGGAGAACAAAGGCCAGGGGTAGGCTCCCAGTTCCGGCGTGCTGTAAACGGAATTGAAAGGCCCACCCAGAAAATACCAGTTGTAGAGTAACGCCCCACCGGCAAACAACCCAACAATTCCCCAAAACAACCACTGCCGCCCGTCGCGCACCATCTCAATTATTCTCAGGGTAATAGTTCGGGAATTCCAATTCCCGAACCACATTTCAGGCATGTATCGGGAATTGGAATTCCCGATACAAACAGTCAATGAGCAAAATATCAATGCCGGTATGGTCAAAATGGCGTTGGCGTAGCGAATCCACAAAGCAAACCCGATGAAAAATCCGCCAAGCAAGGCAGCGGATAAGCCCTTTCTGCCATTTTGCTGCCGGGATAGCAGGAAAAAACTCGCTCCCAGGATGATAAATGACATGCTGGGGAGATCGGTTAAAGGAAGGGTGCTGAATTCCCAGAATATGAGCGATCCGGACAGGATAACGGCCGTCCACAACCCCGTCCACCAATTTTTTGTAATCAGCCAGCTAAACCAAGCCGAAGCCGCCAACCCCGCCACCGCCAGGAAGGGCACGACATAATTTAGGGCCTGGGATGAATGCGTTAACGAAAGGCTCAAGGCAAACAAAATGGGCAAGCCGGGCAGGCAGCAAAAGGTCGCATCGGCGGAATTGGTTTCAACCATGCGATACATGTGCAAAAAGAAGTATGGCCCGCTGTCCAGATTGTGAGGGTCTGTAAATTTCAGGGTATGGGCGCTGGCTAACTGCCGCCCGGCATACACATACCCCAGAGCGTCGGCGCCTGTGGGCTGCTTTTTGGCAAGGGCGCCTAATGCCACACTCATTCCCAAAAGCAGCACGCCTAAAAACAGGAGGGGACGATTTTGTCCGGCCCAAAATCGGTTCATTTACGGGTGATGACAGGCAGGTAAATCTGCGCCGGATTGATGAGGACGAAACCGGAAGCCGTGTTTCCACCAGCCGCTTCGACCCAATAGGGGTGCATTCCGGGTGTCAGGTCTGACCAAAGTACTTGCACTGCGGTAGAATGTCGGGCGCAGCCGGCTAATCCGGCGGGGATGACGGCCGTTCCAATCACATCTGTCCTGGCTTCGTCGGCATAAAAGGTAACGGTGATGGGGTTTGCCATGGCGGTATCGCCGTTGTTCACCAAATCGGCGGCGATGGTTACGCTGACTGTTCCGGTGGGGGTGATGGTTTTGGCAGTCGGGTAGCTGACTTGATGGATGAAGGGCGTGGTGGGAAACGGCCGTTTTCCATCCACTTCCGACTCAAACGTCTCACCAGCCAGGGTTGGGGTGTAGTCAGACGCCGTATACCCGTCTTCCAACAATTTACTGGAAAAATAAGTGCCATCGCCATCATTAATCACGTACCAAAGCCACTGCTGCACCAATCGGTAATTGTCGGCCGGATAGCCCAGACTCGTATTAGCGGCCGTTTCCAAATAAGCAAACGAATCCAGCATAAACTGCCGCACCCGCTCAGGCGTAAAACATTGCCCAAACTCATCCTGCAAATAACAAGTATCCCCATCATCTTGATATGGGTAAAGCAGCGAATACTCAGACAAAACAAGTGGCTTATTTTGCTGACCATGCGCTTTCATCCATTGCCGCATCGCCACTACTTGTTCGGAAAAAATACCCATATCATCATGCTCGGCATAACAGTAAACATCATCTCTGGCACATAAATTCGGATTCAAACCGCTAGATAAAATCGCCAAATCAGGATCGGTCCCCAAAGCAATTGATGCGCCAACGCCGGACCCATCAGCATTCTTCTCCGGAAGAATGTAAAGATGGAAATTCCATACATCCACCGGCATGGGCGTGCCATACATCTCCAAATAGCTGTCCCAGACAATATCCAGGTATTGCAACCGCCCCGGCGTCACCTCTACCAATCCCGAAACAGCAACCTGGGCTGAGGGATCGCGCTCTTTGATGAAATGGTATACATCATGGTAGGCCATTGCATACACATCAGGCATCATGTCATCTTGCCAATAAATGCGGTCTACTTCATTGCCAACCAACCACAAACGCCCCGGATTAGCGGTGATAAGCGGCCCCAAACCATCAGGATCATCCGTAAGAGGCGGCGTACCCAAATACATCTCATAGTCAGGATAGCGCACGCCATCGGTTATGACCTGCTTCATACGAATCATGGGCGTGTACTCAACGCCATCCGGTATGCTTTGGCTAAAGTTGACGGTAAAGTTCAAGGCCCAACCGACTGACAAATCCTGAATGAAGTTGTAATCTTTGGTAGAGAGGGTGGCAACTCCGTAGCGGCAGTTGGTGGTCGTCAGGGTTGTGGCAGCGCTGATGGCCGAATGGTGTTCCGGCTGCGAATTCGGCGCGTCTACATCGCTGCCATCAATGATGCCTGCCCTGGCAACGTTTACTGTTTGCCGAATGAGGGTGACAAAGGGCAGCATCAGGAATGCGCCTAATAATAATTGAACGAATCTGGTTTTGTACTGTTTTCTACAATCGCCATCCATAAGCCGGTCCAACAATCGCCATTATTAACCAATAATTATACGCCAGCAGCAGCAAGACAAACAAAATGACAATTATCCTACTCCGCACAAATTTACGCAGCAGCGCCAACCAGCCTGCCGCCGACAATGTTGTAATGACCGGCAAAATCGTCATCATGTACCGGAATTGGGGCTGAAATCGGTTTAGATTGATACGTAGATATGAAATTATAATTCCCACCCCCCATAGACCTAAAACAAACAACGCCAGACGCCCCTGCCTGGTCGTCTGGCTGCGCCACGCAGCCACAAAGCCGACAATCATCGTCGCCAGGACGCCAATCCACCAAACATAAGCGTGTATTGCGGGCGCTGGTATATTCATCCAACCAAATCGCGCCCAACCTGAGCTGAGCGTCATTAGCACAACATCGCGCCAATAAACGGCCGTAAACACTTTAGGCGAAATCGTCGCCACCTGGCCCGATCCATAGATGAAATGCTCGTACA
>JANTHP010000100.1 GCA_024762395.1 Anaerolineae bacterium | reverse complement strand
CGGTTTCCAGGTCGTTTTGGCTGTGAGCGGCGGAGTTCATGACGCGGATACGCGCTTTGCCGCGCGGCACGGTGGGGAAGCCGATTGCCATCGCAAAAACGCCTTCTTCAAACAGGCGGCGGCTGAATTGTTGGGCCAGCGGCGCTTCGCCCAGCATGACGGGAACGATGGGAGTTTGGCTGAAGCCGGTGTCAAAACCCAGATTTTGCATCTCTTTTTTGAAGAAACTGCTGTTGGCCCACAGTTTGTCTACCAGTTCGGTGGATGCTTGCAAGATGTTGACGGATTCGAGGCAGGCGGCGGTGTCGGGTACGGTCATGGCGCTGGAGAAGAGGAACGGCCGTCCCCTCTGCCGTAACCAATCCACAATGATCTGTTTGCCGGCCACCAGCCCGCCCATCACGCCGAATGCTTTGCTGAGGGTGCCTACTTCTATGTCTACACGGCCGTGTAGGCCAAAATGGTCTACAATACCGCGCCCGCCGTTGCCCAGTACGCCTTCGCCATGGGCGTCGTCCACCATTAACATAATGTCGTACTCGTTGGCAATGTCGGTGATTTTGTCCAGCGGGGCGATGTCCCCATCCATGCTGAACACACCGTCGGTGACGATGAGGCGACGGCCGTATTCCGTTGTCGCTTCAATCTGGCGGCGCAAATCATCTACATCATTGTGCGCGTAACGCACCACTTTGGCCCGGCTCAGGCGGCAGCCGTCAATGATGCTGGCATGGTTAAGTTCATCCGAGAAAATAACGTCTTCTTTGCCAACCAGCGCCGGGATTGTGGCTAAATTGGCTGTGAAGCCGCTTTGGAAGGTGATGCAGGCTTCGGCCTGCTTAAACTCGGCCAGGCGGCGTTCCAGTTCGATATGCAGCGACATGGTTCCGGCGATGGTGCGTACCGCGCCGGGGCCGACGCCGTATTTGTCAATGGCTTGTTTGGCCGCTTCTCTTATGCGGGGATGATTAGCCAGCCCCAGGTAATTGTTGGCGCAGAAGTTGAGGAGGGAACGGCCGTCAATCGTCACCCACGCATCCATCGGCGAATCAATCGTCCGAATAACATTAAACAATCCTGCTTTTTTCAAACCGTCAATTTCTTCTTGAATCCAGGTAGTTCTGTTGTTGCTCATTTTTTTATCCTTTTGCTGCGAGTTTGCGGGTGGTGAGTTTGCGAGTGGGCAGACGACTCGCAAACTCGCTCACTTGCATACTCGCTTACATTCCCGTGGGAAAATCAAAAAACTTCACTTCCAATTCAAAATTATCGGCTAAATGTTGACCCAGAGCTTGCACGCCAACCGTTTCTGTGGCGTAATGCCCGGCATAAATGAGGTTCAATCCATAATCGGCGGCTTCCCAGTAGTTGGCATGAGACGTTTCACCCGTCAAATATGTATCAGCGCCCAACGCTTTCGCCTCGGCAATATCCCTTGCGCCAAATCCAGACATGATTGCCATCGTTTCTACATGTTCCGGGCCGTGCGCCAATACGCGCGCGTGGCAGTTCAATTGTTGTTCGATTTGTTCCGTCAACTGCGTTAATGTGGGCGAACCGGCAACCGGCCCGATGACGCCCAATGGGACTCCGGTCGGCGCGCCCCACCAATCGGCAATAGTTACGCCGAACATACGGGCCAGCGTTGCATTGTTGCCGACTTCTGGATGTGCGTCCAGGGGCAGGTGGGCGGCGTATAAATTGATGTTGTGTTTGAGTAAGCGGCGCACGCGGTCGCCCAACGGCCCGGCAATACGTTCAACTGTGCGCCACAATACCCCGTGATGCACCAGGAGCATATCGGCATGCCAGGCGGCGGCGGCTTCGATGACTGGCGGCGCGCTGTCTACCGCCAGGGCTATGCGGTTGATGTTGTTGTTGTTGGCTTCGACCTGTAAACCCTGCGGGCCATAATCTTTGATGGCGTTAATTTGTAAGTAACTGTCTAAATAGGCGATAAGTTTGTGTTTTTTCATGGTAACTATTCAGGTGTACCTTTAGATTTGTCAAATTTGGCCTGGTAAACGCCTGGTCATATTAAAAAATTTGACAAATCTTCTCGGTAATGTTGTGTCGTTGCTTTTCATGTTAAATTTTTGTTATTATGCCGCCGGAAGATTGACGGCAGCGCCTTTCCTCATGTATACTGCTGGCGGCATGGTAAAGAATGGCATTTTGAATGAACCGGTGCTGATTCTTAATGTGAACTTTGAACCGTTACACGTTTGCAATACGAAGCGAGCGCTGTCTCTCATTCTCTCCGGCAAGGCGGAAATTGTCTTGAACGGCCGTGGCTACATTCGCAGCAGTACGGCCGTGTTTGAGGCTCCATCCGTAATTAAACTGGGATATATGGTCAAGCGTCCACGACCGCGTGTAGCCCTGTCTAAGCGGGAAGTGCTGCGCCGGGACGATTTCACTTGCCAATACTGTGGTCAAAAAACCAAATTTTTGACCATTGATCATGTCATTCCCCGACGCCAGGGTGGGGGACATTCCTGGCAAAATCTGGTAGCGGCCTGTCCGTCCTGTAACCGGCGTAAGGGCGGCAAGCGGCCGGAAGAGGCGAAGATGCTTCTACGCCGCCTGCCTGTTGAGCCAAACCCAACGGCCGTTTACCGGTTCGGCCGTCATCTATCCCAGCATAAAGAGTGGATTCAATTCGTTGAAGGTTGGTAATGTGCTGATTGGCTGACAAGCTGACAGTTAACTTGCTAACTCAATAATCCGTTCCAAACCCGCATCAATTAATTCAGACAATTCCGCCGCCATGCGTTGATACATTTCCAGCGGTTCGCCAAATGGGTCATGGACGCTGTACCGTTTTCCAACCGTCTCACTTAGCAAGAAGATTTTATTGGCGTAAGCGGGAAATTCAATGCGAAGCGCCTCAACATGGCCCGTTTCCATACAGAGAACCAGATCGGCTTCAGCCAGGAGCGATTCATCAATCATACGCGCCCGGTGATTGCTAATGTCAATCCCGCGTTCCGCCATGACATCTACGCTAAACTGGGAAGCGCCGCGCTGCCACTGCGCCCAGGTTCCGGCCGAGCTTACCGTCCAGTCATCCAGCCCCCGCTCGGCCAGACGTTTCCGTAAAAGCGCTTCTCCTACCGGAGAGCGGCAGATGTTTGCTGTGCAGACGATTAAGATGTGAGCCATTGTTCAGAAAACAAGAAATGAGAAATGAGACCGAGGTCCCATTTCTCATTTGCCATTACTTTCTTGTTAAAAATCAGTCTAATTCTGGTTGCAACAAGCCGTAGTTGCCGTCATGACGCCGGTAAAGCACATTAATGCCGTCATCGTCGGGATTGAAGAAGACGAAGAAGTCATGCCCCAGAAGTTCCATTTGTTCAATAGCTTCTTCGGCAGGCATGGGATGAAGAGGGAATCGCTTGTAGCGGACGATGGCCTGTTCCTGTTCTTCTTCTTCCATCTCCCCTTCTAATGGCAGCGGTTCGCCAATAATAGGTTCTTCACCGCCTACTCTGCGCCATTTGCGCTGTTGTTTGCCCCGATATCGTTTGATTTGCCGATGCAGTTTGTCTACGACGGCGTCAATGGAGGCAAACATATCATTGCTGCGCTCTTCGGCACGTAAAATGGTGCCTCGGTCGTCCCGAATGGTGATTTGGGCTACCTGCCGATGGATGGCGCTGCGGGTATTTTCTTCTGACAGGTCAACATGGATTTGGGTCAGGTTCGGCATGTACCGGTCGAGCCGCCCGGCTTTCTTTTGTACATAGTTCTCTAACCGTTGGGTTACTTTGAGATTACGGCCGTTAATTGAAAGGTCCATAGTTTTACTCCTCGTCGTATATGAATATGGTAGATTATGCTTCTTATTCCTACAAAGCTCTCGCTAAACAATATCCAGACACACGCCCGGCTCCGGCTGCCAACAAAGCCTCGGCGCCAGCCTTAAGCGTACTGCCTGTTGTACACACATCATCAACTAACACAACATCCTTACCCGCCACCTGGTTTGGATCTGCTTGAAAGGCATTCGCTACATTTAACTGCCTGTTTGAGGCATTAAGACCTACTTGCGGCGGCGTGTTTCGTATACGTTGCAAAGCGCGCACGCCTTTTTCAAGATTTAATTTCTTGCAAAAATGAGTCACTAATAAATCTGATTGATTGTACCCGCGTTTCTTTTCACGGTCTGGATGTAAAGGAACGGCAACAACCAGGTCAACCGGTATTTTCCAATTCGACCAGGCCTCTACCATCAATCCGGCCAACGGTTCTGCCAGCGCAAATAGACCATTGTACTTTAATTGATGAATCAAATCGGGAATCGGATTGGCAAAAATAGTCGCTGCGCGCACACGTTCCAATGGGAATAATGGATTTTTCTGGCAGGCAGCACAGCGCAGCATTGGACGAGAAACAACGCGGCCACAATGTGAACAAATCGGCTCCGTTAGCCAGGGAATGGCAGCTAAACAATCGCTGCATATCAATGCACCCGGTTTTTTACAGTGCGCGCAAACAGGGGGGAAGACAAAGTCTAAAATGATGTTTGCCAAGCGTCTGGTTTGATGTTTCCAATGTGCGCTTGATGATTGAAAGTAATCAGTCAACGACCTTTGCCTTTTACTGTTTTAATACGTTGACATTGTAGCAAATTTTAGCCGATTTGTTAACTTGTGAGACTAAACGCCTGGTCTGGCGTAGGCGCTGGCAGGTAATCTCGTGGGGAGAGACGGCCGTTACTACCCCGTGATGCCTTTCAGTGAATCGCTTCGAATCACCTGGAAAGCTGCCGGGCCTAACAGAACCAGGAAGATGGTGGGAAAAATCAAGAATACCATCGGAAACAGCATCTTTACAGGCGCTTGCTGGGCTTTTTCTTCAGCGCGTTGGCGGCGGCGGACACGCATTTGCTCGGATTGGATGCGCAGCACTTTGCCAATACCTACACCTAATTGCTCCGCTTGCAGAACGGCCGCAATAAAACTCGTAACATCAGGCACATCTAAGCGGTCAGACATATCTTTTAACGCGGCTCGGCGTGTTTTGCCTAACTGCATTTCATACATAACACGCCCAAATTCCCGCGCTAACTCATCATCCCATTTCTCATCCACCTTTTGCATGGCTGCATTAAACGTTAGACCTGCATCCACACAAATAGTCATCAGATCAAGCGCGTCAGGTAATTTTTTCACAACAGCATCCTGCCGCCGATCTTTCATGGAACGTAACAGCATGACAGGCAAATAGAAGCCCAATGCCGCCCCTAACAATACGTACAACATGATGGTTCCAGTGGGTTTGCCGCGCGCAATGATAAACGCTAATCCCCCAATGAGTACCGTTACGAAGCCGCGAACAGCCCAAAATTCAGCGGCTGTCATGTTACGGGGATTGCCGGCCAATTCCAGCAAACGGGTGGTTCGTTCCAATGTTGTTTGCGGCGTCAGGCGTACAACAAGTTCGCTAATACGACGAACGATTGGCACAAATATCCGGTCGGTAATCGGCATGGACATCTCAATCTCTTCGATTGAGACGATTTCTTCTCTGACGGCAAATTCGTCAATGCGTGTGGCTAGGGGGTCTTCTTCTGCACGCCTTAAAAGAATAATGCTAAAAACGATCAAGGCAATTACAACAATACCGAGGCCAATTAACATGGTTTATCTCCGCTTCGTCACCGGATAATTTAGGGATATTGGTAACTACTCAGGTGACAGTCACTTTTCCCAGAGACGCCGGTCACAACCTATGGCGTTTTAAGTGACTGTCACCTCTGAGAACTGAATGGTTACGGGATATTTATACTTCGATATCCACTATTTTACGAATAGCGGCTGCGCCAATACCAATCAATATGGCGCCAAGTCCGATGACTGTCCAACCACAAGGGAATATGGGCTCTATAATCCAGGGTGGTTCTTTAACCCATAACTCGGATACGTATTCGGGATTCATGGCGTAGAGTACCAGCCCCAGCCCCACAGGGAGCAAACTGATGATCCAGCCTGAGATACGTCCTTGTGCGGTTAAGGTTTTGATCTCTCCCTTGATGCGAACCCGTTCACGAATTGTGAAGCTGATGGTGTCCAGCACTTCGGCCAGATTACCGCCAACCTCACGCTGAATGTTTACGGCCGTTATCACCAAATCCAGATCTTCGCTCGGAACACGACGATACATATTCGCCAACGCTTGCTCCAAACCCAGACCCAGCCGTACCTCCTGAACAACCCGTTCAAACTCCCTGGAAACAGGAGGTGGCAATTCCGTTGCAATAGATTCCATCGCCTGCAAAACACTGTAACCGGATCGTAAGGCATTCACCCACAAATTCAGAGTATCGCCCAATTGATTATTAAACGTATTCATACGCCGGTTTGCGGCATAATTAATATATATACGAGGTAGACGCAGCCCAATCAAGAATCCTGCGATGCCCATTACTGGTGACTTATCGAAAAAATAAAGCGCTAACCCCATAACGCCAAAAGCCGAAATGATTACAAGAATAATATATTCACTTACCCGCAGCTTTACATCAGACTTGGCAATTCGATCCTTGATAGAATCAGAGAATCCCCGACCAGACATAAGTTTGTCCAGCTTGTCTGCCATGTCAGAGCGTGGTTCATCGCTTGCAATTTCCTCAGCAATTTCTACTGTAGTCGCGCTGCCTACATACTCTTCCAGGCGTTCATCAACATCGCTTCGATTTCCCGAAATCAAAGCAATACCAGCGCCTAGTATTATAAGAAAAGCAACTGCCCCAATTCCAATCATAACCAAAGAAGACATTATTTAACGCTCCTCTGCAGCTTATGTTGAGTCATTGCAAGCTCCATCACATAAATTATCATTATAGCCCAGCATAGCTTAACGTCTCCGGGCGCCAATACCAAATATCGAAGGCGGAAGCATGATACCTGATTCTTGGATTTTCCACATAAACTTAGGTCGTAAACCCGTGGGCCGCAGCCGGCCGATCACCTTGCCGTTCTCGATATTTGTTTGCTCAAAACGGAAAATCTCAGAAGTTGTGATAATATCCCCTTCCATACCTTGAATTTCGCTGATGGATGTGACTTTTCGTGTGCCGTCGCGCATACGATCTTGGTGAACAACCAGATGAACTGCTGCTGCTATTTGCTCTCGGATGGCGCGATGCGGTAAATCCATACCTGCCATCAAAACCATCGTTTCCAAACGAGCCAACATATCGCGTGTATTGTTAGCATGGCCTGTTGTCATACTGCCATCATGACCTGTATTCATCGCCTGGAGCATGTCCAGCGCTTCGCCGCCACGAACCTCGCCAACTACAATCCTGTCAGGGCGCATACGTAAAGAGTTGATTACCAAATCACGAATGGTGACAGCGCCCCGTCCTTCCACATTGGCTTCACGTGATTCCAGTGTAACCACATGATCTTGGCGCAGTTGTAATTCAGCCGCATTTTCGATTGTGACAATGCGTTCTCCGTCGGGGATGAAGCTGGACATAATGTTTAGAAGCGTTGTTTTGCCGGAACCCGTACCGCCCGAGATTAAGATGTTTAGTTTTGAAATGACGCAGGCTTTTAGAAATTCCACGGCTTCAGGGGTGATGCTGCCAAACTCGATCAAGTTTTCTACGGTGAAGGGGATTTTGGAGAAAATACGAATGGTAAGCGCTGCACCATGTAATGCGATGGGGGGCACAACCGCGTTTACACGGGAACCATCTGGCAAGCGGGCATCAACCATAGGTGAACCCTCGTCAATCCGGCGGCCTAAAGGCGCCACGATGCGGTCAATGATTCGCAGTAAGTGATCGTTATCCTCGAATGTGACATTGGTGCGCGATAATTTACCGGACTGCTCAACGAAAACATTCTTAGGCCCGTTCACCATGACTTCGGTGATGCCTGGTGTGTTTAGAAATTGCTCAAGGGGGCCGTAGCCTAAAATTTCGGCTACGATTTGCTCAAACAAACGGCGTCTTTCGTTGCGTGTAAGCACGATGCTTTCTTCGGCCAACATTGCTTCGAACATTTCTTGGATAGTTGCTCGAACTTCGGCTGTTTGCGTAATATCCATACCTGGATCCAATTCAGCAATTAATCTCTGTTGGATCCGGTTTTTTAAGTCCAGATAAGCATCTTTTGAACCGACAGTCGGTGATGATCGTTTTACCCGTAACTCTTGCAGCTTGGATGGCTCCGATTGAATTGACTCTTGATTTCGTTCGATACGTTTTAATAGAGACATCGTTTACCTCCAGCCTATTTTCTACCAAACAGGCGGCTTAGAAAACCACTTGTTTGCTTGGGTTCAGCGGCTGTTTTATCCTCTACGTTTTTATTCTTTGCTAAATCTTCCAGTACATGGTTGACAAGTTTGTTAATAGCAGCGCTTACTGGGCGCTTTTTGTATGTACCGGTTACTAATGGTATACCCTGGTCAATAGCTGAATTTACAACATTGTCTTCAGCGGGAATGCTTATAACAACAGGACGTTTCAATGTATTTGAAATGTCTTTGACAGAGATTCCTTTTTTATCCGAGGCACGGTTTACGACCAGGTATACTTTTTCTGGTTCGTATTTGAGACTTTCGCTTATGTCAAAGAAACGACTGACGTTTTTTAGGCTGGGCAAGTTTTGTTGGGTGATGAGAATGATTCGATCGGCCGTATCTAAAATACTTAGTGTAATATCATCTAAACTAGAGCTTGTATCCACAATAATGAAATCATACATTGGACGCAGTGAATTTAACAAACTCTTGATGCTCTCATCTGTTATAACTTCTGCCATTTCTGGGCGTGGGGGCGCGAGAAGTACGTTTAATCCACTTTTGTGTTGTTGAACAACGCTGCTTACCAGGTCATAGTCTAAGTCATTAACGTTGTCACTTAAATCAACGATGCTTGTCAGAGGTTTCATGTTCAACATGACAGATACATCGCCAAATTGCAAACTGCCATCAACTAAGGTGGTTTTATATCCTTCTTTGGCAAGACCAACGGCGAGGTTTATGGCAATGGTTGAACAACCGTTCCCGCCCTTTGGGCTGAATACAGCTACAACATTCCCAGTTGTTTTTTCTGAAATGGCTTCGGCGGGGGCGCCGGTGGCGGCGTATTGGGGGCGGGTTGTTGTGATGGTGGGGCGTTTATCATAAACGCGGCGAATGGCGGCAACTAGTTCGTCACCGCCAAATGGTTTTGTTAGAAAATCGCGCGCGCCCGCCATCATGGCCCGACGTAAATAATCCGAGTCGCTTTGGACGGACATGATGATAATCTGGGCACGCGGCACGAGTTCGGAAATTCTCTGACTGGCGCCAATGCCGTCAATGCCTGGCATATTGATGTCCATCAAAATAATATCAGGCTCGTCGGCTTGCGCCATTTCGATGGCTTGTTCGCCTGTACCTGCCTGGTTGATTACTTCAATGTCTTGCTCGAACTGTAGGAGTTTGCGTACGTTTTCCCTGGTCTCGGGAAGGTCGTCAACGATTAATACTCGGATATTTTCTGACATCATTCACCCAAAGTTTGTGGTTGTGTTGGTAAGAACCTGAGGCGCTCGGTAAAGCTTTTTGATTTTTCAGATGCTCATGAAAAATTTGATCAGGTTTCCTTAAATTGATAGAACCTTTTTGATACTAACATAATCATACACTTATAGGGGATAATATGGCAAGCTAAAGGGGGAGGACGGGGAGTAGTTGAATACATTCTGCAGTAAACTTTATTATATGGTTCCCTTGGATTTGTTAAATTTAGCCTGGTGGTCGTCTGGCGCGTGCTAAAAAATTCGACAAATATGCTTGACAGCACGGTATGGTTACTCCAGAGTTATATTGATGTCAATTGTGTGATGTGTTTCTGGATGTGATTTTGCGTATAAATGAACAAAGACCCTATCGAAAGATAGGGTCTTTGTGGCTAAACGAATAACTAATATATCTTTGAAATTGATGTTTTGAAAAATTTTCGATTAGCTGAGACCGAAGGTGATCTTGCTGAATACGTTGCCGATCTGGGGGCCGAGCAGTGTCAAAATGGCGATGACCACGACAGCTACCAATACGAGCACGAGCGCGTATTCTACCAAACCCTGACCGTCTTCACGATGTAAGAATAACATTGTTTTTTTGCCTCCTATATGATTTGCTGGACTAAACTATAATTGCAAATCGTTACTATGATTTATAAATGGATCATTTGTAGCCACATCTTGATTCAAGGTTAGTCGAGCAGGCTTACAAATAATCTTAAGTTAGGTGTAGTTTATTCGTTATTGTCTGGTTGCTCAATAGGATCGTTGTACCATTATCGGATTTGGGTGGTTAAACGGCCGTTTCCATCTCCACTGGTATTGTAAATTCAACACGTGTGCCTTGTCCAAGTCCGCTTTGGATAGTCATTTCGCCTCCCAGCATTTCGATACGTTCACGGAGGGCGGATAAGCCAATTGTCCGGGATTTCTTGCCCATTGTTTCCTCAACATTAAAGCCGCCGCCATCGTCCTCAACAACGGCCGTTACCTGTTCTTGATCTAAATCTAACAATACCTGAATTTGAGTTGCCTGAGCGTGGGACAACGCATTGCTTAAAAGTTCCTGAACGCCCCGGAAAATAGTTACCTCGATATGGCTTTCCAGGCGTCTTTCCACGCCGGTAATCGTTATAGGGACGGTAATCCCATTCTTTTCTTGAAACGACTCAGCATAGCGGCGCAAAGTGGGAACAACGCCCAAATCATCCAACATCATGGGGCGTAAGTCGAAGATAAAATCTTTTATGTCATTAAAAGTAGAACCGGCCGCGCTTTTAAGCGCATTTAATTCCGCTTTGGCGCGATCGGGATTGACATCAAAAAAGCGCTGGCAAATTTCCGCCTGGAGAATGAAATTACTCAAAGAGGAAGCCGGGCCATCGTGCATTTCTCGGACAAGGCTCTGTTTGGCGGCTTCTTCTGTCTGAATGACCCGGATAATGCTGGACAAGTCGCTTTCTTTGGAGAGAGAGCGTCCGGCAGTTGGCGAAAAAGCAGCGCCGCCAGAGAAATCTATCAAACGGCGTTGAAACTCAGCCAATCTTTCCAAATTGCGTTGGTCACTTTGCAGTTTTTCCAATTGACCGCGCATGGTGTATAAGCGCTGCTGTACATCATTCAGCCCCACATATACCTCGCGGATGTAATCTCGGGGTAAAGTCTCGAAGTTGCTTTTTAGCTGCTGTTCCTGGTTTGATGCGTGGGCGTTGCGCTGCACCAGCCGTTCAACTTCAGCGGCGCTCTGTTTGATGAGAATATCAATTTCTTTCAGGTCTCTTTGTGTCTGTTCGTAATCCTTAATGGCTTCTTCCACAAAGGTTTGGAAGGCATGATCGCCATTGGACATATTTTGGTCTGCCATGGGTAAGCGTCTCTTATCTGTTTTTTGTAACTATTCAGGTATACCCTTAGATTTGTCAAATTTGATCTGGTAAAGACCTGAGCATGCTAAAAAATTTGACGAATCTTCTCGGCAGCGCTGCATAGTTACATTCTTTTTTAGTTGCGGGTTCCTTCAAGGCGAACCCAGCCGTGACGTAGTGCGTACACGGCCGCTTGCGTTCTATCATCTACGCGCAATTTACGTAGAATGGCGGTCATGTGGTTTTTGACCGTTTGATGACTGATGCCAAGTTTATAGGCGATTTCTTTGTTGCTCATACCGTGCGTGACGTGTTCCAGGATTTCCATTTCGCGGGGGGATAGCGGTATGAATAGTTCATCGGTATCGCTGATTAGGGGGCCGGCAAAACGGCCGATTTTCTGCCCAATCCACTCCAAGACTTCATCCTCATTCATGATTTTTTCGCCAACGACATAATTGCCGCTGCGAACGGTACGGATAATGTTGATGAGCGCTTCAGGGGTGATGTCTTTGGGGCAGTAGGCGGATGCGCCCGAGCGCAGGGCGTGGAAAACCTGTTCTGCATCATCGTAGCCGGTGATCATGATGACTTTCATGTCCGGCAGTTGGCCTTTGATTTTGCGTGTGACTTGCAGCCCATTCATTGTTGGTAAATTGATGTCCATTAAGATGACATCGGGGTTGATGTCGTGAACCAGTTCCAAGGCAACTTCGCCGTCGGCTGCCTCGCCAACGACGTTTATAGCCGGATCTGTTTCCAGAACATCACGAAGGCCCTGGCGGAATACGGGATGATCATCAACAATAAGTACTTTGGTTTGTTCTGACACGATATTGACCTCTCTTTACCCAGTAAATTGTGTGATTATTTTGGAAACGATTGTCCAATCATATTGTTTTTGCCAGTGTGGGGAGATTGAAATTAAGGCCAGTATACCATGAATCGAAGGGCCTTGACAACCGATATTATGGTAAGTTTAGTTGGTAAACGGCCGTATTGTTGACCCCTATTTCTTGTGTCCATGTATAGTTGGAGTTAAACACGAGGGCTGTACTGGCGTTGTTTGTGATGATTTCGTAGGGCCAGCCGGGAGCGGTTACCAGGTAGGCGGCTTCGCTGCTTAACACATAGTGAGCCATTTTGGTTTCGTCGGCCAGAATGGGGATGATTTCTGGGGTGATGAGACCGGCTAGATCGAGTAACGGCCGTTCCGCAAAATACCCAATCGCGCCAATATCGTGGGCGGCAATGAGGGCGTCGGGCGGGGTGTTGTCGGCCAGCCAATGGGCCGCAGCCACCATTTCGCCTTCAATAAAGGCAACATCCTGGGCATAACTTTGCGCGCCCAGCAGCAGAAAAAAGAGCAAAAGGGCAGCAAAGGTGAATTGCGCCACTTTTTGCATGAGGAAATGGACGCGGTTTTTACCGCTGCGGGATAGCAGCCACACCCACCCGGCCAAACCGTACAACGTCCAAATGGGCACGGCCGTTAACAAATATCGTCCATGCTGGTAAGTAACCGGCAGCCGCCAGGCATAAAGCGCCACATGTCCGCCCGCCCACATCAGCGGCAGCAGGCGAACCAATTTTCGCGCTTGCCAATCGGCGCGTAAAGCCAGCCAGCCGCCTGCGATCAGCCCCGGCAGCAGCAGCAGGTGCGCCCCGCTTATGCCGCGCCAGCCGTTTTCCGGCCCGCCCAGGCTAAAATAGAGCAGACGGCCGAATCGCGCTAACAGCGGTTCGGCCAGCAGGCCGGCGTATTCGGTTTGTTTGGCGTCGAAGGTATTGGGCCACAGGCTGCCATTGGCCCACAGGTTGAAGGCGAAATAGGGAAGCAGGGGGAGAACGGCCGTTCCCACAAATATTCCCACACGCTTCGTTCGTTCAGCAATTGACCCATCCCCCAATCCCAGCCCGCCGGCAATCAACAAAAGCACAATCAACCCATCCGGCCGCGTTAAAATGAGCAGCCCGGTTAAAAACCCCATCATTGCCGGCGATTTGAGATTGGAGATTGGCGACTCGCCACCCGCCACTCGCAAACTCGCCACTTGCAAACTTGCAAACTTGCTAACTATTGTCATGCCTAATGCGGCAAACAGCAGCGTTTCCATGCCGCTGGCGGCGGCCCAAACCAACGGCCATGTCAGCGCCAGGGTTAATCCGGCCAGCCAATCATGTTTGGCCTGGTTAGGCCACAACTGCCGCCAAAGTCCCATCCCCGCCCATACCAGCAGTCCCAACGACAACCCGCCCATCAAATAAGCCCACAGCAGATAGGGCAGCCGCAGCAGGTAGCCGATGGCCAGCAGCAATGTCCACAAGGGGGCGGTTGAACCGGCGCTGGAGATACCGGGGATGAATTCTAAACGGCCGTCACGCGCCAAATTCCGCGCATAAGTTTGATGAATCCAGGCATCATCCAAAGGGAAACCCAACCCGCCATTTTGTGACGACAGCCCGACAAACAAGGCCATCGCCAAAATGCCTCCCACGGCCACTAACCCGTAACGCCATTTTTGAGTCATGGCGCAGCCTCGGTGAATTGGTAAAGTTTGTAGCCGTAGTCGAATGCTTGTAACGGCCGTACCTCCGGCAGCGTCAGCGCCCCTTGATAAAAATCATCCAGCGGAGGCGGGCGATCCAAATCCAAAATCAAAAAATCGGCTCCGTAGCGCCGCGCCGCCGCCAACATCCCTTCCGGCGGCTCATTGGGGGCGACAATGGCGGCCAACCCCGTGTGATAATAAAAAGCGGGCGGGTTGCCGACCATGACAACGGCGTCATCCGGCAAAAGAGGCGCGATTTCTTGAAAAACGGCCGCTTCCTCCTGCCACAGCGGTTGGCGCAGCGAGACGGCCATGCTGATGACAAAAACAACGACAATGAACATGCCGGCAAACAGCGGTTTGGATTTTTCCGGTTCCCAGTGGGGCAGCCGCGCCGCCATCCAATCAACGGCGAACCCAATTCCGGCAGCGGCCAGCGCCATTGACCAGGGCCACAACGC
>JANTHP010000099.1 GCA_024762395.1 Anaerolineae bacterium | reverse complement strand
TCCGTATTCCGTATTTCGTATTCCGATGATGACTTGCGGATTACGGGTTACGGTTCACGGATTACGGATTACGGTTCACGGATTACGGTTCACGGTTCACGGTTCACGGTTCACGGACTACGGTTCACGGACTACGGAATACGGCCGTTCCACCGGCCCAATCTCGTCTAATATCTCTTCCATGCGCCGCACTTCCTTTTGGAACGGCGTCGTGCAGACGGTGCAGATGGCGGCCAGACGCAGACGGCGCGTATCCAGCCCCAACTCCTTCATGCGTTGGTAGGTACGGTTGACAATATCGGCCGTTTTCTGCGCCCCATCCTTGTACGGGCAGTCAGAGCCGCTAAACATCACAATGATGGCATCCATCCCCTTCTCAAACGTCCGCAAATAAAAATCTTCCGGGAACATGGAGGGGCACACCACCGGTAAAACATAAGTGTTGGGTTGGTATTCGGCGTGCATCTGCCCCACGCCGTCCGCCCCCCGATACCCGCCGGAAAGCGTCGCCAGAATCAGGATTTTAGGTGGGCTGCTTTGGCTTGTGCCCATAATTCCTCCTTTAGTCGTGTAGTCTTGTAGTCGAGTAGTCTGGCTAACCGACTGCAAGACTAACCGACTATTCGACTATCCGACTACCAGACTACCAGACTATTTCTTCCGCAAAATAAACAGACGCTCGTAGCCATCGGCGGGAAGATAGCCCAGGAACTCGTGGCCTACTTTGCCGGCCCAGCGGGGCAGGTCGTTCTTGGTGCCGCTGTCGCCTGACCAAATTTCCAGCACCTCGCCTACTTTGACGTTACCAATCGCCTTTTTGGCTTCCAACAGGGGGCCAGGGCAGGCGACGCCGCGGGCATCGGCGATGTAGGCTGCTTTGATTTCAGTTAAATCCATTGTTGTCATGATATTCACTCCTCTTGGGAGAAGAATTGACAAGTTTATGAAAACTTGTCAATTCTTTTTCCGTAAAATATGTTCGCAAGATTGTAATAGTTTGTCTTCGGCAACGGCGTAGTAAATGGTTTGGCCTTCCCGGCGCGAAAGGAGAATGCCGCGCTCTTTCATCAGGCGCAGGTGCTGCGAGGTGTTTTGCAGCGACAGCCCCACCGCCCCGGCAATCTGGCTGACGGACAGCTCGCCGTCGGCCAAAGCCCACAGGATGAGGACGCGCTTGCTGTTGCCAAACACGCTGCAAATCGCTGCCTGCTGCTCTGCCTCGCGCTGAAGTTCCACGTCCATCTGACTCGCCGTATCTTGAGATTGGTTCAATCTGGGAGATTGGACCAATCTGACTGATTAGTTGCATAGTTGCTTAAACAGTTAATTGCAACCTACTGCAACTATACAAACAGCCAGTGGGAAGCGGTAGTGATATATTTCACAAACGGTATTCGGGATGTTGCACGGCCGTTATGCCAAAATGTAATGGGGGCTTTTGAGGGACGTTCGTTTTTCACTTCCCGATTGCAGACAACACGCTGCAGGAATAGAAACGCTTGGAGAATCAGGGTGAAGATGATACTATTTTTACGCAGCAAATCATCAGGAAGAGGAAACCCATAGTGTCTAAAGTTTATGAATATTCGGGCAACATGCACATGCACACCCCGTATTCTGATGGGGAGAAATTGCACGCCGAAATTGCGGAGGATGCGATTGCGGCGGGGCTAAATTTTATTATTGCGACCGACCACAACGTTTGGGTAGATGAGGTTGAGGGATATTATGAGAATGAGAACGGCCGTGTCCTCCTCCTCTCCGGTGAAGAAGTGCATAACCCGCGCCGACAGCCGCAAGCCAGCCATTTTCTAGCCTACGGCGCTGAACGAGAATTGGCGCCTTATGCCAATCAGCCGCAGCGCTTGATTGATGAGACCAATGCCGCCGGCGGGTACGGCTTCCTCGCCCACCCCCATGAAGGAGCGCCAGAACCGCTGCTTAATCTGCCCGATTTGGGCTGGCATGATTGGGATATTGACGGCTTTACCGGCCTGGAAATCTGGAATTACATGTCCTCGTTTGTCAACGTCCTCAAACGCGAGGTGAAACGGATGCCCATTAAGCATCCGTTTCTGGCTAAATTAAAGGCGCTGCAATTGGCGCTGAATCCGCAAAAATATATCACCAGTCCGGAACCGGAAACGTTGGCGTTGTGGGATGAGTTATTGGCTCAAGGGAAGCGGGTAACGGCCGTTGGCAACAGCGACGCCCACGGGACTCCTATGAACCTGGGGCCAATCCACCGCGTCATCTACCCTTACGACTTCCTTTTCCGCGCCGTCAACACCCACATTCTCACCCAAAAACCGCTCAATGGGGATGTTGCCCATGATAAAAAACTGGTACTGGATGCGATTGGTAACGGCCGTTCCTGGGTCGGTTACGATATGGCCCATTCCACCAAAGGGTTCCGTTTCTCCGGGCAAGGCGTTGACAAAGGCATCATCGGCGACAAAATCAGACTGGACGCCGGGGCTACCTTACAAACCCGCACCCCCGTCCGCGCCAACATCCGCATCATTCGGCATGGTAAAACAGTCGCCCACATTGAAAACGAAACCCACTTAACCCACATTCCCATTGAAGAAGGCGCTTACCGCGTCGAATGCACCATCCCTTACGAAGGAAAAGAACGAGGCTGGATTTACAGCAATCCCATTTATTTATGGTAGTAACCATTCAGGTGTCTCTCGACTGTCATACCCGTGAAGGCGGGTATCCATACGTGTGGATTCCTGCCTTCGCAGGAATGACCTGAATAGTTACTTATGGTAAACAGTTGTTTTCATGTTGCAATGGCTCCTCGGTTACTTACGGCTTAGTTTATCCATGTTTGTCTTGGGGTTCGGGGGAACGCTGCTCATCATCAGTTCCTGGCTCCCTATTACCATCAAACAGTACCACATCTCCATGTGGTTGTTAGTCTACCTTGTTCGTACCTTGCTGTTAATTCTCAATGTGCGCGTTGATTGCCCCGCCCCATCACAGTTACAACACCATCGCGGCTTTATTTTTCCCAATCATGTCTCTTATTTAGATGTGCTTGCCCTCGTTTCCGTGGCCCCTGTTCGCTTTTTAGCCAAAGACGAAGTGCGCTCAATGCCCGTTATCGGCCAGGTAGCGACGGCCATTGGCTGTGTGTATGTGAAACGAGAAGACAAGAAATCACGGGCGGAAGCGCGTCATGCTTTAGCGCAAATAGAAACATTCCCACCGGTTGTTCTTTTCCCAGAAGGAAAACGTAATCCTGGCGACCGCTTGCTGCCATTCCGCTATGGCGCTTTTGAAATTGTGATACAAGGACAGACGCCATTTCTAACGTGCGCGATCATTCACGATCCGTTGGATGTTGCTATCTGGCATCGCGGCGAGTCTATTATCAAAGCGGTTTTGCGCCTGGCAGCGTATAACAAACCGGTTCACACACGGTTAATTCCAATGGATGTGATTGAACCCAAAACGGAGGATGACCCGGTGCAGCTATCTTTGACTACGCATGAGGCGATGACGGCCGTTCTCTTTCCAACAAATAACAACCCACAGGTAACAGATAGCGCTTAACAGGCAGCAAACGATGAATTTTTTACGCGGCTCTTTGCGGATGGCTATTTTTATGCCGGTTCTGGCATTTTGGACAGTGATTATTTTGGCAGCTTCCTGGCTGCCTACGACGGTGCGCGGCGTGCGCCTGTCGGCCTGGCCGACGACAATACTGGCTCGTTTTTTTGTCCATCTGTTTAACATCCAATTTATTTGCGAAGAAGCGGATAGAATCCGCCAGCATCAGGGATTCGTTTTCCCCAATCACCTCTCTTACCTGGACATTATTTTGCTGGTGTACATTGTTCCCATGCGCTTTTTAGCCAAGGCGGATGTGCGCGATATTCCGTTTATCGGACGGATTGCGACGGCGATTGGCACGGTTTACGTTGATCGCGGCGATAAAAAATCACGGACGGAGGCGCGGGACGCCATCGCCCACTCCGAGCGTTACCCGCCGGTGGCGTTGTTCCCGGAAGGCGGCATTTTCCCGCCGGCGGAAACGCTGCATCCGTTCCGCTACGGCGCATTTGAGATTGCCATCCAGGGCAAGTCTTCGATTTTACCGGCCGTTTTTCTGTATGAACCGCTGGATGTGGTGTTTTGGGGAGATGAGCCGATGTTAACGGCCGTCTGGCGGTTAGCCCAATATCGCGGCCCCATCAAAGCCCGCCTGTACGCCCTGCGCAGCATCCAAACCCAACCGGATGACGACGCCAAACAAATGGCGTTAGAACTGCACGGCGCGATGGGGGCCATCCTCGCCTACGGCGGGCATGAGGAAGACATCGTCGAATCGGGCATCTAGCTCCTTTTATTTGTGCTAAAATTGGTGCAAGTTAAGGAACGGGAATTTAATAACTGTCCACAAATGAATTCCCGTTCCGCAAGGCTGACGATGCAATTCCGACACTTATTTAATCGTCAGCCCTAAAAGCCTGTGGGTTTTCCGCTCGCTCTAATTCCAACGCAAGGATTTTTTATGTCTATGAACACAACTGCGACGACACGGCCGTTAGAACCGGAAAAACGTGCAATCATCATCGGCGCATCGTCAGGAATTGGCGCTGCATTGGCAAAGGAGTGGGCGCGGCGGGGCTACATTGTCGCAGCGTTGGCGCCCGATGAAGCAGGATTGGAGAAAGTGGCCGCTGAGGGAAACGGCCGTATCCACACCTACCTCCATGATGTCACAAACTATGACGAAATCCCCGCCTTATGCCAACAAATCATCCACGATATAGGCGGGGTAGACATTGTGGCCTACATCGCCGGCATACAGCCCGTCGTCGCTTTAGATGAGTACAATTTTGAAAAAGATGCGGCCATGATTCGCGTCAACTTCGTAGGAGCCGTCGCCTGGCTTAACCAGGCCGCCGTCCGCTTTGAACGCGCCCAATCGGGCCAAATCGTCGCCGTCAGCTCCATTGCCGGCGACCGGGGGCGGGTGGGCGCGCCGGTGTACAATGCCAGCAAAGCGGGCTTGAGCACATACCTGGAAGCCCTCCGCAACCGCCTGACGCGGCAAGGCGTTACTGTGACGACGGTCAAATTTGGCTTTGTGGATACAGCGCTGTTGGAAAATGCGGCCAAAACTTTTTGGGTCATTTCACCGGAGAAGGCAGCCCAGGAAATTGATACGGCCGTTCGGAAAAAGAAACAAACCGTCTATGCCCCGGCCCGTTGGGGCCTGGTGAGCTTGATTATTCGCCATATCCCCTCCTTCATTTTTCGCCGGATGAGCTTCTAAATGAGGGCGCGATGACAGAACAAGGCAAAGAATGGGATTACTGCCAGATCGAATTCCAACTACGCTATAAGGGCGAAGATTTGTCACGCGCCGGGACGAAGCAAATGTGGCTGACGTTTCTGGCGCGCGCGACCGGCCCATATAAAAGCTACCTGGCTGGAGAGGCCGAAATTCCGGTAGCGGGCGCTGTCGCTGGCGTTTCCTTTGTGCCGCAAAAGAACAATGTTGGTCATGTTAACATCCATCAAAATCTGCTGGATGAACTGCAAAGAGATGGGTGGAGATTATTGCCGGAGAAGGGGAGCGCGTGGTGGGAAAGGCGATTGCGCCGCCCGGCGCGCCCCCAAAAATCTTTGGTTAGCTGGCTAAAACGAGAGTAGGAGCATTTGATTTGATTAATGAAAACATAGACCGCACGGTCTCGATATTGCCTGATGAACGATTGGAGCGTGTGCCCGCCTGGGGCGGGGCCAGCTACAGTTTGAGCCATGTGTACCGGCCAACGACGATTGAGCAACTGCAAGCTGTATTAAAATTGGCGCGGAAAAACGGCCGTTCCATCGGCTTACGCGGCGGCGGCAACAGCTACGGCGATGCGGCCATGAATGCCGAGAATATCCTGCTGGATATGCGCCGTATGAATCGAATTTTGGCCTGGGAACCGGAAAACGGCCGTATCACCGTCGAACCCGGTGTCACCATCTCCCAATTGTGGCAGTACATTTTGGAAGACGGCTGGTGGCCGCCTGTCGTCACCGGCACGATGATGACCACTGTCGGCGGCTGCGCCGGGATGAATGTGCATGGCAAAAATGCTTACCAGGCCGGCCCCATCGGCGATCACATCCTGGCATTCGACATGCTGTTAGCCAATGGCGACATCATCACGTGCAGCCGCGACGAAAACAGCGACATTTTTCACGCTGCTATTGGCGGTATGGGCATTTTGGGCATCTTCACCGCCATCACCATGCAAATGAAGCGGGTTTATTCCGGCCTGCTGGATGTGGAAACGGAAACACGGCCCAATCTGGCGGCGATGTTCTCCTATTTTGAAGAGAACCTGGAAAATTCCGATTACATCGTCGGCTGGATGGACGCCTTTGCCAAAGGGGACGCTCTGGGACGGGGCGACGTACACAAGGCCAGCTACCTGCCGCCGGGCGCCGACCCCGCCCCCAGCCAGACGATGCGGCTGGAAAACCAGCATTTGCCGTCAACGATGTTTGGCATTGTGCCTAAATCCATCATTTGGCTGGGCATGCGGCCGTTTATGAACAATCCCGGCACCTGGCTGATTAACAACGCCAAATATCATGCCGGACGTCTTTTCGGCCCCAAACGGAGCCGCCAGCCACACGCCGCTTTTCACTTTTTGCTGGATTACGTGCCCGACTGGAAGAAGGCGTATGGCGCAGGCGGCCTCATCCAGTACCAGCCTTTCATCCCCAAAGAGACGGCTCAGGATGCGTTCCGCGAGATTTTGCAGTTGTGCCAAACGCGGCGTCTGCCCAACTATCTCACCGTATTCAAACGGCATCGGCCGGATGATTTTTTGCTGACGCACGCGCTGGACGGTTATTCGATGGCGATGGATTTCCGCATCACCAAACGTAACCGGGAGCGCATCGTAAATTTGGCGCGAGAGATGGATGAGATTGTGCTGCAGGCGAACGGCCGTTTTTATTTCGCCAAGGATAGTGTGTTGAGGAGGGAAACGGCCGTTGCCTACCTCGGCCAATCCGTCATAGACCAATTCCGCGCCCTCAAACAGCGCCTCGACCCCGACAACCTCCTGCAGACCAACCTCTGGCGGCGCGTATTTGGCTAATCGTTAGTTTTCTCACTCGTTTCACGCTCCGCGTGGAACGGTTTTTCAGACGCTCCGCGTCGCCCAACAGGAGAATAAGATGACCTACAAACTCATTTCAGTTGTCGCTTTGTTGGCATTACTCGGATTAGGCGCATTCATCGCACCCGCCGCCGCTGCGCCCGCCGCGCCGCCAGACGCAAATGCAGGGACGGTTTTGCAAACCACCGTAAACGCCGCCCCGCAAGCGCAGGAAGACGGCAGCTCCAGCCTGCCCGAAGGATTGAGCAAAATCTTCGCCTCCCTCGGCCTGTACATCGTCACCATGTTCACAATGGCGATTGGGACGGAGATTACGGTAGATGTATTTAAGCTGGCAGCCGGGTTCAAAAGTAAGCCTACGGCCGCTAAAACGCTGGCGGAGTATGAAAAAGTGCTGCCTGGCACGCTGGAAAGCCTGGGGCTGGGCGCGGAGGCCAAAGCCAACCTGGAAATGCAGTGGGCCAATATGAAGGAGATTCTGGCTCCTGTCTTCAAAGCGGAGCAGGTCGTTGCCGCTTTGAAAGAGGAGGAGTTTAGCGCAGCGTTGGGATTAGCGCTGGGCAACTCCGATCCAACTGACAATCTCATCGCCATGTCGGCGGGTATCATCAAACAGCAGTTTAAGGACGTTTTGGACAAGGTACAGCCGGATTCGGCGCTGGGGCAAGCGATTACGAATATCACCCGTGAAAAAGTAGATGAGCTGGTTGACCACCTGGCGACCGAAGCGATTGAGGTGACGCCGGAGGCGTTTTATCATCAATGTATGATTGCACTGAACGGGGAGCTGGCAACGGCCGTTACCGCCTGGGCGCAAACGCAGATAAGTGAACTGCAAGAAGTTTCCTACGAAACCGCCCACAACATCATCTACACCCAGCTCTTACCAATGGTTCATAACTCCGGCTTCAACCAGGAAACCGAAGACAAACTCACGCGCCAACTGGAAAACTTCCTGCAAAACATCCAAACCAGCCGCCACGCCGATATTTACCTGGCGACTCTGAACAAACTCCTGCTCGAAGTCGAACGGCAGCGGGATGAACTGCGCAGCCATTGGCGCAAATGGTATTGGAGCGTTGTAGATTGGCTGCGCCAATACAAGCTGTTTGGCTGGCTGCCCAAACGCAAGCGTAAACTCAACCCCAAAATCAAGCATCCCAATGAGGCAGCCGGCAAACTCCTGGAAATTGAACGGCGGGATAAACGTGAAGCCTCCTCGCGCGTTCAGCAACTGCGGCTGACATCCGTTTTTGTCGGCATCATCCTGGCCTACTTTTTGCAAATTGATTCGGCCGATTTACTGCGCGACTTGTTCCCCCAAAACGCCAATTTCCTCTCGATGGCGTTGGTCGCCCATAATTCCGCTTTCTTCTCCTGGATAGGCAGCAAATTGCACATTACCATGTACGACTTGTCTGCCGGCGTTATCCTGACCGGATTGGCAGCCAGCGCCGGTTCCGGCTTCTGGCATGACCAACTCAGCCGCTTACAGGCGGTGAAGAAAGGGGCGGAGGCAGCGTATACGGCCGTGCAAAACCTGCAACAATGATAAATGATGAATGATGAATTCTGCATTCATCATTCATCATTCCCCTAGTCTGGGTAACGGTAAAAGAAATCATGCTCCCCGGTTAACGTCGCCAGCCGCATGTGAATGGCGTGGGTATCGTCAGCCTCGTAAGCAATAGCGATGCGCCGCCCCACCAAACGGCCGACCAGCCCCCAGTAATCTTTGGAAAATTCATCTTGGGGGAGAAGACGGCCGTTATTATCCTCCTGACGACCGCCAATCAACTCCTTCAAACGCACCATATACTTGTCCGCTTCAGGAATCAAATCCAACACTTCCGCCCGAAAAACCGCCCGCACATAATCCAAATTAGGCAGCTTCCAGGCAAACTGTACCGCAAACGTTTCACCAATTTTATAATTCGCTTCAGGCATAGTGAGAAGTGTACCGAAAAGTAAACTGACAGCAAAATATGACTTAGGAACGAGATTTTATAACGTACAGGAGATTGGAGACTGGAGATTAGAGATTAGTCCAGTCTCAAGTCTCTAATCTCCAGTCTCAGTTCCGTAGCTTATTTAATTTCCGTTCCTCAGTAGATACGCAAAAAGTTCGATTTCCAGGAAATCGAACTTTGAATTAGCCGTATTCACTTATCTCAAATCAATCGTTCAATTTTTTTGGTTTTCTGATGGCAATGGGTTTAGAAAAAGATTAGGATTTATCGCGCATTCAACCAGAGCGTAAGTAGCGCCGGCCAGGCTGCCATTCAAAAACCCCATTCCCAAACCAAAGGCAATATCCCCACCCGCAGGCGCGCCGCCAAACAATCCCACATGCGCCACCCAGATAACACCGGCCAAAATTCCACTCAGAACAGACCCGGCGAAAGCGCCAAAGACCGCGCCTTCAAACGCATTAACGCTTGCTTGCTGCCAAAAGAGTTTAATCTCAGAAATGGTGGTTTGTACTTTCTTCTTCATACTCAAAGTATAGTACAAACAGGATTTACTGATAAGTTTCCCTCTTGGTACAAAAGTCACATCGCATCAAAATTTAGCTGGTACGATGGTCATACTTCTGCCGCTTTGGGTCCGTTTGCAAATGAGTTATCTGAGAAAAGTGACTGTCACCTGAACAGTCACGTTGACCGCTTACTTTGGTAACAAGGCGACAGAAACGGCTTCATGCAATGACCGGCAGCCAATGACTTCTAGACCATCTGGGTAATCTCCGGCGCGTTTTTTTGTGGAACGGGGTACGATGCAGCGCTTGAAGCCAAGTTTGACGGCTTCTTTAAGCCGTGTATCAAGCTGGCTTACCGCCCGCAGTTCGCCGCTGAGGCCAATTTCGCCGACAAAGGCCATATCGGCGTGGATGGGACGGTCTTTGACGCTGCTGGCAATGGCAATGGCGACGGCCAAATCGGCGGCAGGCTCGTCTATTTGCAGGCCGCCGATGACGTTGATGAAGACGTCTTTATCGTTTAGTGGGATATGAACGCGGCGGGTGAGAACGGCCGTTAACAACAACAACCGGTTATAATCTGTCCCATTGGCCGTGCGGCGTGGGTTGGCAAACGTGGTGGAGCTGGCTAACGCTTGAATTTCGACCAGTAACGGCCGTGTCCCCTCAATCGTCACCGCAATAGCCGAACCGGGCGCATTCACCTGCCGCTCCGCCAAAAACGCCTCCGACGGGTTAGGAACCTCCACCATCCCCTTCTCCACCATCTCAAACACACCCACTTCGCTGGTTGCGCCGAACCGGTTTTTAACGCCGCGCAGCAGCCGGTAGCGATGAAACGGGTCGCCCTCCAGGTACAAAACCGTATCCACAATATGCTCCAGCACACGCGGCCCGGCAATGGCGCCTTCCTTGGTCACATGCCCCACCAAAATGATAGTGACGCCGCTGTTTTTGGCTAATTCCTGGAACCGACCGGCGCATTCCCGCACCTGGCTGACACTACCCGGCGATGAGGTCTTATCCTCAACATAAGTGGTCTGGATGCTGTCAACAATCACCAACACCGGTTTAACCTCGTCAATATGGCGCAGCATCATGGTCAGATTCGTTTCTGTCACCAGAAATAAATCTTTGGCCTTGACGTTCAGGCGATCAGCCCGCATTTTTATCTGCCGGGCGCTTTCTTCGCCGGAAATGTACAGGGTTGGTCCATGTAAATTGGCTGCCATTGCAGCCACATCCAGCAGCAGGGTTGACTTGCCAATGCCGGGGTCGCCGCCGACCAGAACCAGGGAACCCGGCACGATGCCGCCGCCCAAAACGCGGGCGAATTCGGTCAGGGGCAGCTTCAATCGCTCAAATCCGTCGGCGGTAACGTCGGCTAAACGCAGGGGCTTGCTGGCTGTTTGACGATGGGCGCGGGGATTTTTGGCGGAAACGGCCGTTTCCGCCACCACAATCTCTTCTTTCATCGTCCCAAATTCGCCGCACTTAGGGCATTTGCCCATATACGCCGGCGTAATCCGCCCGCATGATTGGCATACGTACCTTGTTTGCTGTTTTGCCATCTCGTTTTCCTCAATAATAGGACAAATCGGGTATGGGGAAGGCTTTGAGGCCATTCTCCCATATGCTATACTCGGTAATTGTGATTAACTGGTTTTCAATCATCAGCAGCAGCTTCTGGATCGCAGGCTTATCGCTTTTATTAGCAGCATTCAGCTACCATCACTGGCTCATAAATCAAAAAAATCGTCGCCTGATTGACCAGTTGAATCAGCCGTCTTTGCAAAGGTTTTTTTGGATTAGTCTGGTTTTTTTTAGCGTCGGTATTGCGGCCACCAGCCAAAAAATATGGGAAATAATCGTCTGGATCATAATCGCAATAGTTAGCGCCGTCAACACGGTTCGGGCTTAAAAACACATTCTCAGGAGTACAGGTTTTATGGAAATCAAGCGGTATTTTGCCTTAATTTGGCATTGGGCGTGGCTTGTTGTATTGGGAACGGCCGTTGCCGGCGGCACAACATATCTTATCAGCAAAAACACAGTCCCCGTCTACTACGCATCCTCCCGGCTGCTCATTGACGAAGCCCCCGGCAGCAACGGCAACGATTACTCCCAACTGCTGCTCAACCAACGGATGGCCCTGACCTACATCGAAATTCTGCAAACCGAACCTGTACTGCAAGGAACCATTGACCGGTTAGAATTAAAAGAAGATGTCGCCGACCTGGCCGGTAAAATATCCGTCTCCGCCCCCGAAGACACACAAATCATCATCATCGGCGTCGAAGATACCGACCGCGATCGGGCAGCCCTCATCGCCAACACCCTGGGACAGGTCTTCATTGACCAAAACCAGGCCAGAGCCAGCCTGCGCTACGCCGAACCTATTGCTAACTGGCAAAAACGCCTGGACGAGATGGGGGATGAAATTGAACGACTCCAAACACAAATCAACGCATTGGATACACCTGAAACGGCCGAAGACCAGGCCGCTTATTCACGACTGGAAACACAGCTAAACGGCGCCCAAATCAGGTACACAGAAGCGTTTAACAACTTAAACGAACTTCAAGTAGAGCAAGCCAAAGGCAGCAGCAACATCATCCAAATCGAACCGGCCCAGCCCGGCAGAAAACCGATCCGCCCGCGCACCACAATCAACACGCTCCTGGCAGCGATTCTAGGCAGTTTGGTGACGGTTGGCATCATCTTTTTAGTTGAATATCTCGATGACAGCATCACATCGCCTGACCAAATTGTAGAAGACACAACGCTCTCAACCATCGGCACCATCGCCCAAATTAAAGGCGGATCCTCCGCCGACCGGCTCATTACGCACACAGCGCCGCGCGACCCTATTTCAGAGGCGTACCGCGTTTTACGTACCAATCTCAGCTTCTCGGCGGTTGACGGCGGCCTTTCCAGCATTCTGGTAACCAGTTCATCACCAGGCGAAGGGAAATCTACAACGGCCGCTAACCTGGCTGTGGTGATGGCCCAAACCGGTAAACAAGTGATTCTGGTGGACGCCGATTTACGCCGTCCGGTACAGCACACCGTTTTTGACACAACGAATAACCAGGGATTGACAACGGCCGTTTTAGACAAAGAAACCAGCATTGAGCAATACATCCAGAAAACCAAAATCTCCAATTTACGCCTGATGCCCAGCGGCCCCATCCCGCCCAATCCCGCCGAACTCCTGAACTCGCAGCGCATGGCAGAAGTTTTAGAATCGCTCACCGACATCTCCGACCTGGTTATTTTTGATACACCACCGGCATTAACCGTAGCCGACGCCACGATTTTAGCCCCGCAAATGTCAGGCACAATCCTGGTCGCCGAAGTAGGCAAAACCAAACGCACCATTCTCGTACAAGCGGTCGAGCGGCTGTTCAAGGCCAAAGCAATCGTTTTCGGCGTCGTCCTGAACCGGCTCAGCCCGTCGCGCGGCGGCTACTACCACAATTATTATTACCAGTATTACAATGCTTACCAATACAACCAGAAAAAACGGACAAGCATCCTCCAACGCTCTGTCCCCGCCTGGCTGTCCGGTTTAATCAAGCGATAATGACAGCGGCAAACCAGAACAATCAGCGCACATCAAAATGGCTCATTGTCGTCGGCTCCCTCTGGTTGGTATTTTCTGCCGGACTTTTCATCCGTCAATTCATCAAACCAGCCTCTGTTACAATGGAATGGACGACGGAAACGGAGTTGGAGACGGCCGGTTTTAACTGGTATCGCAGTCAATCGGCCGACGGCGAGTTTGTCCAAATTAACAAAACGCTCATTCCGGCCAAAGGAGACGCCCTTTCCGGCGCCTCTTACACGTTTACCGACTCCAATGTGATGGCCGGCGAGACCTATTTTTATGTATTGGAAGAAGTGGAATACGATGCAACAACAAATCGGTATGATAACGATATGTTTACATACACCGTCCCCCAAACAAGCTGGCTGGTCATTGCCCTAACGGCCGTCAGCCTGCTGGCCGGTTTGTGGCTCATCATCATGGGCATTCGGGAAAACAATCAATAATGGAAAAACAAAAAACACCCCGCCTTATGTCCAATCTAATCTGGCGCGAAGTAGACGAAAACACCGTTGTGGTATCGCCGCAAAGCGGCGACATGCGCGTGCTAAACGGCGTAGGCAGCGTCATCTGGCGCTTGCTGGCCGAGGAACAAAGTTTGGAAGCCATCGCCGCTCATATAACCGCCCATTACGCCGTGTCTCCAGAACAAGCCGGCGCCGATCTGCGCGCCTTTATCACCGATTTGGATGCGCGGCATTTACTTGAATGGCCGACTGCGTGATTTTTCTCCTGTTTCTCTCACCGCGCATCTCCGCTTCTCCACACAGCGCCGCATCCAGACGGCGAGCGGTATAGTTTCAAAGGAGACACCACGCCGCTGTGCGGTACCATCAAATGAATGAAAACGGGACACATTTCTTATCTGTGTTCATCCGTGTTAACCCGTGTCCCATTTTCAGAGGAATTTTTATGCGCGAACAACGTATAAAGTATATTTTACTGGCGCTTCTGACAGCGTTTGGACTGGTATTTGGCATCACTATGCTGTATGCACAAGGCAATGCAGCAGCCATCACCCCCGCCGCCGCTCCCTCAACCACCCAAGTCCAACAACTAAAATCAAACGAAACCGGCCTGCATTTCATCCTGCGCACACCGCCGGCTCTTGTTGACGATGAAACGGCCGTTCACATTGCCGGATTAAACGCCCAGGTACAGGAACCGGGCGCGCCGGCGCTGCCCTATTACGTCACCTACATCATCCTGCCGCCGGAA
>JANTHP010000098.1 GCA_024762395.1 Anaerolineae bacterium | reverse complement strand
GCATGATGGGCAGCGATGAGATATTGAGAGGGCGGCGGCCCGCCTTGATTTGCTCATACAACGCCATCGTCTTTGGCCCCGGCGGCACGCCCAACTCCTCATCCAACCGTTGACGGCACATTTCAAACTGGGACAATGCTGCACCGCGCTGCCCTGTCAGAGCAAATAATGCCATCAACTGCCGGTAAGCGGTCTCCAGCCAGGGCGCTATTTCCACCTGCCGCCAGGCATAACGACGCGCGGCGGCAAATTCTCCGCGTCGGGCATGAAAACGGGTGAGATGGTTCAACGCCTCCAGCGCCTGCTGCTGCTGCCGCTCCCGGTTCAGGATGAGCCAGTTCTCAAACGAGATGCTGCCGCTGACGTAAATTCCATGCAGGAAATCGCCCCGATACAGCGCGATCGCCTGTTGCAGAGAATGGGCGCAGATGCGGCAGCTTTCCACCCGTTTATGGCGATGGGTCTCGATGTCGGCTAATAAATGAAGGTTTTAACATCCAGCGTGTGGGCGCTGGCGGGGTTAAATTGGACGCTGCTGCGGGTGATGAGGAGGTACAGGGGATTGGCGTCTCGGTTTCGCAACAGTTTTTGCAGGTTGAAGAGGATGTCGCGCAGGTTTTTGCGAGCGACGGCTTCTGTTTGATCGGGCCAAAAGGTTTGCGCCAGAAGGGAACGGCCGTGCGGCTGCTCCGATTCAACTGCCAGATAAGCGAGCAAAGCCAATGCTTTTTGGGAGACGAATCCAGTGACGGGACGGCGGTTTAATGTAATCACAGGTTGGCCTAGCAGTGACAATGCAAGCATAAGGTTCTCTCTAACGGAGTTGGATTTTGCTTATTATACTCAGTTTACGGCCGTTTTCTTGAACGTTACAGCAGGAGCTTTGTCCTAATTAAGCAAAGCGCCCCATTCTCTCGACGTTTTCTCGACGTTTGCCCGCTATGATAAAGCGAAAGGTAACAACCAACAAGCAACAAGCAACAACCAACTAATGCCCAATACCAACATCGCCCCCTACACCGCCTATTTGTTACGATTGTGGCCTGCCAGCAACCAAACGTCAGTCTGGCGGGCGCACCTGGAAGATCCGCGTACCGGTGAACGGCGCGGATTTTCTTCGTTGTCGGCTCTGGTCGTTTTTTTGGAGGAGAAAACAGGAGAAAAAGTGGTATGCGTGGATAAGAGTTGACAAATTTCATTAGAAAATTTGTCAACTCTCCTCCGGAATATTGAGAAGATACGAAAAAACAGACTGAAAATAAAAGGATCTATTCAAATGAACGCAAAAACAAAACAAGCCCTATTCCTTCCTTTTCTAATCATGGCCTTAATCGCAAGCGTCATCGGGGCGCTGTTGACAAGCGCGCCCCCAACGCACGCCGCCGGCCCCTGGTACGTCAACGACGCTACCGGCAATGACAGCAACGACTGCGCTACCCCCGCCACCGCTTGCAAAACCATTGATGCAGCCATCGGCAAAGCATCCGCAGACGATACCGTCATCGTGGCCGCCGGCGTGTACACCGAAAACATCACTCTGTCCAAAAACATCGTCATCAGCGGCGCGGGCAGCGACGCCGTATACATTGACGGCTCGCAATCCGGATACGTTTTCAACATCGGCAGCGGCCTTAACGTAACCCTGCAAGACGTAACCGTACGCAACGGGAGCATCAGCGGCAGTGGCGGCGGCATTTACAATACTGGTATTTTAACCATCACCAACAGTGTGCTGGCAGACAATCAAGCCAATTATGGCGGAGCGATCATGGTTGAGAGCGGCGGATCGCTGTTTATGCAGGATGTGACCATACGCGACAACACAGCAACAGCATTTGGCGGCGGCCTTTTCCTGCAAGGCGGCGGCAGTATTACCATAGAACGTTCGACCATCAGCGGCAATCAGGCCGGCTCCTCGTCCGGCGGATTTCATGCGCAGGATAATGTTGCGGTTCAGTTGACCAATGTAACAATAAGCGGCAATTCATCTGATAATAAATCTGCGTTTGCCGTCGCAAGCGGGGCCACCATTTATGTCCGCAACAGTACCATTGCCAATAATAATTCTACCGGCAGCGGCGGCAATACCGTCGCCATCAGCAATTATGGCACAGTGGACTTTCAGAACAGTATTGTCGCCAACAGCAGCGGCAATGATAGCAACTGTTTCAACGGCAGCAGCATGGTCTCTCTGGGCTACAATTTATCCGACGACGCCACCTGTCTTTTCACGCAGACGGGCGACGTCCAAAACAGCGATCCGCAGTTGGGCGCGTTGGCCGATAATGGCGGTCAAACAGAAACCCATGCTCTGCTTGTGGGCAGCCCGGCGATTGACAGCGGCACAAACAGCGGCTGCGCGGCGGTTGACCAGCGCGGTGCGACGCGCCCCTTTGACGGCGACAATGACGGCACGGCCACGTGCGATAAGGGCGCGTATGAGTTCAGCAACCAACTTAGTATTGCCGACACATCCGTTTTGGAAGGAGACAGCAGCTCGGTTACGGCCGTTTTCACCGTCACCCTTGTCCCCACCAGCACCCAGCCGATTACCGTCACTTACGCCACCACCGACGACACGGCAGCGGCGGGCAGCGACTACACCGCCATCAGCGGTACGCTCGTCTTCGCGCCCAATGAGGGCAGTAAAACGCTCAACGTGGCCGTGTTAGGCGACACCGACGACGAGCCGGATGAAACCTTCTTCGTTAATCTGAGCAGCGCGCAAGGGGCGCAGGTGATGGACGGGCAGGCTGTGGGGCAAATTGTGGATGACGACGGGCTGCCATCGCTGGTTATTGCGGATACGGCCGTTACAGAAGGAGACAGTGGGACGACAACGGCCGTTTTCACCGTCACCCTTTCCCCATCCAGCGCTCAATCCGTCTCCGTGCAATACGCTACGGCCGACGGCACAGCCTCGGCGGGCAGCGATTACACGGCCGCCGCCGGGACATTAACCTTTACGCCCGGTCAAACAACAAGAACAGTTTCCGTAACCGTGCAGGGGGATGTGATTGATGAAAGCAGCGCGGAAACCTTTACGGTTCATTTGATCAATCCGACCAACGCCGCCATCCAGGATGACGCCGCCACCGGCACAATCACCGACGATGATACTGCCGCGCTCTCCGTTCCCGACATCACTGCCAATGAGGGATACAACGCAGTGTTTACCGTCACCTTATCCACGCCGAGCGCGTTTACGGTTACGGTTGATTACGCTACGCAGGATGTAACGGCCGTTGCCGGGGTAGATTACGTAGCCGCCAGCGGAACAATAACCTTGACGCCAGGCGAAACGGCACAGGCCGTCTCCGTCCCAACCCTCGACAACGGCGTAGTTGATTCAAGCCTATACTTCTACTTGCGCTTGAGCAACGCCCACAACGCGACCATCGCCGACGATACGGGAACCTGCACCATCATTGACGCCTCAGAGGCAGGCGCATTCCAATTTTCGCAAGCCGCGTTCACCGTCCAAGAAAATGGCAGTACGGCAACAATCACGGTGGAACGGGTAAACGGCTTTTTCGGCGCAGTCAGCGTGGATTATGCGACCAGCGACGGTACAGCCACAGCCGGTTCCGATTACACCGCTGCCTCCGGCACACTCAACTTTGCCAACGGAGAAACGCACCAAACATTCACCGTTACCATCCTGAATGACGCCGTGCAAGAAGGAGACGAAACGGTGAACTTAACCATCAGCAACCCAACAGGCGGGGCAACAATTGGGTCTCCCAGTCACGCCACGCTGACCATCCAAGACACAGTCGCAAATCATTATATTTATCTGCCGCTCATGATTAAGCCATAACCAACAGCGATTTGCAAAAGGGTGCGCTTCATCTCAATTGGTAGTGTATCGGGGATCGGAATTTTCAATACTTGGAGAGGGAGACGCCACGCGCCTACGGCGCACCATGAATGAATGAAAATCGTAAGTCGGATTGCCAATCCGACCTACATTTATAGAGAGAATAAATGAATATCGTAAGTCGGATTGCCAATCCGACCTACATTTACAATGGAGACATAACAATGAAAACAAAACTTTTCCTACCTATTTTATTACCAGGCCTCGTCCTTTTAGGATTATTAACCTTTGCATTGAAGTCCAGCCCAGTTCAGGCAGCCGGATTCGTCGTGGAAGCGAATTTCGACGATTCGCTGGCGCATGACGCAACTCCCGGCGACGGCATTTGCGCTGATGAAACCGGACTCTGCACCCTACGAGCGGCTATAGAAGAAGCCAACGCACTTGTCGGAACAGATACGATCACATTCATCTCTCCCATGACCATTACCATTGATGCGGTCGAAGGCGATCTGCCCAACATCACGGATCAGTTAATCATTGATGCCAGCGGCGTGTGGGATACAGCCAATAATCGCCCCGGCGTAACGTTGGATGGCGACGGGCAAGTAGCTACCGGGTTGGACATTCGGGTCAACAGCAATGAAGTCTACGGGCTTTACATTCGCAATTTCACTAACGACGGTATTGACATTTTATCAAGCGGCAATAGTATCGGCGATAACGTGTCCGGGAAGCGCAATGTCATTTCCGGGAACGGAGACACCGGTATCTCCATCAGCGGCAGCGCCGCCTACGGGAATGGCGTTTTTAATAACTATATTGGCGTTGCGCCCGATGGAATCACAGCGGAAGCCAACTATCACGGTGTTGCAATAACAGACAGCGCATCCGAAACGATAATCGGCGGTTTACAAACCGATGAAGGGAACCTGATTGCCGGTAATTCACATTCTGGCGTTATTATTAGCGGTTCCGGCACCAACCATAACCAATTGTACAAAAACACAATCGGTGGCTCCGGCGCCTTGGGAAACGGAGAATATGGCGTGAGCGTGCATATTAACGCCAGTAATACCATCATTGGGATGATGACTGGCGGGAACAGTATCATTGGCAATACAAGTTACGGTATTCGATTGGACATTATCACCGGAACAACCTACATTTCCTACAATACGATTAATGGGAACAACAGTGGCATTGTCAGTTGGGGAGATAATCTACGGGTTAACAACAACTCAATTCATGATAACGACGGCTCTGGTGTGTCTGTTGTCGGAGCCACCGGTAATTTGATTTATGAAAACAGCATCTACGATAACACAGGGAAAGGTATCGAGATGCTCCAACACGCCAATGGCGACATCGCGGCGCCGGTTATCCTCACTGTCACCCAATCAAGTATCTCCGGTACGGCCTGCGCTTCCTGCACGGTAGAAATTTTTTCTGACAATGCCGATGAAGGCAAGGTGTATGAAGGGGCGGCGGTGGTTGACAGCAATGGCGAATGGAGCCGCTCTATCAACCTGACCGGACCGAATGTAACGGCCGTTGCCATAGATGCCAGCGCCAATAACTCCTCCGAGTTTTCCGCCCCCAAGACAATTTCGGCCAACTTCGCAGTGTATTTACCCGCTATCATCAAATAAGCAGGCATTCAGGTGACAGTCACTTTGTTTAGACAGTGACTGTCACTTCTGGCAGTTGTAGTGAAAATCCACCGATGGGAGCTGGCGGCGGTTGGGCGCTTCTGACTACCGCCAAATTCAGACGGGTTGACGGCCGTTGTACCCCATATGCAGTTCATGGTAAAAGGCAACGGCCGGTTCGCCGTAACGCCAGCACAGGTAAACTTCACGGCCGTCTCGCTCCGTCAGGAAATCTACCAGCCCTGCATTCAAATTCTTCACAATGCAGCCAAACGACTGGATTTCCTGCACCAGCCGCTGAATGGCAGCAAAATCTTGAGCCAACTGAGAAGGAATGGCGCCGCCAATATCAATCCGGGCATCGGCCAGGAGGGGTTCAATCTCTTTGCTTAATCGAGCCGCTTTATCCCGCGTTTCCAATAACCGGGCCATCAATGGCTCAATCTGAGGCAGCAGCGCATTTGCTTCGTCCAGTGTGAAATATCTCGCAGCCATAATTTCATATTTATCGACAACTTTTTATCGCTGCTGGCGCGTAAACGTCCGTACAGCGCTGTCGAGGAGATTCGTCAAATTTTTTAGAATCTAAAACAAAAACAGGGCGTTTGTCAACGCCCTGTCCAATCCACTAGAAATTCCAAAAACTACACAGCCCTATCGAGAAGATTTGTCAAATTTGGAAAAATTTGACAAATCTAAAGATCAACAACTGCAGCCACCTGTGCCGCAGCTGGCCGCGCCAGAAGCGCCGGCGCTGTCGTCTGTTTTGAAGGATGAGCCGCAGCCGCAGGAGGAAACGGCATTGGGGTTGTCAATCTTGAATCCGCCGCCCATGAGGCTGTCTACATAATCTACCGTCGCGCCGGTCAGGTACATCATGCTGGTCGGATCCACAAATATTTTAATGCCGTCTTGTTCCAGCACATGGTCATATTCGCGCGCTTCGGCTTCCAACGCCATGCCGTATTGTAAGCCGGAGCAGCCGCCGCCAGCTACGAAAACGCGCAGACCGTAATCCGGCACATTTTTCTCGGTTAACAAGTTACGTACCATTGTAACGGCCGTTTCGGTTATCTGAATTGTCGTGGTTGGATCTAATACATCCGTCATGTTTTCCTTCCTTAGTAAGTTCCATCAACTGGGAATAATTTCGCCTGAATTCTAACAACAAACAATACCCATGTCAATTTTTATCAATTTTTTCTTAATAATTAGCGACGACCACTCTCTAATCAATTGCAGGCACCGCTAAAAACCGTATAGATACCATTTGCCGTCGCGCAAGATGAAATCCATCGTCTCCTCTTGATCCCCATCGGGGCCAAAAATGAACGGGATTTGGGCATGGTCGCCATCAATCGTCACCTGACCGGTGATGTGGGCGAAAGCAAAGTAATTAGCCAACTCATCTTTATCGGGATGATTGGCTGTCATTTCACAGATAACGGCCGTATCTCCATCATTTTCCCCCAACGGATCGCATAGTCCAGCCAATTCGTCGTAAACCTCAAAACGGGCCGAATCAATAACCCCTTGCATTACGCTGGCTGGATTAGAAAAATCAATAACAATAGCATCTGCATCCGCTGCCGGCATCACGCCCAGAGCTTCCAGATCAAAATCGTACACTTCGACCGTATCCAGAATTGCAACAACCACCTCTTTATACACTTCTTCACCAGAAGGCGTGGTTCCGGCAACGAAAATGCCGTAACGGCTGCCGTTAACAATAACAACGGCCGTCACCGATAATGTTTGGTCATCCCCCACATTAATGACAGCTTCCTCGCTAACGCGACGGATACCATCGCTTTCTGTTACTGTTGGTTCACCTATCATTTGCAAACCCGATTCGCTTGCCCACTGTGTCAACAGAGTTACCGGATCGTCGCTGCCCGCGACCCATTTTACTTCTCCCGAAAAGAAGCCGAACGGCTGGGTGAAATCAGGGTTCGCTATTTCTGGCGCCGTGATTACGGTCAAACCGCCATGATCCATTTCCTCTGTTTCCATTTCCCAACTCGCTGGATAATGGAAGGATACGCGCCCTGCTTCGTCATTAAAAATCTCGGTTTCTGTAGAAACAGGGGCAGGAATCTGAGTCGGCGTTGGCGAAATGGGGGTGTTTGTAGGCGAAACGGCCGTTGCTGTGGGCGGAATCGGCGTATCTGTGGGCGGAACGGCCGTGTCTGTCGGTGGAACAGCCGTGTTGGTAGGCGAAATGGGTACAACGGTGGGAGAGTCTGCCCCACCGCCGCAAGCCGCCAACAAAACAACAAGCAAAATCAGGCTGAGAAACGGCCGTTTCCCATGCGTCACCCTAACTTCGTGCTTCCAAAACAATTTCATCATAAACCTCCAAGTATTTGATGATAAAAGATTGTAAGGTTCAAACGATCCAAAACCGATCAAGGGCAAACCAGGCCACTGCGCCCCCATGCCATTTCTCGATCGGTTTCCGATCGTTCTCACCTTATAGTGATATTTGTCTAACAAAAAAGAGAGTTGTCCCTCAACTCAGCATATTCAAAAGGAGTATTGTATGTCCAAATCAAAATCATTATTGTTAACTTTCGTAACGGCCGTTCTCATAGGCGGCGGGCTGGCGGCGTATCTATTTTTCTGGCTGGGTGGCGGCGTGAATACCACGCAAGCCGCGCCAACCGCAATCTGGTATGTCAACGCAGCCACAGGCGACGACGGCAACAACTGCACATCGCCAGGGGATGCCTGCCAGACTATCGCCGCTGCCGTTGACAAAGCCGCCGACGACGATACCATCCAAATCGCTGCCGGCACTTATGTGGAACATGATATTGAAATTTTCAAACGATTAACGTTAATCGGGGATGGCGCGGGCAGTACTATCCTTGATGGTAATCAGGCCGGCCGCGTCCTGAGAACCGGCGCGGAAACGACTGTTTCCGGCGTAACCATCCAAAATGGCGCGACGATTACCGAATCTTCAGATATTTTTGTCGAGGGCGGTGGCGCGATTTTGAACAACGGCGACCTGACCATTCAGGATAGCGTCATCCAGAACAATTCTGCTCTGGGTCTTGGCGGTGCGATTTTCACGTTGAGCGGCGCATTGGTCATTGAAAACAGCGAAATAATTAGCAATACGGCCGATGGTAATGGGGGCGCAATTTATGGGTATCTGTCGGCCGGGACGATTTCGGTTACGGATTCGCTGTTGGCCAATAATACGGCCGTCAGCCTGTACGGCGGCGCAGTGGACACAACCAATGATGTGTACCTCAATCATGTCATCATTGACGGCAACAGTTCTACCTCCTTTGGCGGCGGCTTAAATATCAACGCCACTGCCATTGTGGAAAACAGCTTGTTCACCGGCAATGAATCATCCTCCGGCGCAGCGCTCTTTTCCCAATCGGGCGCCATCACGCTTACCAATGTAACTGTGAGCGAAAATACGGCCAGCAATAATCAAGGCGGCATTTACGGAAGTGGTCCCGCCGTCTCCTTCTTCATCCAAAATAGCACAATCGCCAATAACCACCGCACCAATACCGGCGGTACCGGCTACAACGGGTTGATGATTGGCAATGACGCTTCGGCGCAGATTGTGAATACGATTTTTGCCGGGAATGACGGCCAAAACTGCGGCGGGACGTCTGGCAACTGGACATCGCTGGGCAATAATTTATCCACCGATTTTTCTTGCTCCCTGACCCAAACCGGCGACCAGGAAGGGGTGGACCCGCTGTTGGCTGCGCTGGCAGATTATGGCGGCGCAACGCTAACGCATGCCTTACTGCCGAACAGCCCGGCAATTGATGCGGGCGCGAATGCTCTCTGCCCGGCAGCAGACCAACGGGACGTGACCCGGCCGTATGACGGCGATAACGATGGCACAGCGACCTGCGACATCGGCGCGGTGGAAGCGCAGCATCGGCTGATCATTGAAGACGCAGCAGTTGTTGAGGGAAACAGCGGCACAGTCAGCGCCGTGTTTACCGTCACCCTCTCCCCCGACCACAATCAAACGGTGACGGTGGATTATGCAACAAGTGATGGCACGGCGACGGCAGGCAGCGATTATACGGCCGTTTCCGACTCCCTCACCTTCAATCCCGGCCAAACGACCCAATTCGTCACCGTTCCCATCATTGGCGATACCAGCGATGAAACGGATGAAACCTTTATGATAACGTTGAGCAATGCCAATAACGCTGTTCTTTTGGATGGTACGGCCGTTGGCACAATCATTGACGACGACGGGCTGCCAACCCTGATAATTTCCGATCAAACGGTTCTGGAAGGGGACAGCGGCACGACGGATATGGTTTTTGATGTGACGCTTTCTCCGGCCAGCGCGGATACGGTGACGGTAAACTATGATACGGTATCCGGTTCGGCAGCGGCGGGGGAAGATTATACGGCCGTTTCCGACACGCTCACCTTTACCCCAGGCCAAACCAGCGGGCAAATCATTGTGCCCGTCATCGGCGACGATGTGGATGAAGGCGACAGCGAAGCCTTTACCGTTCAGTTTTCCGCCCCTGTCAATGCCAACATTGACGACGGCGTCGGCAATGGAACCATTACCGACGATGACTCAGCCAGCCTGTCGCATGAACTTGGCCCACAAGTTTTGGAAGGGAACAGCGGCTTAACTCCGGCCGTCTTCACTGTCACGCTCTCCACGCCAGCCGATTTTGTCATCACTGTGGATTACGCCGTCAGTTCCGGCTTCGGCGATGATGGCGCGCAGGAAGGCTCTGATTTCATCTCCACGCCGGGTACGTTGACATTCCAACCGGGCGAAACAGTGCAAAATTATACTGTCCAAGTTATTGGCGATACGATTGCGGAGGCTGATGAGCATTACAGTTCGCTCATTAGCAACGCCAATGTGCCTATTTCGGTCAGCAGCAGCAACGCCATGATTTTGAATGATGATGCTTTTGACTATATGGTGTACTTACCTCTGATTGTAAAATAACGTCCCCAGACCCTCCCGGAGGCTGTCGGCTTCCGGGGGGGGTGTTTGTCTTCAAAATTATTTATCAGCCAACGCTAAACGGCCGTTCCTCGTCCCCAAACGCAAACTGCCAACAGACGGCCGTTCCTCCTTGACGAGATAATACCAATAATGATACCATTCCAGCACGGCTTCCGTTGAGAAAATTTTGGCAAACATGCGGCGCAATCCCAAGGGGATTCGGTTTAACGACCTCTGCAATGTTTGCGACCATTATTTTGGAGCAGCGCGACAAAGCAGCAGCAATCACGTGTTTACAAAACGCCCTGGCAAGGCGATCCGCGCGTCAATATCTAAAACGACAAAGGAAAAGCGAAGGCGTATCAGGTAAAGCAGGTAGTGAAGGCGATTGACAGGATGGAAAAAGGCAATGATTGAACAAGATCGTTATACGTACCGGGTAACATGGTCAGAAGAAGATGAAGAGTATTTGGGCCTTTGCGCGGAATTTCCCAGCCTAAGCTGGTTGGCGGGCGACCCGGAAGAAGCGTTGCGTGGTATTCGTCAAGTCGTGGCGGATGTGGTTGCCGATATACAAGCCAACGGGGAATCAATTCCTGAGCCGCTGGCTGTGAGAAAATACAGCGGCAAATTCTTGCTTCGTATCCCGCCTGACGTTCACCGCCGCCTGGCCATTGAAGCGGCAGAGGCTGGCGTAAGTCTGAACCGATTAGCCAGCGCAAAAATTAGTCAGAGGATATAGGTTACGGCCGTTCCCCACCCCACGCGCAACAAACCAACCAGCAAGATAATTTGGGAAAGTTTACGGCCGTTTCCCCTACACCCCACTTGAAAATTTGCAAACTCGTAATTCACCAAGCTATGATATACTGGTAATGAAAGATGATAATTGTTACAGGATGGAATGTTATGGCACTAGATACCCAGATAATACAACAAGAATTATTGGATTTGCCCAAGCCAGAACGCTTGAAATTAGCTCATTGGCTACTGGGAACAATCGTAACGTCCGACGACACTTCTGAAAAACGCGAGAATCCGTTATTGGCGTTCGCGGGTCAATTTGCCGGCGGTCCTGGCGATACGGCCGAACGCGCTGAAGAGATATTAAAAACAGAATTGAACGCAGCTGATGGATTTGGAGCCGCGGAATGAGCTATCTGCTCGATACAGGCTTTTTCTATGCGCTGTTGAATCGGCAGGAAAACATGCACCAGCCCGTTTTAGCGGCAGCGCAGACGGTGGAAGGCGAAGTTTATTTACCCACACCTGTAACAACTGAAGTCGCTTACTTACTTTTACGCGATTTGGGCAGCGATGCAGTCGCTGATTTTGCCGAGAGTTTGGCTAGCTCTCACTTTATTCTTGTAGAGCCGCAAAATGTTGATTATCAACGGGCGGCAGCAGTGATACGCCAATATCAAGATGCAGAGATTGATTTTGTCGACGCCGTTTTGTTTGCTATTGCTGAACGCATGAACATCACTCGGATTCTGACAATTGATCAGCGTGATTTTCGCATTTTTCGTCCCAATCATTGCCCCGCATTTGAAATAATTCCCTGATATTGACGGCCGTTCCCCACCCCACGCGCAACAAACCAACCAGCAAGATAATTTGGGAGAGTTTACGGCCGTTTCCCCACCCCAAACTCAAGCTGTCAGCAAGATGGCCGTTGCTAATCTTCCCGGTTAATTTATTACTGACCTATTTTGAGATCACATAATTGCTAAAAGGAAGATAGTGGTTAACCATGGATATTAGCCTATTCCGTTCTTTTTCTTTTAGAATCTGATCGAGAGGTATTTTGAAACTACTACCATCAACAAGGTTAAACTCAATTTCTACAGGCTCCCGTCCTATTTCTACTGATCCTAAAAGCATGTGCTTTAAGTATCGGAGTTTCACCGCTTTAATATGTTGCCAGTCGATCAAAATATCCGTCCCTCGAGCTTTATGGAACAGGGCAATACCTTGACGAGAAATGACAATCTTTTTAATTGAGACAAATCGTATAATGTCCCTTCTGTCAATTAATAACCCTATGCCAAAAACGATAAAAGACATCATTCCGAATAGAGCCATTATCGTAAGTAAAAAAGGAATTATATCTGGTATATCCGGGAAGATGTTCTTATGTAACGAACGTTCCAATGAACCGAAAAACCCCCAAACAATAACCGGAATAAGGCTTATTACTAAACCCTTCAATTCTGATGGGATTCGCGAGTGAAACACCTCACCATGTTGAAACTCTTCACCATATTGATAATCAAATTCATGCCGACAAGCAGGGCAAGTTACGCGGATTTTTTTGTAGCGTAAAGGAATGCGAAGTTTTTGGCAACACTTTTCGCATTTAACAATTAATTGAAAATCTTTGTTGATTTGTGAGTTTTGATTCCCATTCATATTTTCATTGTACAGTATAGTCAGAAGGTCGAAAGCATGTCAATCCAAAAAACACTGCTGGCAACCAAGCTTTTAATCCCTGCTGATTTTACTCATACGCCAACACCTCCCGAATGGTGAGACGGGTGGTGCTGCAAGCGGGGAGCATACTGGCGGCGGCGGAGAGGAAGATGATGACGCCGAGCCAAATCGGGAAACCGTCAACTATAATTTTAGGTTGTTACCCTTGTTTTCAATTTTCAGATGGCAATAAAACTGACAAATCGGTTACAAACGAACGGTATCCCTGCCGAATCATTTGCGACAAATGATCATTTGCTTGCGCCAAAGGATAAATGTCCTGTTCCACCATCAAAACCAACGTACCCAACGTACCAGACAATGCTACTTGCCATGATTTAGCAATTTTACGAGCAGCACGGTCATCTGTTAGCAATAGCCAACCGCGTTCCCTGGCAATGGATAAACATTCTGCTTCGCCCGCATGAATTTTACGCGGCAGTTGGCTTAAACGGAGTAGTTCAGTTTCCCCCACAATATGCGTGAGATGAATCCAGCCGTCATTGTGATGGGGATACACTTGCTCAATAAGTGGACGGTAAAAAGTGTACCCTTCATCTAATCCATAACGAATTTCATTGTAAACGGCCGTTGGCACATAAAGACGCGGGTACAATTCACGCAACAAATCAAGCTGACCAATCGCCGCAAAGTTGGAGAGCAGGGTTGTGTTAGAAATGATGCTCATGCTTGTCCGGCCAGATAGCCACGCAACTGATCAACCTCGGCCCGCGCCTCCTCCAAAGTTTCGGGCCCCAATGCTGGGTCAATGCCCTTTTCTAGCAAAATATCCCGCATTTGCGCCCAACTAACGCCCGCAATTTCAGCTGCTTTCGCTAAAGATAGCTCCTCCTGTTGATACTGAAAGACGGCCAATTGGATACGCAAATCAGGCCGACCGCGCAGCAAGTGGCGCAGCGCATCTTGAATAACCATTTCTTCATCTGCGTACAAGTTGGCTTTAACAAAATCTTTGACAGCTAACATAGCAATGTCCTCTTTGGAATGCTTTCAACTCATCGCCATTGTACCATATATTGAGCCAACGCTAGCGAGCGTTCTTACTCTAGCTCTATACTCTGTACTCTAGCTCTTGCTGGCTACTCATAAGCCAACACTTCCCGAATGGTAAGACGGGCGGCGCTGCGGGCAGGCACAATACTGGCCGCAACTGACAACAAGACCACGACGCCCAGCCAGATGAGGAAACCGTCCATCGTGATTTGCATGGGGATGACGCCGTCAATCATGGCGCGGCCAATGATGCTCAGGAGCGCGTAGCTGATGGGGAACGACAGTACCGCGCCGACAGCCCAGCTTATCAACCCAATCATCATCCCTTCGATGACGACCGATTTGATGATTTCGCCGTCCACCGCGCCGATGGCCCGCATGACGCCAATCTCGCGGGTGCGTTCCAGGACGTTCATCCCCATTGTGCCCGTGAGACCGATGCTGCCGACAACGGCCGTTAACAACGCCATCGTCAGCAAAAAAATCACCAGGATATTCATCGGCTGCACCTGCTGCTGGCGCGTCACCAGACCCGCCTCCACATTTTGCACCTTGTACCCC
>JANTHP010000097.1 GCA_024762395.1 Anaerolineae bacterium | reverse complement strand
CACCACGGTTCGTTGTGGGTGATCCAGTCGTGGACCCGGTCGCCCAGCCGACGGCTGACCACATCGGCCAGATCGACAAAATGCTGGACGGTATCCCGCGTCGGCCAACCGCCTTTGTCTTGCAGGGCTTGGGGCAGTTCCCAATGGTAGAGGGTGATGAACGGCCGTATCCCCCGCGCCAACAAACCATCCACCAGCCGATCATAATAATCCAGCCCCTTTTCGTTGACCTGCTTGCCGCCATCCGGCAAGATACGCGGCCAACTGACCGAGAAACGATACGCCTGGATGCCCAATGAGGCCATCAAGTCTAAATCTTCCGGCCAACGGTGGTAATGGTCACAGGCCACGTCGCCTGTCTCGCCGTTCTTCGTCTTGCCCGGTGTGTGGCTAAACGTATCCCAGATAGAAGGGGAACGGCCGTCTTCATTCCACGCCCCCTCAATCTGATACGCCGACGTCGCTACCCCCCACACAAAGTCATCAGGAAACCGCAAAATCGTCATGAATATCCCCGTGAAACATAAAACGTGATGCGTGAAACCCCTTCCCGTCACGCATCACGCAATAACCAATAACCAATAACCAACTATCCTTTCACCGACCCCGCCATCAACCCACGTACAAAATACCGCTGCAAGGCAAAAAAGACAGTCAGCGGCAAAATCATCGAGATAAACGCCCCGGCTGTCAGCAAATGCCAATCACTGCCGCGCGAACCGACAATATCCGCCAACCGCTGCGTCACCACCTTAAACTCAGGGTTGCCGCCCAAGAACACCAACGCCACCAGATAATCATTCCACACCCACAAAAACTGGAAGATGGCGAACGAAGCCAGCGCGGGAACAGAAAGCGGCATCACCAGCCGCGTAAATACCGTGAAATGGGAGGCTCCATCAATAAACGCCGATTCCAACGTTTCGCGGGGCAGCGTGCTGATGTAGTTGTAAAGCAAATACGTCGCCAGCGCCAAACCAAACCCCGTATGCGCCAGCCAGACGCCCAAAAACGTCCCATTCAAGCCCAATGTGTTATAGTCGCGCAAGATGGGAACCAGCGCAATTTGCAGCGGTACAACCAGCAGCGCAATGACCAACACAAACCAGAATCGCCGCCCCGGAAACTTCATCCAGGCAAACGCATACGCCGCAAAAGCGGCGATCAAAATGGGAATAACCGTCGCTGGTACCGCCACCGCCAGGCTGTTCAAGAACGCGCCCGACATATCATCGCCGGGAATCACTTCTACCGTGCCATCTGGGTTTTTATACTCGTAATCTTTGCCGGAAAGCACTTGATCATAGTTGCTCAGGTCAAAATCCCAACTAACGGCCCATCCCTGCTCTTGTACGTCAATACGCCCCAACCGCTTATTGCCGACCCAGGTAATTAAACGGCCGTCCGGCGTTTCAATCCCGTCTCGCATCTCCTTAAACGTACCGACAGCCCCTTCCACTTCCATCACACCGTTTGGGTCCAGGCCCAACGCCTTCGGGTCCAATTCCGACACCTTCTGCCATTCGCGGTGGGGAAACACATTCCACCAACCCGACGTTTGAATATCCTCGCGCGAGCGGAACGAAGAAACAAACAAGCCCAACGTAGGAATCGTCCACAGCAAAACCAGGAACAACAGCCCGCCATTCACCAATACATCATTGATAAGCCGTTTTCTTTTAGCACCCATCTTAAAATGCCTCCTGTTCCTTAAACTGCCGCAGGTTGTAAACCATTACCGGAATAACCGCCAGGAACAACACAATGGCAATCGCCGAGCCAAAGCCAGAATTACGCGCCACAAAGGATTGGCGATAAAACTGCGTCGCAATCACCTCCGTGCCAAACTGTCCGCCCGTCATCACCCATACCACATCGAAAATCTTCAAAGTAAAAATCACAATAGTCGTCCAAACGGTAATGATAGTTCCCCGAATATAGGGAATCATAATGCGGAAAAAAATTTGGACTTCCGTAGCGCCATCCACACGAGCCGCTTCCATCAACTCGCTAGGAATTCCCTTTAAGGCGGCTGAAAACAACACCATGGAGAAGCCGGTTTGCAGCCAGATGACAATGACGATAAGAAAAAGATTGTTCCAGGGGATGATGTCTGTCCAGGCGTACCACGCCTGAGGTTGGCGGCCAAAAGCAACCATCAGCGCATCGAGCAGCCCAATTTGCGGTACATTCGCCGGACGTACCTCGTAAATAAAATTCCAAATGACACCCGCACCCACAAACGAAATCGCCATGGGTAGAAAGATAAGTGATTTGGCAAGCTTTTCCCAACGACTGCGGTCAGCCAACGTAGCCACCACCAGCCCAAACAACACAGAAAAAGTACTGCCAAATATGATCCACATCAGATTATTACGGAACGCTTCGCGCATCAAACGCTCGGTGAAGATGGCTTTATAGTTGGCTAACCCCACAAAAGCAACGCCGTCCCGGTCAAACAGGCTCAACCAAAAGGTACGCGCCGTGGGCAGCGCCAAATACCAAAACAAAATAGCGATTGCCGGGCCGACAAAAACAAAAGGTTGTAATCGCGCCGTCCACTGAGCGGGCAGCCGTTCTACAATGCCGTTGAAGACCCAATAAAGGAGGCCTACACCGCCAACGCCCCAGACAATAGCAACGGCCGTAATTACCCACTTCGGCGCGTTACTGTCACGTAAAAAGATAAACCCTTCATAAATCACAAAAAACGCAATCAACGGAATGGCAACCGCCAGAACCACACGGCCTACAAACGCAGCAGCTTGTGTTCCCGCGCCATTTCCCTCCGGTTTAAGCGTGGCAGCCATAAGGCGCCTCCTTTTTCTAAAAAGGTGCGATACACTCGATTTGCGCATCGCACCTTTTTAATCAACTAAACAACCATTCACAAACAAAGTGAATGTTGTTAGATAGGTTCATTCCTCAAGATTAAACCTGTCTTTTGAACAACCAACGATAACTATTGAGGCCAGGAAGCATCAATCTCAGGCAGCACCGTGTCCAGATCGGCCGCGCCGCTAACGTAGTCGGTCATGCCCGTCCAGAACGTGCCCGCACCCACTTCACCCGGCATCAGGTCAGAACCGTCAAAGCGGAAGCTGGACGCATTAGCAACCAGTTCAGCCAGATTGCGTTCCAGTTCTTGCCCGTACATATCCGGGGTCGTCGTCTGATGCACCGCCAACGCGCCGCCATCCGACAGCCAGCCGCCGGCCGATTCGGGAACCGTGAAGTATTCCATCAAAGCCCGTACTTCCGGCCGATCGTTGAACATCGTCATGATGTCGCCAGCAACGAGGAACGGCTTGCCGTATTGCTCATCTTTTGGCGGGAGGTAGAAGACGCCGTAGTCTTTACCAAATTCAGTTCCATCAGGGAAGAAAGAGGTAATGAAGTTGCCCTGCTTGTGCAGCCAGCACTTGGGCGGGTCTTCAAACATCGGCAGCGGCGCGTCGCCAAAGTTGGTGGTAACGATGGAAGCGCGTCCGCCAAAGACGTAATCATCGTTGAACCAGATATCGCTCCAGCTTTCAATGGCGTTGCGTACTTCGGGAGAGTCGAACGGCAGCTCGCCGGTGACCCAGGCGTCGTAGTTGTCCAGCGAGGTGGTGCGCAGCATCATCTCTTCCGTCCAGTCGGTGGCCGCCCATCCGGTGGCTACGCCGGATTCGATACCGATGCACCAGGCTGTATCACCGTCATCGGCAATTGTCTGTGTCAGTGCCATCAGATCATCCCAGGTGGTGGGAATCTCGTACCCGGCGGCCTCAAATTGGGCTTTGGGATACCAGACCAGGCTCTTACCGTTGAAGCGATGCCAAACGCCGCCCATCACACCATCTACTGTACCCATATCCAGCCAGCTTTGGTTGTACTGCTGCTGCAGCCAATCCATCGGGATGAACGAGGTGGGGTCAATGGTCTTGCCCTGGCGGACAAACCCGGCCATCAGGCCCGGCTGCGGGAAGTCGGCAATATCAGGGGCGTCGCCGGCGTCCACGCGCACGGAGATGCTGGCTTCAAACTCTTTGCCGCCGATGTACTGCACGTCAATGCCGGTAGCATCTTCAAACGGTTTCATAGATTTGTCGAAACGAACAATGTCAGCATCGGCGAAGGGGCCGTCTACGGTGACAACGGTTCCATCAAAATCACCGTTTAATGCTTGTTCCAGGAATCCGCCGGAAACAAAGGGGAATGGCCCTTCAGCCATAGCCGGTTCTTCTTCGGTGGCGGAGGATTGCCCTTCAACACCAGACGGCCAGGAAGCATCAATTTCCGGCAGCACCGTGTCCAGGTCAGCCGCACCGCTAACGTAGTCAGTCATGCCTGTCCAGAATGTGCCCGCGCCTACTTCGCCAGGCATCAGGTCGGAGCCGTCAAAGCGGAAGCTGGTCGCATTCGCAACCAACTCGGCCAGATTGCGCTCCAGTTCCTGCCCGTACATGTCGGGGGTTGTTGTCTGGTGGACGGCTAAGGCGCCGCCATCGGACAACCAGCCGCCGGCCGATTCGGGAACCGTGAAGTATTCCATCAAGGCGCGTACTTCGGGCCGGTCGTTGAATTGGGTCATGATGTCACCGGCGACGAGGAACGGTTTGCCATATGCTTCGTCCTTTGGCGGGAAGTAGAAGACGCCATAATCGGTGCCAAACTCCACCCCGTCGGGGAAGAAGGAGGTGATGAAGTTGCCCTGCTTGTGCAGCCAGCATTGGGGCGGGTCTTCAAACATCGGCAGGGGGGCATCGCCAAAGTTGGTAGTGACGATAGAAGCACGTCCGCCAAAGACATAATCGTCATTGAACCAGATGTCGCTCCAGCTTTCGATGGCATTACGCACTTCGGGGGAGTCAAACGGCAGTTCGCCGGTAACCCAGGCGTCGTAGTTGTCCAGGGAAGTGGTGCGCAGCATCATCTCTTCTGTCCAATCTGTTGCCGCCCAGCCCGTGGCTACACCAGATTCGATGCCGATGCACCAGGGAGTGTCGCCATCGTCAACGATCGTGTCCATCAGGGCTTGCAGGTCGTCCCAGGTTTCGGGAACTTGATACCCGGCAGCATCGAATTGGGCTTTGGGATACCAGACGAGGCTCTTGCCGTTGAAGCGATGCCAGACGCCGCCCATCACGCCATCTACTGTACCCATATCCAGCCAGCTTTGGTTGTACTGCTGCTTGAGCCAATCCGCGGAGATGTAGCTGCTAGGGTCAATGGTCTTGCCCTGGCGGACGAATCCGGCCATTAAACCGGGCTGCGGGAAATCGGCGATATCAGGAGCATCACCGGCGTCTACGCGCACGGAGATGCTGGCTTCAAACTCTTTGCCGCCGATGTACTGCACATCAATGCCGGTAGCGTCTTCAAACGGCTTCATGGATTTGTCGAAACGGACGATGTCGGCATCGGCGAAGGGGCCATCTACGGTAACGACGGTTCCGGCCAGGTCGCCTTTCAGTGCCTGTTCAAGCGCACCGCCAGGCATAACGGGGAAATCAACCTCGGCCATGGGTTCTTCGGCCGTGGGTTCTTCAACAACCGGCGTTGCGGCCGGTTCTTCTACTGTCGTTTCTCCGGTTGTTTCTTCTGGAGTTTCGGCTGGTTCGTTACTCCCGCACGCCACTAAAACGAGCGCCAGGATGAGTAACAAGCTCAACAAACTCCATAATTTTCGATTTAACATTAGGTTCTTATCCTCCAAATAATTATTTTACAAATTTGTAGACTATTTTTAGGGTTTGTTGTGTGTTGTCTTTTTACCTCACCTCCTTCATACAGGGCGCGGTCAAGCGGCAGTGTTGCACGTCTTTATGTTTGCAATGCTGCTATCTGGCCGCTAAGTTGTTTTTTTCCATATTGTGCGGTTGTATGTCGGTCAATCAGTTTGGTTGGCAAGAGGATTTCTTGCGGTTCCGCTGCGGGCGTTTCCATGAGATTTAATAGGAGTCCCGCCCCTTTTACGCCGGATTCAAACAGGGCCTGACGAATGGTGGTGATGCGCAGGTATTCGGCGGCTTCGATGTTGTCGAAGCCGATGATGGACAGGTCGCCGGGTACGGAGAGACCGCTCTCTCTGGCGGCTTCGATGGCGCCAATGGCCTGGGTATCGCTGTAGGCGAAGACGGCCGTTGGCGGGTCAGGCAGGTCGAGCAGGGTGTGGGTAAGATGGCGGGCCGGGGAACGGCCGTGCTCCCCTTGCAAATGATACTCCTCCCGATACGCAATCCCCGCCTCCGCTAACGCCTGCTTGTATCCCGTAAACCGGTCGCGCACCGGCGAATTAAATGGGTCATCCAGATAATCGCTGATGTAAGCGATTTTGCGATGCCCCAGGTCAATAAGATGTTTTGTCGCTTGGTAACCGCCCTGAACATTATTCACCAGGACACGGCTCAAGGCGGGGTGATAAGCGTCAACCAGGACAACGGGAATGTTAGCCAAAGCAAATTGTTCTACGTCAATATCGGAAGGCGTTAACGAGATGAGCAGCAAGCCGTCGGCTAATTTGCGCTGCGGAATGGTACGCAAAGACATGTCGCGCTGGTTTACTTTTTCGATGTCGAAAAGAATGAGGTCGTATTTACTAACGGAGAGGACGGAGACAACGCCTTGCAGCCGCCGCACGACGGAGGGGTTGGTGAAGAAAGGGACAATGACGCCGATAGCCATTGTTTTGCCTTGAGAAAGGCGGCGGGCGGCTGGGTTAGGAGAAAAGTTGAGCGCCTCGATGGCGGATTGGACTTTTTGGCGCGTGGCGTCGCTGACAGCCGGACTGTTATTCAGCACTCTGGATACGGTGCCAACGCCAACGCCGGCACGTTTAGCCACATCACGAATTGTTGTCTTGCTCATCCTCTTCCGCGCTTCTTCTTGCGCTGCAAGGCTGTATTTTTGAAGGTGGAGTGGGGGAAATGCAGCCGTTGTCAGCAATTACCGGTCAAATCCAACGAAATGGAACCGGTTCCAATTAGCGATACTATACAATAGCCAGAGAGGGATGTCAAGAAGCAAAAACGGCCGTTTCTCACGAAACGGCCGTTTTCAAACCCAAAAATCAGTCGGTTAAACTACTGAGCAATCACATCGGCAATAATCTTATCCGCCACAATCTCCTGAATGCCCTGATCCAGGTGGCTGGTGAAGCCCACGCAGGAACAATTCATTTCGCCCAGCACATATTTGTCGCTGCCATCTTCATTATTGTCTAGCATGAAATCGGCCGTCCAGATAAGCGGCAAATCATAGCCGCCCAGCCGGTCCGTGATGGATGGCAGACTGGTCAGGAACATGTTCACCAATTCCGGCCACTCCTCCGGCTTATCGTAGCGGTATTTAGCCCCGGAGAACAGCGTCGCCGAAAAAGCGTCCGCCGCTTCCGCCGGTTTCTTATGCACCACAAAAATCGGCGTCTTGCCCACCAGCAAAATACGGATTTCCCCTTCCTTGATGCGCGGCATAAAGGGCATGTCTACCAACATCCCATTAGCGCCCACGATGTACTGCGTGCAAAATTCCATGAACTCACCCAGTTGGCGCATTTCCACATGGTTGTCTACCGCTTCCGTGCATTTGATGGCTGTATCCAGCGGCAGCGCTTCGCCCGGCGTAAATTCGCGCTCGTCAGCGACCACAACCCGCCAGATACCTTCGCCCGTCGAACCGCGATTTTGTTTCAACACCCGCTCGCCATTGGACAAACTAACCGGGAATCTCTCCTTGAGTGCGTCAACGGTGTAATAAGCATAGGTATCTTCGGGAACTAAATCCGTATCTGTTAATTTGGTCAACGCATCTTTGGCGCCGTAGTTGATCATCACGTCTGGGTGGGGCATACCCATCACGCCGGCATCGCTCAATTTACGCAGCATGTCAAAGTAAGCTGCTTCGCCGCCGGGGATGTTGCCGGGGTTGATGCGGCTGACGTAGGCGTCAAACTCGTTTACCACGCGGTCAAAAATGGCATCCTTCTCTTCATCGGAATAAAAAATAACTTCGGCGTTCCACCCTTGCGCTTTGACGGCGTTCACCATCGGCATGGTATCGCGGCGATGGCCGTCCGGCCCTTTGTCCGAACCGCCTTCGGCTTCAAAAAATACGACGCTTTTTTTCATGGGGGTCTCCTTTTGTTGGCGACCTGGCAAATGAACTTTGCCAGTCTATGGCGAATGTTTGTATTGGATAAGATTATACCTGCCTGCGGTAGATTGAGAAATTTTCCACAAACAAGCAAAGCAGACAAAAATAGTTTTGTAGGTGACGATAAATGAGTAAAATGTAACTTGGAGGTGAAATATGGCTGAGATTACGACGGAACAGGTGTGGCAGGAAATTGAAAAGCAGTTGTTTGCCGTATTGGGCATGGTGACGGCGCATCAAGAAGCGCGCACGGCGGGGATTGTTTATGTTGTCCATGAACGCAGGTTGTACGTCAGCACGCTCAGATCGGCCTGGAAGGCGCGGCACATCGCCCAAAACCCGCATGTCTCGCTGACGATTCCCATCCCCAAGCGCATCCCGCTGCTGCCCTGGATTAAAATTCCGGCGGCGACGATTACGTTTCCCGGTCTGGCGCGAGTGTTGGAGGCAACGGCCGTTCCCCAACCCATCATCCAAAAGCTATTTCGCGGACTGGAAATCACCCCGGAAACCAGCCCGCCCTACGCCGTCATCGAAATAACGCCGGAAAAAGAGTTTGTCACTTACGGCGTTGGCGTTTCGATGATGACAATGCGGGATACGGAAAAGGCAAGGGGGAGAACGGCCGTTGGCTAACCCAAGAAATTCAACTTCTTTGAGAAGTTGAATTTCTAAACCGTTAAATCCAGTTCGGTTCCTGATACGTCCCAAACACCTCGCGGAACACATCCGTAATTTCGCCCAGCGTGGCGTAGGCGCGGACGGCATCTAAAATGTAGGGCATCGTGTTCTCCGTCCCCTCGGCGGCGCGGCGCAGGGCGGCCAGCGTTTTATCCACCTGGGCATTGTCCCGTTCCTGACGCAGCTTATTCAGGCGCTCAACCTGCCAATCGTACCCTTGCGGATCCATTTCCAGGATGGGGATGCGCAGTTCCTCTTCCGGGTCGGCGTACTTATTCACGCCTACGATGTGGCGCTCATTGGCGTCAATCTGGCGTTGATATTCGTAAGCGGCGTTAGAGATTTCGCGCTGATAAAAACCCTGCTCGATGGCAGGCAAAACGCCGCCCAAATCTTCCACCTGCCGCCAGTAATCGTAAACTTGTTGTTCGATTTTGTCGGTTTCATGCTCGATAAAGAACGAACCGGCCAGCGGGTCAATCGTATTCGTCACCCCGCTTTCCTCGGCGATGATTTGCTGGGTACGCAAGGCGATGGTGACGGCGTGTTCGCTGGGGAGAGCCAGCGCTTCGTCCAGGCTGTTGGTGTGCAGGCTTTGCGTGCCGCCGATGACGGCCGCTAACGCCTGAATCGCCACCCGCACCACATTAATTTCGGGCTGCTGGGCAGTGAGGGAGGCCCCGGCCGTTTGCGTATGGAACCGGCAGAGCCAGGAGCGCGGATTTTTGGCCCCAAACGTCTCCTTCATCTCCCGCGCCCAAATGCGGCGGGCGGCGCGGAATTTGGCAATTTCCTCAAAGAAATCGTTGTGCGAATTGAAGAACAGGCTCAGTCGCGGCGCAAAATCATCAATATCCAGGCCGCGTTCTAACGCCCAGCGCACGTACTCCAACCCGTCGCCCAGGGTGAAGGCCAGCTCTTGCGCGGCCGTAGACCCGGCCTCGCGGATGTGGTAGCCGCTGATGGAAATGGTGTTCCACTGCGGCAGATGGTTGGTTCCGAATTCGATGGTGTCGGTGACGAGCCGCATGGAGGGTTCGGGCGGGAAGATGAACTCTTTTTGGGCGATGTACTCTTTGAGGATGTCGTTTTGCAGCGTGCCGCGCAGTTTGTCCATCGGGACGCCCTGCTTTTCGGCGGCGGCGATGTACATGGCCCAAATGATGGCGGCGGGGCTGTTGATGGTCATGCTGGTGCTGACTTGATCCAGCGGGATGCCGTCGAAGAGCATCTCCATATCTTGCAGGCTGCTGATGGCGACGCCGCATTTGCCAAATTCGCCTAACGCTTCGGGGGCGTCAGTGTCGTAGCCCATGAGGGTGGGCAGGTCGAAGGCGACGGAGAGGCCCATGTTGCCTTGTTGGAGGAGGTATTTGTAGCGGGCATTGGTCTCTTTGGCGGAACCGAAGCCGGCGAACATGCGCATCGTCCACGGCCGTCCCCGGTACATGGTGGCATGGACGCCGCGCGTGAACGGGTATTCGCCGGGGAAGCCCAGGTCGCGCTCATAATCCAGGTCGGGCACGTCCAGCGGGGTGTAGAGCCGCCGGATGGGTTCGCTGGAGGTGGTGAGGAACTGTTCTTTGCGTTCCGGGAAGCGGGAGACGGATTTGTGGAGGGTTCCTTTTTCCCACTGCTCTTTCTTTTGGGCAATTTGGTTGAGTTTGTCTTGGTCGTACATGCGGGTTGCTCCTTATCAAATGTGGAAATTCGCGGGGTTAACGAAGGACTTCACTTAATTTGTCTGGCGGCGGTTCGATACCCAGATATTCTCGATAAATCCGATCTTTGTAGGCTGGGCCTATCTCGTTTACAGCTTGAATGAATGCCTGGTATGTGCCGGCCCCGCCAATTTTATCCCAGAATTCATCGCCAATGAGAACGACTTCATCTTTTTGCATGTTGAACCATCTGGCGGGGAAACTCCAGGTATAGTCTTGGCGACGGCCGTATGGATTGTATGGCAGCGCATAAAAAGCAGCGTCAACCAATCGCGGTTCCATACAATACAACTTCAAAATCTTCTCTTTGCTGACTTTTGTCTGATCGCTGTTAGGCAATGGGGCTTTCAACTCGAAAGCAAATCGTTCTCCCGTTTGTGTGTTTTCAGCAAACACATCGCAAATAACCGTTACTGGGATATTTTCGCCCCGTCCTTTACGAATATAGGCCAATTCACCCGCCCAATCAGGCCGAACACGCTTCTCACCTTTTCTGGGCCGATGTTCAAGCCGGTTCAAAACCTCTGTAATTCGAGATAACCTGCCTGCTTTAACAACCCCATGAATCGTGTGTTGGGCTTCTCCACGCCCTAACCCTTCCTCTGCCGCGACAACGGCAAGCTTTTCCCAGGCATTGCCAAATGGCGTTACAAAACGTCGCTCAAAGTGAGAACCTTTAAAAATTTCGTCCGGTACTAACGCCGCATACAATGGCTTTTGCGCCAACAACTTTTCCTTGCTAAACGGATCGTCATACATAACTCGGCGTAAAATTCGATCCATCATTTCAGAGATGACAGTCTGGATAGCTTGCTTCAAAGATTCTTCGGACATTGGGAAATCTTGGATTATGGTTTACGCCAGATGAAAATGGACTCGTAGAATTCGCCAGATCGTCGTCCTGTCCGCCGATTGACGTGTCTTTTGAGTATGGTTTCTTCCTCCAGACCGGCCATTTCTCTGATCGTTGGATAAAGCTCGTGGCGGTCGCCGGCGACGACGATAATTGGCGCACCGGTCGGTAAGCTTTTGGCGGCATTGCGGAACACTTGCGCGATGTCTTTTTGGTATTGGGCGCGCGCTTTTTGGCTGGAACCGGACGCTGCCGGGCCGATTTCCCGATGGCGGTTGTCATTTAATCCCAGAAGATGATACGCATAGGCATGCTGCTCATGATAATCAATCAAACCAACGTATGGCGGACTGGTAATGATGCCATCAATGGGGTCAAGCTCCGCCATGCGGCTGTCAGCGTGATGGACGGCTACATACGCATCTGTGCGCACCTGGGCAAATTGGCCGACGCGGCGAATTGTATCTTTGGTGTAGCGGCTGAGGAATTTATAGGCTTCCTGAACCGGTTCGCAGGTGCGCGAATGTTTATAGCACCAGTAGGGTTCGGTTTGCGGTTTTTTAGGGAAATCTAAATCAAAGTGGGTTGTCAAACGGGCCGAACGCGCCGAGCGGGTGAGGATGATTTTAAGCAAATTTTTGTAGGCATAGTCGCCTGATTCAATAAACTGCCGATAGGTAAGCAGCTCAGTCAGGGCCTGGGGGGCGTACCAGGCTTGCAGATATTTATTATCGGTTTCATTTAAGGTAAACGGACTTTCAAATAAGCGAAGTTGTCCGGTGCGTTGGGATTGGGTTGCCAGTTTTGTTTTACCAAGAATATCATTTGCTTCAGCGGACATTTTGGGGAGATCGTAAGCGCCTGTTTTTACCTGGCAGAGTAAAACATTGAAAGCTGAAATGTCGTAGCCGATGGCATTGATACCTAATTCATTGGCTTGTACCAGGGTTGTACCTGAGCCGACGAAGGGGTCTAGCACGGTCTGGCCTGGAGCGAAGAATTTCCGCAGAAAGATTTCGACGAGTTGGGGGATGTATTTTCCCAGGTAAGGATGCAGACCGTGAACATGCTTGGTGCGCTGGCGCTGCGGCATTTGTTTTTCGGTCCAGTTGAGATTCAGGTTGTCAAGAGGGGTGTATCGAAAAACGTCTGCGGGGTTGGTTGGCGTTTCGTTTTCGATGTAAATCTCGACTTGCTTTTCTTCGTTTGTCAGCATGGGTTACATTTTTTTCGCGCCAGTGGTTTTGTGCTTTATGCCAATTTAATGCTGGTTAGTATACCACATCCGAGCCTGACTGGGATGGGGGGATGATGAGGAAACGCAGGGCAAACGGCCGTTTCCCGTACCACAATCGTGTTTGCCCCCCCTGTCCCCATCAGCTAGAATGCCCTCCCATGATTGAACCCGCTCCCGACGAAACAACGCCCACACCCAGCCGCGGCATCGCCCGCGCCGCCGGCATCTTGGCGCTGGGCAATATCGCCAGCCGCATTTTGGGATTGGTACGCGAAACAGTGAAGGCCAATCTGTTCGGCGCATCCGGCTTGTTGAGCGCTTTTGAAGTAGCCGCTTATGTGCCGACCAGCCTGTTTGATCTGATTGTGGGCGGGATGGTCAGCTCGGCGCTGGTTCCCGTGTTCAGCGATTACGCGCCGGAGGAGCGGCGAGAAGCGTTATGGCGGGTGGTGAGTACGGTGTTGAGTATAGCAACGGCCGTTCTCCTCATCGTCGTCGCATTAGTGGAACTATTGGCCCCGCAGGTGGCGGCCGTGTTGGGGGCGAATGAATTTTCCGATCCGGAATTGACGGCCGTCAGCATCCGCCTGATGCGCATCGTTACCCCGGCCGTCCTCTTTTTGGGCGCTGCCAGCATCCTCACCGGCGCTTTATACGCCCTCAAACGGTTCACATTGCCCGCCTTCATCAGCGCCGTCAACAACGGAACCGTCGTCGCCATCGCCCTGCTGTGGCCGGAAAAGATTGAGTCATTGGCCTGGGGCGTCTTGCTGGGAGCCGTTTTCCAACTAGTTTTGCAACTACCCGCCCTGCGCGACGCCCGGCTGCGCTGGCGGTTCGATTGGCATCATCCTGCCATCCGCCGCATTTTGCGTTTGTACGCGCCCATCGTCGCCGGGCTGGTGGTAAACCAGTTAGCCGTCGCCCTCAGCCTGTATCTGGCAAACCGCACCGGCGACCAGAGCGTTTCCTACATGCGTTTTGCCACAACGCTCATCCAATTTCCGCTGGGGCTGGTGGTGACGGCGCTGTCCATCGCCACGCTGCCCACGCTATCGCAGCAGGCATCGGCGCTGGCCGATTTTAAGCATACGTTGGCGGAGGGGCTGCGACTGGTTATCGCCCTGATTTTACCGGCAATGACAGGTTTGTTTGCGCTGGCGGTTCCCATTGTGGCCTTGCTGTTTCAGCATGGGCAGTTCTCGGCGGCCGATACAGCAATGACGGCGCTGGTTTTACGGGTGTATCTGTTTGGGCTGCCGTTTGCGGCGGTGGATCAGATGCTGGTGTTTGCGTCTTACGCCCGCAAGGATACGTGGCGGCCGGCGTTGGTGGGGGTGATTAGCATTGTCGTGTATTCGATTACGGCCGTCCTCCTCCTCAATCCCCTCGGCCTGCTTAGTTTGATGGTCGCCGACGCTGTCAAGCATATTGTTCACACCCTTACCATGCTGTGGCTGCTGCGGCGGCATGTGGGCGGGTTGAATGGACATGGGGTAACGGCCGTTACCCTCAAATCGTTATTGGCCGCTCTATTAACCGGATTGGCAGCTTATGCGGCGGCCCAATTTACCGCTCCGCTGATTCCGGGCGGCGGCATCTTGTACAAATTAGCCGTGGTTGTCGTTAGCGGCGGCGCCGGCTTGCTGGTTTATGCCGGGATGGCCTTTTGGCTCAACATTTCTGAAGCCCGGCTGGTCCCGCAACTGCTGCTCAAGCGGAAGGGATAAAGGGATGATGGGGTCACTTGCAAACTTGCAAACTTTCCCTACCGATATACAATGCTGGCATCTTCATCTGACCATTTTATGATTTATTCGGAGGGTAACGGCCGTGTCCGATCTAACCTATCAACTCATCACTCGTAAAGGCCCCCAGCCGGG
>JANTHP010000096.1 GCA_024762395.1 Anaerolineae bacterium | reverse complement strand
AAAGTGCGTGTTTCGGGAATTGGAATTCCCGAAACGTTGAGCCAAGTATCGGGAATTCCAATTCCCGATACATCAACTGAGATGAAACACACCCATTGCCAATTCGATTTATATAAGGAGAAGAAGGATGCCGCGCATTCATGAGTTTGATTTATTGGAGAACAAACTGCCGCGAGGGGCGTTGAATGCCATTACCGACGTGGCCGGCGTTGCCGTGGGGCATGCGACGTTGATTGAAGGGGATGGCCCCTGGCGTCCGGGGCATGGTCCATTCCGTACTGGCGTGACGGTGATTTTGCCGCATCAGGGAAATTTGTATGCGGAGAAGGTGGCTGCGGCCGTTCATACCATCAATGGGTTTGGTAAAGTGTATGGCTTTGAACAGGTGCGGGAGTTGGGCTGTCTGGAAACGCCCATTGCGTTAACCGGCACGCTGAATGTTCCCCGTGCAGCTGATGCGCTCATCACGCTGGCGATTGAGCAAAATCCGCACATTGGCGTGGGATTTGCTGTGACGGGACGCAAGGGATATGCCAGCGTTAATCCGGTTGTGGGCGAGACGAGCGATGGTTTTCTAAGCGACATTCAGGCCAGGCCGATTGGTGAGAAGGAAGTGCGCGCGGCTGTGGCTAATGCGACAAGCGGCCCGGTCATTGAAGGTGCAGTGGGCGCAGGAACGGGGACAAGCTGCTTTGGTTGGAAGGGGGGAATTGGCACGGCCAGCCGGGTTTTGCCCTCGGAAAAGGGCGGGTACACGGTGGGGGCGTTGGTGCAGAGTAATTACGGCCGTTCCGATGAGTTAACCATTGCCGGTGTTTCGATTGGGACCTATTTGCGCCCGCCAGATAGTGTGAACCGCACTGAAGACGGCTCTATTATGATTATCCTAGCAACAGACGCGCCGTTGAACGGCCGTCAACTAGAGCGGCTGTGCAAACGGGCTGTTTTAGGGCTGGCGCGGACGGGTAGTACGGTGCATGGCGGCAGCGGGGATTTTGTGATTGGGTTTAGTACAGCTTACCGGCTGTCAGATAGGCCGGAACGGTTGGTGGAGGAACGGCCGTATCTCCATCTCCAGCCCATTATGAGCGCATTTTCATTGGCGGTTATCGAATCGGTTGAGGAAGCGATTTACAACAGCTTGTTTATGGCTGAAACTGTCGTGGGGCGGGATGGGAACACGCGCCATGCCCTGCCGGTGGATGAGGTGGTGAGATTGGTGAGGGGGAACGGCCGTTAATTTGTGTGACGGGACGGCCGTTTTCACCTATACTCGCCTCCAATTCTTAAAATAGTGGATGCGGTAATTTGCACCAGTTCATAATTATTTACGGAGAAACAAATGGCAAAAACAAACACAGCAAAACTAACCTGGAAAGGGAAACGGCTCCATTTTCGCGGTCAACTGGGTTCTGGATACGAATTTGACGTAAGCGGGCAGTCTAACGCGGAAAACGGCGGCAGCGCTATGGAATTTTTCCTGGCGGGCGTAGCCGGCTGCACGGCGATGGATGTGGTTCACGTTTTACGCAAGAAACGCGAAAAAATCAGCGGCGTTGAAGTTGAAATCAGCGGCGTGCGGGCTGATGAAATCCCCGCAGTTTATACAGATGTGGAGATTCTTTACATTGTTCGAGGGGAAAACGTGTCGGCGAAAGCGGTTGAGCAAGCGATTGAGCTTTCCCAGACCAAGTACTGCTCAGCCAGCATTATGTTTAAGCAAGCCGGCGCGGTTGTCAGAACAGATTATCGAATTGAGGAAGAGGCGTAATGCCATGAGCGGCGGCACGGGGAAGTCGCATAAATACAACGCTCTGAAACTTTGCCACCTTGCAACTTTGCCACCCTGCTACCTTGCCACCTTGCACCCAGGCATAAAAAAATCCCGAATGCGGCTAAAAGATGTTTAGTTAATCAGGCGTTAGGGCGGTTGTATGTAGGTGAATCTCATGGCGGCCGCAGACAGTTGTTGGCTTCGACCTGGTACGTCATACATGTCGAAAGCGGGCGGGCACGCTATTGGAGATTTCAAAGACCGTCTAACTGCCCTGATCCATCTCTTGATCATTCGGGATTTTATGGCAGTTCTTGTGTGCATTATAGACAGAATTGGCAACGGCCGTCAATCTTTTATCCTTAAAAATTTGCAGCTAAATGATGATGTCGAGAAGATTTGTCAGATTTTGTGAAAAATTTGACAAATCTATTGCATGGCAGAGACGCTTTTCGTTGGTGAAACGGTGGGGATTCGGGCTTGCTAATCAGGTTGGGCAATCATACAATTCGCGCGATTCTTTTTTCGGAGGTGAATGATTTTGTTTATGAATAAGTATGGAACCAGCATCCGGCTGGTAACATTGGTCTTGCTGTTTTTTGTAACTGCCTGCCGGGCAGAAACGCCTTTGCCCACGCAAGTGGCAATGGCGCCCACGGTAGTACTGCCAACCTGGACGCCGGAGGTGATTCCACCTACGAATACGCCTGTGCCGCCGCCGCCGACCAGTACGGCCGTTCCCACAGCCACCAAAGCGCCGCCAACAGACACACCCACCCCTGTGCCCCTGCCAACTGATACGCCGGAACCCACGGCAACGGCCGTGCCGCCTACGGCCGTTCCACCCACCTCGCCCCCGCCCACGGCCGTTCCCCCCACAATCCCGGCCGACCCGATATTAGGCCAAAACATCTTGCCTAACGGCTCTTTTGAGGATGGACATTACAACAAAGACGGCATACCTGAGCTTCAACTGCCCAATGGGTGGTATTTTGAATGGGATGAAGGGCCAACCGGATTCGGCAGCAACCCCTGGGATGTGTACGTGCGGCCCGAAACGCGCGTGCTGCCCGCATCCCAACTGCCGCCGGATGAACATCCATTGTTCATTTGGGATGGCACATATACAGTAAAAATGTTCAAAGGTAACGGCGCCATCAGTATGCGGCTGTTAACCGATATATACCTGGAACCAGGCACTTACGTATTCGAGGCCAGCCTGTTCCCCGATATGGTCATGGGGTATGAAAACCACCAAAAAATATGGGCTGACGATCCTGTGTCTGCCGAATATCGTTTTATTGTCACCGGCGCCGGTACAGGATGGATGCTGCCAGTCATTGGGCAGCGCAACATAGTCACACACACATTCACCGTAACTGAGGCCCAAACCATTCAGCTTGGCGTTGGCTTTCGTGGGCGCTATGCTTTGTCAACCAACGGTTACTTTATAGATGCCTGGTCGCTCAAAAAGATAGAGGGGTGACCCCGGTAAATTTCTTTGCTCCTTGCAACTAACGGCCGTCGCCTACGTAAAGCATGGCAGACGATTGATTTCTAACCGAAGGAGTATAACCATCATGAGCGACGAACAAGTTCCCAGTGTGGAAGAAATAAAAGAACGATTAAAAGTTGAAATTCCAGTAGAGGAAGAAGCCGTCAAAGCAGAAACAACATCGCGCGATATCACCGGCGAGCTAAAAGATTTAGGCCGTCAATTTGCCGACACAGTACAATCCGCCTGGAACAGCGAAGAACGGCAGCGCGTAGAAGGCGAAATCCGCGAAGGCGTCAAATCCTTTGTGGGCGAAGTAGACAAAGCCATCCGTGAAGCCAAAGAAAGCCAGGCCGCAGCCAAAGTAAAGGAAGAAGCGGCCGAAATCAAGACCAAATTTGAATCGGGCGAATTAGGACGCAAAACGCGCGAAGGCTTGGTACAGGGTTTGCAATGGCTTAGCGAAGAGCTGGGCAAACTGGCCGGACAATTTGCACCCGTCGAAAAAACGCCCGAAGATGTTGACCCTGGCGCTGAAACGGAATAAACAACATTTCCGACAACACAAAAAACGCTTGCTTCAAAAAAAGCAAGCGTTTTTTATTGCAATGAAAACCGAGTTTCTCATAGAAACTCGGTTTTTGATTTTTGTTATGCAAAAGCTGCGGCATGGTTGCGCGCCGCACGCAACCTTGCGGTTTTACCGCGCTATGCCGTTGCCGTATCCAAATGCCGTAGAATCTGAGCCACGATGCGGTCTTTGGGATAAGCGCCAACCATCCGTTCCACAACCTGCCCGCCTTTGAACAGCATTACAGTGGGGATGCCTACAATCCCGTAACGGCCGGGTATAGCCGGGTTCTCATCCACATCCACTTTGGCAACTTTGATAGCCCCATCATACTCCTCGGCGATGGCGGCTACGGAAGGCGCAATCATGCGGCAGGGGCCGCACCAATCAGCCCAAAAATCCACCAATACCGGCAGATCGGACTCTAAAACGTCTTGTTGGAATGATTCATCAGTTACTGCAAATGGTTTTGCCATTAGATTTCTCCTTAAAAATAATTGCTATCGCTCCGAATATGATTGGATATGCGATACCTCAGTTGAATAGACGTGCTTAACTGTTGTTTTCTTACGATATATGAAGCCACAAGTTGTTTGTGGGTGCATTTCGTTTCAGTTGATGTATCGGAAATTGGAATTTCCGATACTTGCCTGACTTGCCGTTTCGGGAATTCCTATCCCCGAAACACATGCTTCCTCTCAGCTCGTCTGAAACATACCCGCTGTTTGTAGGCAACTGGTTAATTATAAACAAAGATTGCGTATTGTGCATAAGAGATAGGTAAAAATCTGGGGCGTTTTATAAATCACGAAGATTTGTCAAATTTGGCCTGATAATTGCTTGGTCATGCTAAAAATTTGATAAATCTTCTTGGCAACGCCGTTTTGCCGCTTATTGGTTTGGAGCGGATTTTGCGGAGGCTGACTGTTTTTTTTGTAAGGATGTGGCGATGTAAACGGGGCCGCCAAACAGGCTGGAGATTCGCATCAAAAGAAAAACCAGGAATGAAAGCGCCGCTGCTTCTTCACTAACGAGGCCGGCCGAAGCAAATAAAAAGGGGGCGATGTTTTCGCGCACGCCCAGGCCGCTGATGGAGGGAACGAGCAAGGTGATGGAGAGGATAGGAATGACGAGCAGGTAGTAACTGTAGGCGATGTCGAAGCCGAGCGCTTTACCGGCTAACCACCACCAGGCGGTCAGGGTAAGATTGAAAAGGGTGGAGACGGCCAGGGCTTGGAATACGGCCGTCCACCCACATCCTTGAACCGCTTCTAACACTTGCGCTATCGGCCCATCTCCCACAGGCGACAATTTACCCGGCAGCCAGCCGCCAAACCGCCGAATCAGGCTGCCTTCCAGCAAGACAAAGCCTGCAATCAGACCAATGATGGACACAGCAGCCACAATCCATGTCTGTTCAGCGCTAAAACTGGCCGGCCGGAAGGGAAGCGCTAGCAATCCCATCACGAATAACATCAATAGACCTGTGAGGCGGTCAACCAGAACGGTTCCGGTGGCAATACTGATCGGAATGTTACGTGACGCTTCCACAACGCGCATGACATCGCCGCCAAAGCCGCTGGGGAGGAATGCGTTGAAGAAGTTACCCACGAAATACAGGTTTGCCAGTTGTGTGAAAGGAATCGGGACGCCCAGACCGTGTAAGAGCAACTGCCAGCGATAGGCGCGTAAAAACAAGCTGGCGGTAATCAGCGCCAGGGCCAGAGCCGCCCAGAGCCAGTTGATGCTCGCCAAAACAGCGCCAATCCGGCTCAAATCCATTTTGGTGATGATCAGAATAATTCCAACCAGGGTAACGCCGATTTTTAGCAGGGTTGATAGATGTTTGCGCATGGGCGGAATTGTAGGGTGGAAATTAGCATTCAGCTAATTGGTTCGAGTAGTAGAGTTCTACGTATTGATGAACAGTTCGTTTGATTTTTACCTTCTTACAAAAAAAAGTCCTTGAGCGCCGCCGAAATGTCGGCGACGATGGTATGCCAGGGCGCGTTTGGTTCGCGGGTGACGACCATGCTGCTGCCTTCAATTTGTAATTGGGCAATGCCTTCGATGCCGGCTAAGGCCTGGGCTACCGGCGACCCTTCTTCCAGGGAAACGGCCGTTTCATACACCTCAACGCCGTCTTCAGACAATACCAGATTGGTATCAATGTCCATCTGTTCGCCATCGTCACTCAATTCAGTTTCAATTTCAATGTATTCAGACATGGCAGCTAGTTTAGCACAGGCGGCAGGAGTGGGAAACTTCCCTTAGATTGGTCAAATTTCAAAATTTGACCAATCTTCTCTAATCCCCGCTTCCAACTTTATGGTAAACTATATTCAAGATGAACGAAGAAGAAATTATCCGCGAACAAGCCAAAATCCTGTTCGATCAAGCCTATCGCCACCAAATGAAAGGCGAATTAGCCGACGCCATGATTCTGTACAAACGCTCCATTGACATCCATCCCACCGCCGAAGCCTATACCTTCCTCGGCTGGACATACAGTATGCTGCGCCGCTACGACGAAGCGATTGAGGCCTGTCATCAAGCCATCGCTACCGACCCGACTTTTGGCAACCCCTACAACGACATTGGCGCCTATCTCATTGAATTGGGACGATGGGACGAAGCCATCCCCTGGCTGCAAAAAGCAACAAAAGCCCCACGCTACGAAGCCCCCCAATTTCCCCACATGAACTTGGGCCGCGTCTACGAGGAACTGGGCGATTATCAGGCAGCCATTACCAGTTATGATCGCGCCCTGGAAATTGCGCCGCTCTACCTCACCGCCCGCTGGGCCAAACAACGCCTCCTGGCAAAACTGAATTAGAAAAGCGCACCAGATGCTATTTTTCTTGCAAAAACTTTTTCTCGCCCGCCCGAATCGGAATTCTTAGCCAGTTTTCCGCCGGCGGCAGCGGACAGCTAAAACGATCGTTGTAGGCACAGTATGGATTATAGGCAAAATTAAAATCAACTTCGATGCGATCCTCAGATAACGGCCGTAATCCAGGCCGGTGATTGTCCATGTAACGCCCCGCTCCATACGTTTCCTTGCCGCTGGTCGCATCCCGGAAAGGCAAGAAAAAATCGCCGCCCTGCGGGTCGCTGTAAATCGTCAACTGCCCTTCCTCATCGTCCACCGAAACAGAAAATCGTCCCCAGCGACGATACAGGCGCGTATCACCCGTGCTGGTATTCATCTCAATCAACGGCTCGGAATCGGGAAACCGCTCCACAGTCGCAATCAATCTCAAGCTGCGATTCTCGCCGTAATAATCTAACCCGCTAAATTGGGCGCGCTGCTCATACGTCAAAGGGGATTGGGGATGACGGCCCAAAAAATCATCTATTTGTTGGCGTAATTCTTGTAATTGGCTCATGTCGTCTACTCCTTGCTTTAGAAATAGACGCCCCGGCAGAAAAAAGTCTTACGCGGCCACCAACATCAGCTCAACAGGTTACTACTCAGGTGACAGTCACTTTTCCCAGAGACAGTGGTCACAACCTATTGCGTTTTAAGTGACTGTCACCTTTGGGGTTAAGTAGTTACCTCAACAGTACATTGCGCCAGGAAGATGGTTCGTTCCAGGGGTCGGGTTGGGCGGCGTCGCTGTGGGTTACGGCCGTTCCCCGCAACCGTTTCCCCCCGCCATGCAGCGTTTCCAATGCCGCAATCGCCAGCCAATCGCTCTCGCTGATACTGGTCTGCGGCTGCCAATCGGGGAAATGATCGGCAAGGTAGTTGGTATTGGTACGGCCGTTCACATAATCCGCTTCTCCCAAAATCGCCAACAAATACGGGATATTCGTCGTCACCCCCAAAACAATCGTGTCGCGCAAGGCGCGCACCATCTTGCCAACCGCTTCACGCCGCGTATAGCCCCACACAATCACCTTCGCCAACATCGGATCATAATACGGCGTCACCGGCACACCCGACTCAATGCCATCATCCACACGAACACCTGGGCCAGACGGCCGTTGATAAAAACGAATCTCCCCAATAGACGGCAAAAAACCGTTCGCCGGGTCTTCCGCATAAATCCGGCACTCAATGGCGTGCCCCCGCTGCCGGACATCCGCCTGCGTTACCGGCAGCGCCTCACCGTTGGCTATGCGAATTTGCCAGACCGCCAAATCCAACCCCGTCACCAATTCCGTGATGGGATGCTCCACCTGGAGGCGCGTATTCATCTCCAGAAAGTAAAAATCTCCCTTCTCATCCACAATAAACTCGACCGTACCGGCATTCACGTAATTAGCAGCGCGCGCCAGCGCCACCGCCGCCTCCGCCATCCGCAGTCGCAGCCCATCATCCTGAATGACCGGAGCCGGACTTTCCTCAATGATTTTTTGGTGGCGGCGCTGGATGGAACATTCCCGTTCAAACAGATGCAAAACCGTGCCGTGCCGGTCGGCCAGCACCTGAATTTCCACATGATGAATCTCAGTAAAAAACTTCTCCAGCAAGATGTGGTCATCGCCAAACGAGTTACGGGCTTCCTTCCGCGCCGCTTGCAGCGCCCCGTCTAACGCATCCTCCGACCAGACAACGCGCATCCCCTTGCCGCCGCCGCCGGCGCTGGCCTTGATGAGAACAGGGTAGCCAATATCAGCCGCAGCAGCCATCAAATCGGCGTCGCTAAACCCCGCCCCATCCACACCGGGCACGACGGGGACGCCCGCCCGCTGCGCGATTTCTCGCGCCGACGCTTTGCTGCCCATCAAATCCATCGCTTCCGGGCTGGGGCCGATGAAAACGAACCCGTTATCGGCGCACGCCTGGGCAAAATGGGCATTTTCGCTTAGGAAGCCGTAGCCGGGATGAATGGCGTCTACGCCGCTGGTACGGGCGATTTCAAAGATGGCGGCTTGATTGAGGTACGACTCGGCGGCCGTTACGCCCGGCAGCGGGTAGCTTTCATCGGCTAACTGCGCCCAGGGCGCACCCGCATCCGCTTCGGAGTAGATGGCAACGGCCCGCACGCCCAATTCGCGGCAGGCTAAAATGATTCGTCGGGCAATTTCGCCCCGGTTGGCAATGAGGATTTTGTTAAACATAACTGTTCAGTTTGCAAATTTACAAGGTAACTATACAGCTACCAGAGGCGACAGTCACTTGCTAACCATCGTGGTTTTGGCTAACACCTCTGGAAAAAGTGACTGTCACCTGTATAGTTACTCGTTACGAAACTTATACGTCAAACTTCAATGTTACTTCATCCAGGCTCTTGGGCGAGCCAACCACAGTAATTTTATCGTGCAGTTTAAGGCGCGTGTAGCCATGCGAAACAATGGCCTGCCCGTCCCTAAACACCGACAAAATAAGCGTATCCAACGGCAGGCGCAAATCTCGAATTAGAATGCCGTCCAGGTTCGGATCGCGTAATTCCACATCAATCATATCCTGTTCCGGCGCTGCGCCCAAAATAAGCGACGCTGTAGACGGCGCGCGAACAAAATGATCCAGCAGACCGATAACGGCCGTACCCGGCTCTACAACCAACGCCCCCAACGCCTGGAACCGGTCAAAATTGTCCCGCTCATTTAAGCGAACTACCATCGTCTCCGTGCCATAATACTCATAAAACATCTCACAAATTTGGAGATTCTCTTCATCAGAAAGCATGGCAACAATAGCGTCAGCCTGAGCGGCGTTCATTTGATCCAAGGCAGCGCGATCCATTTGAAAAAACGGACAAATCATCACATCGCCGTCGCCAAACTGCGCCAAAGAGGCCTCATCCAGGCAAGCCAGCTTCACCTGCCAGTGATGTGCTTGCAGTTGGCGGGCCACAGCCAATGCCTGGTCATCCACACCGAAAATGATCGCATCGCGCACGCCGTCAAATTCGCTTGCCTGGCCGCGCGGATGCGCCTCCCCTACCCGGTGAATGGCCCATTTGATAAACGGCGGGCCGATTACCTGGCTCAACACAATCACCGAAATGATAATGGTGGCAAATTCGCCGCCCCATGTGGGAAACTCAACCGCCACCTCTTTAGCCAGCCCCAGCCCTACGCCGGCCTGCGTGACATACGCCATCCAGCTAATCCGATTGTGCTTCATCTCATCACCGGCCACAGCGCCGCCGCCAAATGACCCCAGGAATATCCCCAGCAAGCGCACGGCGAATAATGCCAGCGCGATGTGCCAGGCAGCGGCCAACACATTCAATTCCAGGGCGACACCGGTCAACGTAAAGAAGGCGACGTAAATGGGCGGCCCCATGTCATGCAGCAGACGGCTGGCTTCGGTTCGGTAACCGGTAAAATTCGTCACATAAAAGCTGCCAATCATGCAGATGAGCAGCGGTTCCATTAAAATTTCAAAGGGCAAGGCGTGATGGCTGTAACTGCGGATGGCGGCCGTCATGACAAAGACGGCATAACCGGCGGCCAGAATCAACCCCATTTTGAAATGGCGCTGCATTCGCCGCGAAAGGATAAATTGCAAGGTTTTGCCCAATATAAACCCGATGAACAGGGACAGCGACAGCTCAAATAAGAGCAAGAGCACAAAGCCTATGCTGAAGCCGAGGTTGGTCAACAAGGCGTCGGCAACTTCCAGGTTGATGGCGAAAATGATGATGACGACGACGTCTATGAGCATGGTGACGCCGATCAGGGTTTGGGTGAACGGCCCTTTGGCGCGTAGTTCGTTGACGATGGCGATAGCTGAGGAGGGCGACCGGGCCAACAAGATAGCGCCGCCTAAAAGAGCAACGGCCGTTCGCCCCACAGCGTCCATCGGCTGCATAAAGGGAATGAAATCGGCCAGAAAGAAGAGGGCCAGGCTGCCCAAAATCGGCACGGCTAACGCATTGCCCAGCGTCACCCAGCCAATACTTTTAACACGACCGCGCAGCTCGGAAATATACAGCTCGCTGCCGGCGGCAAAAGCGATGAACGCCAGGGAAATTTCATCTATAAAATGAAGCGGCTGGATGGCTTCGGCAGGGACCATGTCGAGCAAAAACGGGCCGACGAGAACGCCAGCCAGCAAAAAGCCGCTGATCAAGGGCAAGTGAATGCGGGTGAAAAACCGGCCGATTTCTTTGGCCGCTAACGATACGACAACAAAGGCCATGAGAAATATGGCGATATTCAGTAAGTCATTCATGTCTGATGATTGTTGAGCGGAAAAATCGCTCTTGAAATTCGGTTAAGGCGCTTATTTGGTCGTCGCTAAACGTACGGTCGTCGGGAACCACTACCAGTTTATCGTCATCGTCGTCTAAACGGTGGATGATGGCAAGGCAACGGCCGTTAAACTGCTCTACCGGTTCAAACACACCCAATAAATAGGCATCCAAGTCGTCGCCATCGGGCGCGGGCGTATTAGGAACGAAGCCATAATTAAGCGGATAAATGAAATCGTAATCGGGATGGCGCGAACCGAGAGGCCGATCAATATCTATGGTAACAAGTTTGCCCAAAAAGCTGTAAGCGTCGGTAAAGATCGGCATTAATCTGCTTCCGGCTTGTTGATACGCTCAAAACGGATAAGCTGAGACGGCCGTTTCGCCTCGCCGACCATCTCCGCCACCATCTCCGCTTCAAAATGAGGCGCGGCTTCGGTTGAACCGGCAAACTGTTTTAGCATGGCGTAATCGCTGGGGATGATGGCCTTTTGGGCGTGTAGGGTGTCAATTTCGGCACAGGTAAACCAGGCAACGGCGCCCTCATTTTGCTCGCTGGCAGCGCCGTTGGCGGCGGCCAGTTCGCAAACAAAGATGAGAAAATGGGCGGCGTCATCTTTATCGCCGGCGGGCGCTAATCGTTCGTTGACAATGCCGCGCAAAGCGGTGAAGGCGGTGTCGAGGTTGGTCTCTTCTTTGACTTCGCGGGTAACGGCCGTCATCAACGTCTCGCCAAAATCCCACTTACCGCCCACCAATGCCCACTGACCGCTGTAAGCGCCGCTTTTACGACGGATAAGCAAGTATTGAGACACAGAACCGACCAAAGCTGTCGGACGCCGAATCAACGCCACAACAATCGGGCCGGGGAAAAGCTGTTCCCGCCATCGCCGCCGGCGGGGGAAATTGGAGAGGGAATCGAACATGATTGGTAACTAAAAATTGATAGTTGATAATTGATGATTGATGGATCACCAATCATCAATCATCAATCTTTTAACATTTTGAAGTAGTCCAACAATAACGCATGGACAAACATATAACCGCCGCCCACTTTACGCAACAAGTTACGTTCGGCGGCGTAGTCCAGGAAATGCACATAATCGGGCGGTACGACGCCATTTTTTTGCAAGTAAGCCAGCAAACGGCGATGCTGCAAGGCGGCCAATCCACCGTACATCAGGCCGCCAACCACCCCTAAATACAACGAGGCGCCGACAATCCAACCCAGTGCGTTTACCACCTGAAAATCAAGCCAATTCTGCGTCAGAGTCAGGACAGTTAAAAGGAATACGGCCGTAACCGTCCCGCTCCCTACGCCCACCAGCAGACCATTGCGCCGCGAGCGGGCAATCCCCTGCCCCGGCGTCGTCCGCAGCTTCACTTCGCTGCGAATCAACCCGTTTTCCAGCAGTTGACTCAAACCAAAAACCAACGCCAATAACAACGCCCAGGGCAGCGACGCCCATCTTTCGCGCCCGGCTGCGGCCAACGGCCACCCTGCCAACGCCCCCACAAACGCCCCCACGCCAGAGCCAAAACCGGCATGGGGCCATGACCAATCCAATGCCTCAATGGTTTCGATTTGATTCCAGTTGATGCGATGACGAGCCAAGAAACGGCCGCCTAGCCCCACCATCGCTCCCGCCGCAGCGCCCAACCCCACCCCCCAGAGAAACGCCGGCCAGCCGGAAACCATCCAGCCGACAAGACCGGCGGCTAAACCGACCAAAGCAATGCCCCCTCCCAGAAGGAATTTGAGCCGGTCGGCATAGACGCGCTGCTGACTGCGCGGCAGCCAATTAGGCTGAATGTTCTCCAAGAAAATCATCGTTTTGTTGCGGGCGGCCATTTGGCGCGCCAGCCAGGCCAGCCAGCGCACAGCGTCATCGGGGGCGTACTCTTTTTCGCCGCCGCGATAGCGGGTCATCCGTTCCACGTATACATCAAAAAGCAGTCTACGGCTTAATTCGCCGCCGCCCAATGAGATGGCGATGTCGGCCGGCATCCGGTAATAGGCCAGGGTCATAATGCTGAGCATAAGCGGTGATTGGGCCAATTCGCGCAGCGAGGCATCGGTTTGCAGCGCGGCGCGCAGCCCAGCCAGCCGCTTGCCAACGCTGGCCAGGTAAATGTCTATCTGGTCGAGGGAAAGGGGCTGCAAGATTATGGCCTGGTTCAGCTTTAGCTGGGTATCAAGCGCCTGATAATCGCGGACGCGGGTGGTGACGGCCAGGGGTTTGCCCGGATGCTGGCGGCGAAATTGATTAATGGCCCGGGCGCAGCCTTCGCGCAGTTCCTGTTCTACTTCGTCAAGGCCATCGAGGAGGGGGAGGAGACGGCCGTTTTCCAGCCATTTTTGTCCCAATTTTCGCGGCACCTCATATTGGTTAACCAATTCGTCAGCCATCCAATCGGCCACCGCCTTATCCCCCTGCCACGTCGCCAGACTCAACACCACCGGCACCGGTTTTGCTTCATCCAGGTCAGCGCGCTGCACCAAATCAGTGACGAGTTGGAGCAGCGTCGTCGTCTTGCCCGCGCCCGGCGCCCCCATGATAAGCAGCGCGCCGCCGGCATCGTCAAACACGTCCCAGATTTTGGTTCCGATGGGCAGCGGCGTGTCAAATTCATCCCCCTGCTGCCAACCGGGCGCGTAGGAATCGGCCACAGCGTTAGGGCGCGCGGCCATGTTCAAATCAATCAGTTCCGCGCCGTGCAGCGACTCTTCCAACACCCCTTTTAACCAGAGCAGTTTAACGCGCTGAATCATTACGCGGCGGTTATGGCGTTCTTGAGCATCCATTGGGACGAATAGTATATAATTGTCAATGGTTAATTGCCAGTTGACATTGACAATTAACCATTGACAATTTTTTAAGGATTGACCATGACAAATTTAACCCAAGCGCTTTGGCGCATTTACAACCGACCGGAACGGCCGTCCCCCTGGGCAACGGGCGGTAATCTTCCCTGGGATGACCCCGATTTTTCGCGGCGGATGCTGCGCGAGCATTTAGACCAATCACACGGCGCGGCGTCGCGGCAAGACGACGAACGGGCGGCGCAAATGGCGTGGCTGTGGGATAAGCTGGAACTGCAACCCGGTCAACATCTGTTTGATGTGACCTGCGGGCCGGGGTTATACGCAGCGACAGCGGCGCAGCGCGGCTGCCATGTCACCGGGGTGGATTTTGGGCCGGCCTCTATTGCCTATGCGAAGGAACTGGCCGAATCGAATGGCGTCGCCGACCGCTGCCGGTTCCATTTGCAAGATGTGCGCCGGATGGATTTTGCCGGCAGCGGGTTTGACGCCGCGTTGCTTTTGTACGGTCAGCTAGCCGTTTTCACCAAAGAGGAAGCGAAGGCGCTGCTGCAACAAATCGCCCAATCGCTCAAGCCCGGGGGTAAGTTGTGCGTGGAACTGCTCAATCAAGACAAGGTGGACAAAACGGACAGTAATTGGTGGTTTACGGATGACACCGGCTTGTGGGGCGACGCGCCGTTTTTGCATCTGGGCGAGCGGGTCTGGCACGC
>JANTHP010000095.1 GCA_024762395.1 Anaerolineae bacterium | reverse complement strand
CGTTGTAAACAGTGGCGTCAAATTGGAGCAGCCGCCGCCAGCCGCTGCCGCTGACCGCGCCTTCCTCCACCGCGCAATCATCTGATTCCAAATAGCGATAAATGATGCGATTTGTCGCCAAATCATCGCCGACGACCATCAAATCGGGTCTATCCTTGTCGGTGAAGGAGCCGGTACGCACTTGAGCGGCCAGTTCGTCGTTCCAGGGCAGGCGTTCAAAACGGAGCGTTGTCTCCACCTCGCCGATGCGGGCGGCCAGCGCTTCGCGGCAGGAGAGGTCGGGCAGGATGGTGCGATGGCAGCCCAGCGCCCCGCCGCTGTCGGCTTCGCAGGCGAAATCGTAAAAATGCCAGATGTTTTCGGAATCGAAGCTGTTGGGCGGAAAACCGCCTTCATTGACGCAGGCGTTGCCGGTGCGCTGGAGGAGCAAATCCGGGTCGGCGGGAAAGATGAATGGTTCTTCCCAAATGCCGCCAACGGCCGTTAACGCCGGTTCGGCCAGTTCCGGCGAGGCCTCGTCAGTCAAAATAGTTGTGGCAAAAGTGTAGTTGATTAGAACCAGATCGTGTCCCTGGATGGTTTGGCGGTCTGGCCCGGCGGGGTCTAATTGAATTTGCCATTGTTCAAATGGCGGCAATGGGAGCTGGCCTTTGTCGGGGTTGCTGAAATTGCGGAAGTTGAGGCGCAATCTGGTCAGGCGCACCTGGCGAGCGGCGCGGGCCAGCCACACGTCTTCCGATTGTTCGAGTACGGCCGTTGCCACCCGATCCCGCATCTCCAGCGGAAATTCATCTAACAAGACGCCTACCTGCCCGTTCATCGAAATGCCGATGAGCGCGCCGGGGATGTCCGGGATGTTGTTTGTGGGAACGGCCGTTGCCATGATGGTGGGTATCGGCGTTGTGGTTGCCGGTAAAGCGGCAGCAGGCGCTGTCGACGTAATGCGCGGCGTGGCGGATACGCTTGTGACTTGAGGGGCGGTTGCGGTTGGGAGGATGGCCGTTTCCGTCTCTGATCCTTGCTGTTGACAGCCAATCAACAAAACAGTCAATCCCAGAAAAAGCCATGTGAATTTATTCATAGGCAATCATTCTAGCAGGAAATGTAGAAACAAGGATCATCTTGATTCCTATTCCAGCGCACCTCAAAATGAATGTGCGGCCCACTGGAGTTGCCGGTGTTGCCAGTCGCGCCGATATACTGCCCCTGGATGACGACTTGTCCGGGGATAACATTGATACCGCTCAAATGGGCGTAAAACGTCTCAAACCCATTGCCATGATTGACGACAATCAAATTGCCGTAGCCATACACATTCCATCCGGCAAACGTCACCGTGCCCGTGTCGGAAGCCACCGTGGCCGCCCCTTCTGGAGCGGCGACGTCAATGGCGCGATGTCCATACCAGAAAAATTGGGTGAAAACCCGGCTGACAATTGGCCAGACAAACGTCCCCGTGCCTTGCACAACCGGCCGTATCCCGCCCGATGTGTTGCTGTTGACTGTTGCCAAGGCCGGCGGCTCCCAGACAAAAACTTCGCGCACAGCGCCAGGAACCAGGATTTGCGTTTCCGGTTGCAGACGAAAAGGGAATTCCAAATTGTTGGGTACATAGGCAATGATTTCTTCTTCTGACACGCCATATTGCGCAGCCACTTCTTCTAACGTATCGCCTGGGGCAACATCATGTAGGAGGCCGTCAACGGGCAAGATGATCAACTCGGCATTGGATTGCAGCAAATTCGATTCTTCGCTGAGAAATGGATTGCCGCCTAGCAAGGTTTCAGGCTGGATGCCGAACCGTTCGGCGATTTTGTTGGGGGTATCGCCGCGCTGGACGGTGTAGGTTTGAAAGCTGTGTTCCGGCAGTTTGGGCTGGAAAGTGTACGGATTGAGCGCTGGGGAGAAGCTGGTATCTTTAATAACAGGTAACTCTTCTGTGTGAGTGCTGGGTTCGCTCGGATCATTGGCGAGTGAATCCGCTTCGTCGTTGTCAGCCGTCTCATTTGTATTGGTGGACACGGCCGTTTCTCCATCACTGCCATCAGCCACATCAACTATCAACGACCGCATCACTCCCATAAGAACCAAAGTTAGAACAATTAAAATGAGCTGCCCGCCATGCCGTTGCATCGTCCACCACTTGTACGTCATACACGCTCCTATCAAAATACCGGGCCACGCCGATTTGGGCGTGGACGCCAGATTGACAAGGATAGGTGTCGCCCATGCTAACAACAAGGGCAATATGGCCTACTGGCGGTACCAGCTAAACAGCTTGTGTAAACAGGTCTGCTAATCAATCGGGTCGCTATTTGTCACAGTTGGGCGGGTAACATTTGTCATACAGCCACCCGCCAAATGGCCTACCATCCCCTAAGGCCATTCGACGCTAGGCACCGCTGCCGGGACACATTATAAATGAGGCATGAGGCCACAAGGCCGCATTTATACCTGCCATTGTCAGGGAAGTCTGGCAGTTGACGATATAAAGTATGCGCGACAAACGTTCATTAGCTGAGTTCAGCATTTCGGAATTGGAGCAACAACTATACCGGCAGAAACGACGCCAGCGTCACCAGCGGCTCCAACGGCTGAAGAGAGAAGGCCGCGTTGTCGAAGTTCCTGGATTATCGCCGCCTGATGCCGCACCGCCGCCAATTGTCCAGACAAAAGCCGTCCGAAACGGGGCTTCAGAGCCATTCGCGTCCCCAAAAATCGCGGATGAAATTGATGAGGTAGAACCCGAAAACACGCCCCATCACGGTATTCAATGGCGTTGGGTGGTGAATAAGTTCCTTTTCCTAGTAGAGGTAACGGCCGTTATTGGCCTAGCCGCTATCTTAATCAACCTGTGGCAAACCCAAACCGAACTGAACCAGGAGCTGGCTCAGATTCAACAGACAGAGGGTCTGGAGTTGGCTTTGCCTACGCCTTCGGCCACACCGGTCATTGATGTCGTCATCTTGCCCGGCGGACATAAACCCCCGATAGATGGCCGTCCCCCTGTACCAGAAGAATCCCGTTACATCCCGCCTCACCTGCTGCCAGCCATCAACGCCTATGTGCCGCCGCCGATTCCCACACCGGCGCCGGAGCAAGCGCGGCGCATTCAGATGACGGCCATCGGCGTAGATAGCCCAATCGTCCAGTGAATGTACGATTGGGAACAGTTGAAAAAAGGGGTCGCCCAGAAAATCGGGTCGGCTGGGCCAGGCCAGATAGGTAACATGGCGCTGGCGGGACACAATGATATTTATGGCGAAGTATTTCGCAATTTGGACAAACTATCGCCCGGCGATGAAATTACCGTTTCCACACAACGACAAAGCTACACCTATGTTGTCCGTGATACCAAAGTGGTAGACCCAACCGAAGTATGGGTTTTGGAGCCAACCAACTTTGCCAGCGTCACTCTTATTTCCTGTTACCCCTATCGGGTAAACAGCAAACGCATCGTCGTGTTTGCCGACCTGGTTCAATCATAATCGACCAACCACAAGCCTGTAGGAGATATTTTTTATGGAACAAGCACATCCCCCAACAACTCCCTCTTTGAACCAACGGTACACGACCTTTAAGCATGCAGCCCTGTTTGTTCTTGGTTTTTCCCTCGTTTTTGTCATCGGCTGGGGCGGCGCGGCCACGTTACTGGGCCAGATATTCGGCGTGTACAAGGAGATCATCGCCCGCGTTGGCGGCTTTGTGGTCATCCTCTTTGGCCTGTACACGCTGGGCATTCTCAACGTGCGCTGGTTCAATTATGATACACGACCCCAATGGCAAACCAACCGGCAAAACAAGTCGCTCTCTTCTATATTGATGGGGGTGGTTTTTGCCGCCGGTTGGACGCCTTGCATTGGCACGACGCTGGGCGCGATTTTGACACTAGGCTTTAGTCAGGAAACGGCGGGGCAGGCAATGATATTATCCAGCGGCTATGCGTTGGGCTTGGGTGTACCATTTCTGGCGATTGGACTGGGAATGGATCGGGCGGTGAAGGCGGTGCGGCGGTTACGGCCGTATCTCCGCAAAATCCAAATCGCCAGCGGCCTCTTCCTCATTGCCATCGGCTTGCTGTTGGTAACCAATCAAATGACCCTCATCGCTATCTGGGCGCAGCAAAATGGCCTATACCTTGACTTACCCATGGGCGCAGCCGCCTCCCCCACTTACCTGATCGCCATCCTCGCCGGACTGCTCTCTTTTCTTTCCCCCTGCGTCCTGCCGCTTGTTCCCGCCTATATCGGTTACTTGAGCGGGCAGGCTTTCAACAACATGGGAACCAAAACCGGAGATTAGAACATGCAATTGGTGATGGGTCTGTTACAGGATTCGCGGCGCTGGACGGCCGTTATGCTAACCACGCTCGTATTAAGTCTGGCCTGGATTTCGTTTTCAGCTACATCCTTAGCGGCGACGACCGGCGGTCTTGTTCCCAGCCCGCGCGAGGGTTTCCCCGCTCCTGATTTTACCCTGGATACGCTGGAAGGCGGCCAAATGACCCTCTCTGATCTGCGCGGCCAAGTGGTGATGATTAACTTGTGGACATCCTGGTGTCCCCCCTGCCGCGCTGAAATGCCTGCTATTGACAACGTGTATCAGGCCAATAAGGACAAAGGGCTGGAAGTTCTGGCCGTTAACAGCACTTTCCAAGATAGCGAATCAGCCGCAGCCGCATTCGCCCAAGAATACAGTCTGACCTTTCCCATTCTGCTCGACCGGGATGGCGCTGTCAGCCGCCGTTACCAGCTTCAGGCGCTGCCCACAACCTATTTCATTGACCGCCAGGGCATCATCCGCGCCGTCGTCCCCGGCGGGCCAATGAGCGAAACGCTCATCCAAAGCAAAATTGCCGATTTACTGGCGGAGGCGCCCTGATGTTCCCTTTGTTGCAGCTTGGGCCATTCGCCCTGCCAGTACCGGGCGTTATCCTCCTCATCAGCTTGTGGATTGGGCTAAATGTGGCTGAAAAAGAGGCCCTCCGGCAGAAACGGCCGTCCGAACTCGTTTACGGTCTGGTCATGGCCGGATTGATAGGCGGCATCGTGGGGGCGCGGCTGTGGTACGTGGGCCGCTATTTGGACACCTACCTGGCCGACCCGCTGGGCATCGTTGCCTTAGATACCAACACCATTGACCCAACGGCGGGATTGATCACCGCCCTATTGGCGGCTGCCGCCTACGCCTACCGCAAAAAACTACCCCTTCGTCCTACGCTGGATATTCTGACGCCCGGCCTGGCTGTCTTTGCCATCGGCCTGGGGCTGGCGCACCTGGCCAGCGGCGATGCCTTCGGCGCGCCAACTAGCGTCCTCTGGGCGATTGAGTTGTGGGACGCCACCCGACACCCGACGCAGATTTATGAGATATTGCTGGCAACGGCCGTTTTCATCCTCATTTGGCGGATTCGAAAGCGCAGCTCCTTCGCCGGCTTTGTATTTTTGGCATTTGGGGCCTTGACGGCCGTCAGCCGCCTCTTCCTAGAAACCTTTCGCGGCGACAGTATCGTCGTGGCCGGCAGCATCCGCCAGGCACAACTGGCAGCGCTGGTCATTCTGCTGCTGGCCTTATGGCTAATGCGCCAGTGGCGTCCAGGGCATATTATTTCAAGGGAACTATGACATGCAGAAGAAAAAAACTTTCTATCGTCATCTAATCACCGGCATTTTAACGGTTGTTTTGGCGTTACCATTTTGGTACGGCCGTCTCGACTGGGACCCGGAAATGCGTTTCTGGCGGGCAGTCGGGGATAGCAGCTTCCTGCTCCTCTTTTTCACGATGGTCATTGGCCCGTTGGCTAAACTATGGCCGCCAGCGGGGAAGCTCGTTCCCTGGCGGCGCGAGGCAGGCATCTGGTTTGGCATTATGACCTTCCTGCATACGTTTTTAATCTGGAACGGTTGGGCGCGCTGGGACGTGTGGCGCTTCCTGGGCTATGAATACATTCCCCAATTAGATCGTCTGGCCCGGCTTGAGCCAGGATTTGGCCTATCCAATCTGATTGGCATGGTCGCCGTCTTGCTAACGTTGGCGTTGGTAGCTACATCTTCAAATTGGGCCGTAAACCGGCTGGGCGCTTCCGCCTGGAAATGGCTGCAATATGGCTCATACACAGTCTTTTATCTGGTGGTTTTACACACGCTCTATTTTCTATTCCTCCATTACACCGTCTCTTTTCACCGGCGCGTACCGGATAATCCAAACTGGTTCCGCTACCCTTTTCTGATTCTGAGCTTGCTAGTCCCTATTTTACAAACGGGGGCGTTCCTGAAAACAGTTCGCCAACGGCAACCAGCGGCGCGGACATCGCGCATGGCTCCAGGCCAACGACAAAAGGCGCGATCATAGTTTGTTTCCATTGTACAGGCAACCACTTATTAGGCAGCCCCTTTACCCTGTATTAAGAAGCTTTTCTAGCGGACTAAGGTCAAATTGCCAGTGTTGTAGATACGCAAAATGGTTTTCACCATTATTGATACGATCACGCAGACCGCTTTGATAAACCATAAGTTCATCATCTGAGAATGAAGGTAAAACAATTTCTGTCAGTAAGTATTTACCCGCTTTCCATAATTCATGCTGTGGATATGGGTGTATGATAAGGGCTAGATACAATAAGTCAGCAGTTTCAATTTGTTTTGTTAAAAGATTGCTTTGTTGAATGCGACAATATGCTAACGTAATCAGTGTATCGGCATAAGCATATGGGTATTTCTCTACTGCTAAAGCTGGAAGCATATCTCGTAATTCGGTTTCACAGCGTCGGAAAGTGCCAGAGTCCCAGGCTGTGGAAAGTATGTTAAAGTGAAGCCGACTAAGACCAGCATGTGATAATGCAGCAATTATTGCAGCATTTGTTCGCAATTGAGACTCGGCACGTTCAACCAAGCGTTTCCCTTCAATCACATCACCGCTCAAACCAATTAGAACACCTTCATACCACAATCCAAAGGCATGGCGGGGTGAACCGATATTATCAAACGCCATTGATGCCTGGAGCCTACTGATACTCTCTTCTACGATCCTGGTGTTTAACCGTCGATTTTCACTATTTTCTGAATAGTAAGCGCGCATAATATAGGGCTCTGCGAGAGCGCGAGCACTCATATGTAATCCGCGATTTACTAAATCATGATCGTCTGAACGACGTGCCAATATGATTGTTTCATCAAATCCGTCTTGCGATAACTGCCAATCTCCTTTTAAGAAGTGTGACCAAGCACGGGTTGATCTAGCCAAAGCTAAACTGCTTGGTTCCCAAGTTTTCCCTGCCTGTTCAAGAGCACTTGTGTGCCGAACAATGGTCTTGTCAATAAGTCGTTCTGCAGAATCCAGTTCTCCTTTGTTAACTCGTAATTGTGCGATAGCAAAATGATGGTATGCCCAGCGGGAGTCGTGTCTGGGAAAAAGCCGAGCAGCACGGGAAACCCAGATTTCTGCCTTATTCCAGTCTCCCTCTGCATCGAGTTCGTCCGCGTTACTGAGAAATTCTAATTCGCGTATGCTGATTTCCCGAGATTCTGTTGCTTCAGAGATTGCCCATTGATTGTATGCTGCTAGTAAATCTTCGGATACTTCATGTGGGCACCTAACAAACGCTTGATTTTCTAGCACATCTGGAAAAGCGTGACCTAAAAGAGGTATCCAACGTGTTATGCGTCGTTGCCAAGCAATCCAAGTATTCTTCTTGCGGGGAGGGTTTTGCTCAAGTTGCTTTACTGATGGCAGGCTCACGCCACTGGCTCTTGCTAAATCCGCCAGAGTTAATCCGTGTGATCGGCAAATATCAGCAAGGCTGTTTGGCTTCATAATCTAACTTGACAATAAAATTTATACGTTTCTGTTGAGTTTTCCATGTACTGCCCTACACTAACATTATAAACCATTCGGAAAGGAGGTGAGATCAGTGTCCAACAGAGGCCCAGAGCGAACCTACAATGACGGCAGGCACGAGTGGCGCCGCGATGTAGGTGGTGGATGGACAAAGTGGAGTGACGATCACGGTAATGAAGGTTTCGACCAAGACTTGGGCGGCGATAACTTCCGCCGGGACGATCGTTATGGAAAAGACCACGGCTCCCACATCGAGTGGGATGACGGCACTTGGGAACGCAAGTGGGATAGATGAATCCGTCTACCATTAGGTATCCGAAGAGGGCTCAGTTTTCACTGAGCCTTCTTTCGTTTCCCAAGTCTTTGGGTATTACCCAGGTACCTCGTACAAAGAAAGACTAATAGGCCAAATGGCGTAAGTTGGGCATAGCCAAACGGCCGTTTCCCCCACCCTAGCCATCTTCTAAAATTAATACATACCCCCTCCCCAGGGGGGTGGATAAAAAAGATGGACGAACAAACACGACAATCAGTCACCCAGCGGCTCGCCAGCGCGGCCGGTCATCTTCGCGGCATTGAGCGGATGGTTCAGGAAGATGCGTATTGCATTGATATGATCCGCCAAATCCAGGCCGTGCAGGCAGCGCTCAACAAGGTCAGCCACATGATGCTGGACACCCATTTACGCACGTGCATGACAACGGCCGTGCGCGGCCCCGACATCGCCGAGCGTGAACGGATGCTGCAAGAAGTGACGGCCGTGTTTGAAATGTCCACCAAACTCAATTTATCTATCCACAAGGAGACACAAAAATCATGACAAGCAAAACCTTTACCGTTCCCAACATCAGCTGCGGCCACTGCACCCACACCATCGAGATGGAAGTCGGCGATTTGGCTGGCGTAACCAGCGTCAAGGCTGAACAGGAAAGTAAGCAAGTAACGGTAGCCTGGGATGACCCGGCCACCTGGGACAAGATTCAAGCCGTCTTGCAAGAGATCAACTACCCGCCTGAGGGTCTCATCCAACTCAGCTAGAGTTTAGAGCAAGAGCTAGAGGAAGAAATCCCTCTAGCTCTACGGAGGACATCATGTCCGAACAACAAATCACATTTCCCGTTATCGGGATGACCTGCGCCAACTGCGTAGCGTCTGTTGAGCGCAATTCCAAAAAAGTCGAAGGCGTCACCGATGCCGTCGTCAACTTTGCCAGCGAAAAAGTCACCCTCACTTACGACCCGGCCGTCGTTTCATTGCAAGACGTTGCGGCCGAGGTCGTTTCTCGCGTCAAAAAAGCTGGCTACCAGATTCCTACCGCCACCCTGGAATTACCGCTGGTAGGCATGACTTGCGCCAACTGCGCTAACACTATCGAGCGCAGTCTAAACAAAGTAGATGGCGTCATCGAAGCGGCCGTTAACTTCGCCAGTGAACGGGCCACCGTCAGCTACGCCCCAGGCACAACCGACCGCTCGGTTTTGATCGCCGCCGTCCGCAAGGACGGTTATGATGTCGTCGAAACTGATTCGGAAGAGGAACTGGAGGACGCCGAAGCAGCCGCCCGCGAAGCGGAAATTCAACACCAATGGCGGCGGCTGATTGTCGGCGTTATTTTTTCTGTGCCTCTCATTATTCTGACAATGGGCCGCGACTTTGGCCTGATTGGCGGGTGGGCGCACGCGCCCTGGGTTAACTGGCTGTTCCTCATCCTGGCAACCCCAGTACAGTTCTGGGTTGGTTGGGATTACTACACCGGCGCTTACAAAGCACTGCGAAACGGCAGCGCCAACATGGATGTGTTGGTGGCGATGGGCACAACCGTCGCCTACGTTTACAGCGCTGTCGTTTTGGTCGCCACCTCCATTTTCGGCACAGACGCTTTGGGGACGTTTGTTTATTTTGAAACGGCCGCTGCCATCATCACCCTCATCGTTTTAGGCAAATTGCTGGAAGTGCGCGCCAAAGGACGCACCAGCGAAGCCATCAAAAAGCTGATGGGTTTGCAGGCCAAGACCGCCCGTGTAGTGCGGAACGGGCAAGAACTGGACATCCCCATCGCCGAAGTGGTGCAAGGGGACATCGTCATCGTTCGCCCCGGCGAGAAAATCCCGGTAGATGGCCTGGTCATCGAAGGACATTCGGCCGTTGATGAAAGCATGATCACCGGCGAGAGTATGCCTGTTGAGAAAGATGTGGACGATGAGGTTATCGGCGCGACCATCAACAAGCAAGGTCTGCTCAAATTTGAAGCCACGAAGGTAGGCAAAGAAACAGCCCTGGCTCAAATCATCAAGCTGGTGGAGCAGGCTCAGGGCAGCAAAGCGCCCATCCAGCGGTTGGTAGACCAGATTTCGGCCTACTTCGTTCCGGCCGTGATTGTGATTGCGCTGCTGACGCTGGGCATTTGGTGGGCGACGGATGGATTTGTACCAGCGTTGATTCGGTTAACGGCCGTTCTCGTCATCGCCTGTCCGTGTGCAATGGGGCTGGCCACACCCACTTCCATCATGGTTGGCGTCGGCAAAGGTGCGGAGAATGGCATCCTGTTCAAAAACAGCGCCGCTCTGGAGCAGGCGCATAAGCTGAACGCCATCATCCTGGACAAAACCGGCACGATTACGCGCGGCGAACCGGCGGTGACGGACGTAGTAGCCAGTAATCAGTCATCAGTAAACAGAGAGGAACTGCTGCGGTTAGCTGCTTCTGCGGAACGCGGTTCCGAGCATCCACTGGGCGAAGCTATTGTTCGTTCGGCGACGGAGAAAGGGCTGGGCTTGAGCGAACCGGCGGGCTTTGAAGGAATTGCCGGGCATGGGATTGCGGCGGATGTAGACGGCCGTCACATCCTCATCGGCAACCTGCGTTTGATGCAGCGGGAAAATGTGGCTCTTAATGGCCTCGGCCCCAAGGCGGAGCAGCTGCAAAACGAGGCCAAGACAGCCATGTGGCTGGCCATCGACGGCCAGGCCAGCGCTATCATCGGCGTGGCCGACACCATCAAGGAAGGCTCTAAAGAAGCCATCGCCGCCATGCACAAGATGGGGCTGACGGTAGCCATGATGACTGGCGACAACGAAGCGACGGCACAGGCGATTGCCGCCGAGGTGGGCATTGACCGCGTTTTTGCTGAGGTGCTACCGGGCGATAAGGCCGACCATGTCAGCCGATTGCAAGAAGAAGGCTACAAGGTGGCGATGGTCGGCGACGGCATTAACGACGCCCCGGCGCTGGCTCAGGCCGACGTCGGCATCGCCATTGGCACAGGCACGGACGTGGCCATGGAAGCGGCCGATGTTACTCTGATGCGCGGCGATCTGCGCAGCGTATCTCAGGCGATCAAGCTCTCAAAAGCGACAATGCGCAATATCAAGGAGAATTTGGGTTGGGCGTTCGGTTACAATACCGTTCTCATCCCGGTCGCCGCCGGGGTTCTGGCTCCCATCGCCTGGGCGCCCGATTTCTTGCGGCAGCTGCACCCGATCCTGGCGGCGGGCGCGATGGCTTTCTCCAGCATTAGCGTGGTGACGAATTCATTGCGGCTGCGGCGGGTGAAGTTGAATTAGGCAACCCCCAACCTGTTTCTTCTCTTCGCAACGGCCGTACTGTGTGTGGACAGTACGGCCGTTTTGCTTTTTAGACATAGGACTTTCGCTCCGCTCAGCCGGTTTCCGACCACGCCTGGGTCGCTCGGTCTGGAGAGCAGCCAGATGCGGCGACAGCAAGCGAAGCTTTTGAAACATTAGAAGTGACGTCATATACTTCCAAATATCATTTATTGGGCGGGCTATGAAGAAGAAACGGGACATACAAATTCAACTGGGGTTACGCCAGAACTGGCAGCAGTTTGCTTTGCTCATCGTGGTCAACGCCTTTGTGGGGGCCATGGTGGGGCTAGAACGCACCGTCGTTCCCTTACTGGCGGAGGAGGCGTTTGGCCTTGTCTCGCGCACCATTACGCTCTCGTTTTTAATCAGCTTTGGGGTGGTAAAGGCAATCACGAACTTGTTTGCCGGCCGCCTGGGTGACAAGATTGGGCGCAAACCGGTTTTAATTGCGGGCTGGCTGATTGGGCTGCCGGTGCCGATTCTCATTATTTTGGCGCCGAGTTGGGGCTGGGTGGTGTTTGCCAATGTGCTGCTGGGTGTGAACCAGGGCTTATGCTGGTCTACCACCGTGATCATGAAAATTGATTTGGTTGGTCCCAAACAGCGTGGACTGGCGATGGGCTTGAATGAGTTTGCAGGTTATCTGGCGGTGTCGTTGGCGGCGCTGGGATCGGGGTATCTGGCGGCAAGTTATGGAGTACGGCCGTTTCCTTTCTACCCAGGCATTATTTTCGCCGTACTGGGTCTACTGTTTTCGCTTTTCTTTGTGAGTGAAACACGGCCGTTTACCCAACTAGAAGCCCAAACCAGCGACAAACCCGCTGCGGCAAAGAATGATCAGCCATCTTTCGCCCAAATTCTGCTGCTCACAAGTTGGCAAGACAAAACCCTGTTTTCCATCAGTCAAGCAGGCATGGTCAACAATTTGAATGATGGCATGGTGTGGGGGCTGCTGCCGCTGTTTTTGATTGCGAACAACATGTCGTTGGAACAGATCGCTGTGCTGGCCGCCACCTACCCTGGCGTATGGGGGTTGAGCCAACTATTTACTGGCGCGCTTAGCGACAAGTGGGGGCGCAAGTGGCTGATTGCGTCCGGGATGTGGGCCCAAGCTGCTGGGATTGGTTTGTTGGTCGTCGGCCGCAACTTCAGCACCTGGTTGGGCGGGGTTATTTTGCTTGGTTTAGGGACTGCGATGGTGTACCCAACGCTGCTGGCAGCGATATCTGATGTTGCTCATCCCGAATGGCGCGGATCGGCCGTTGGCGTGTATCGGCTGTGGCGGGACGGCGGCTATGCTGTCGGGGCGCTTTTGGCCGGACTACTGGCCGACGCGTTGGGTATTTCGACAGCAATTGCTGCCATCGGTGGGTTAACCTTGCTATCCGGCTTCGTCGTGGCTGGCGTAATGAGAGAAACGCTTGCAAAAACAGCCTAGGCGTAAGACATTCCCTTCAAGGTGATTCTATGCAAATTAAAGAGCTGTCACAACGCACAAATTTGTCGGCAAAAACGATACGCTATTATGAGGAAATTGGTTTGCTGCCGCCGCCAAAGCGCCTGCCCAACGGGTATCGGGATTATGAGGAAACGGCCGTTTCCCGCATCAAACTCGTCGCTGGGGCGCGCACTTTGGGGCTAACGCTGGATGATATCGGCGAAATCCTGGCTTTACGCGACCGGCGGGAAGCGCCTTGCCGGGTGGTTTTGGAAATGCTCGACGAAAAAGCGACCGAAATTCGCCAACGTATTGCCGAACTGCAACGGCTGGAAGTGGATCTGCGAGAATTACATGCCCTCGGTCTCACCTTCCCCACCGATGATGTGAATGGCAAGAACTGCGTTTGTCATCTGGTGAGCGAACGGGCAAATAAATAGCTACCTGCACGCTCATTCTCACATCCCCCTTTCATCTTTTTCCCTTGACCTTCCAGCCGCTGGAAGGTGTACCATGCGAGCATGGACAAAAGAATAGTAACCCGAACCAACTTAACCTGCCCCGAATGCGGGCACGTGGAGATGCAGGACATCCCACTTGATTATTGACTGGTCTTTCATACGTGTACCAGTTGCGGTACCCGACTACGGCCGTTACCCGGCGACTGCTGTGTCATATGCTCGTATGGCGACCATCACTGTATTTCAAAACAGAAGGAAGCGCTTCAGAGGAGTAACGAGACTAAACCGTGAGATACAAGAAGGGTCTGTGGAACTATCTATTGCTCGTTTCTGGTATCGTTTTTCTGGCCGGATTAGGCTATGGTGGTTTCCGACTTTACCCACACCTCGGCTTGCCTTCGACCATGGGTGTTTGGTTCTTGTTATTGGCCGTGTTGGCTGGTGTTGCTTCGCTCTTTTCCCCTTGTTCATTCCCATTATTGATCACGCTGCTAGGACGAGAGGTAAACGCCACGGAAGAAGAGCAACCCTCCCGCCGGCTATTTGGTTTTTCTATCTCATTTGCTTTTGGGGCCGCCTTATTCCTGCTGCTGACTGGCGCAGCCCTGGCACTGGGCGCGGCGCCGCTTTTTGCCCGCATAACATTCACCAGCGTACCCGGTAGACTATTGCGAACGGCCGTTGGTCTCTTGCTCATTCTCTTGGGTGTGTGGCCGGTACGAGGACGGTCGCTTAACTTCGCCTGGCTAGATACTCTCCTACAACCCCTTTGGCAAACCCAGGCCCGGCTGCGTCGCCAACACTCAACATTGAGCAGCGGTCTGTACGGCTTCGGTTACGTTCTGGCCGGGTTTGGTTGAACAGGTCCGATCCTGGCCGGTTTGGCCGGGCACGCACTGGTCGTTGGCGGGCAAACGGCTGCTTTTTCTGCCTTTGCTATCGCCGCGCTAACTATTGTTTTCCTGATGATGTTCCTATTAGCCGCTATTGGCACGGCTCAGGAGCATGTCATCCAAAGTCTGAAAACGCGCACACACAAAATCAAGCGCATGGGTGGCGTAATTCTTATTCTTACCGGACTTTGGTTGCTGGTTCTGGCTATTTGGGCCGAGGCATTTGCTCAAATGTTTACTGTTTGAGCGTTATTTTTATTCGTCGTGATTCAAGCTTGGGTAAATCCACATATCCCCCCAAAAAGGTATAGTTCAGTCGATTCCAGTCAAGTAGGCTAATACAGAGGCAACCTATTATTTTAACAATTTTTG
>JANTHP010000094.1 GCA_024762395.1 Anaerolineae bacterium | reverse complement strand
TAGACGACTAAGCCAGACTGTATAATTGTATATGTTAATTTCTGTAACTATTCAGGTATCTTCTGAGATTTGTCAAATTTGGTCTGGTCAACGCCTGGTTATGCTAAAAAATTTGACAAATCTTCTCGGCAGCGCTGTATAGTTACTAATTTCTTTTGGTTCTACTGTACAGATAGTGGAGATTATCATGAGAGTATTTATTTTGGAGGTTGATTAAATGGGAAAAAGAGTATTGATAACTGGGGGAGCCGGGTTTATTGGTTCGCACCTTGTTGATGCGCTTGCAGATCATGGGCATCAGGTACGGGTATTGGATAGTTTGGAACCTCAAGTACACGGCGCTTTGCGTGAACAAGGGCGTTGGCCGAATTACTGTCGTTCGGATGTGGAATACATCTTGGGGGATGTCCGCAATGCAGACGTTTTTGTCCGTGCGCTGCATGATGTGGATGTAGTATATCATTTTGCAGCGGCTGTGGGGGTTGGGCAGTCAATGTATGAGATTCAGAAATATGTAGATATTAATGTCGGGGGAACGGCCGTATTGCTAGATATCCTTGCTAATAACCAAACTATCCGGGAGCGAGTAAGTCGAATCATTGTGGCGTCATCCATGTCCAATTATGGGGAAGGAGAATATGTGTGCCCGGAACACGGCCGTGTATATCCCCAGCCGCGTACACTCGAACAATTGCATAACCATGAATGGGAACTGGTATGTCCCATTTCATCTTGCAACAAACAATTAAAACCGGTCCCCACCCGGGAATCTAAACCAATGCATGCTACTTCCGTTTATGCAATTGCTAAGAAAACCCAAGAAGAACTGTGTCTTGCGATTGGGGAAGCTTATCAAATTCCGGCTGTGGCATTGAGGTTTTTCAATGCCTATGGCTCTCGTCAGGCATTATCTAATCCCTACACTGGCGTCGCAGCAATTTTTGCCAGCCGCCTATTGAATGGTAATCCCCCAACTATTTTCGAAGATGGTCAACAAATGCGTGAGTTTGTGCATGTTTCAGATGTTGTGCAAGCTTGCATTTTAGCAATGGATAAACAATTCGCGCCTGGATCGTATAACGTTGGCTCAGGTTCGCCAACCTCTATTTTGAATATTGCGGAGAATCTTATTGATCGCCTGGAAGTGGACACCGAACCAATAATTTTAAATCAATTTCGTGCCGGGGATATTCGTCATTGTTATGCGGACATTACAAAATTACAAGCACAAGGTTACAAACCGCGTAAATCACTAAAAGAGGGTATGGCAGAACTAATTAATTGGATACAAGATCAACAAGCCGTTGATTCATTTGAAGCGGCTGCCATGACTCTTCAAAAAAGGGGGTTGACGATTTGAGTACAAATAAACAGCAAAAACGGCCGTTAGTCTACGCTGTCATTACCCATTGGAATGCTTTAGAAGACACCTCTGAGTGCCTGGATTCAGTTCTGGCATCAGATTACCCCAACCTAAAAATCGTTATTGTTGATAATGGTTCAACAGATGGCTCACCAGACATTTTAGCCCGGAATTATCCCGAAATTCCTCAGGTACGTACAGGGAATAACGGAGCCATTACAGCCGCTTACAACAAGGGCATGGAGTATGGGTTAGCTCAAGATGCAGCTTATATATTAATGCTCAACAACGATATAACCATTGCTTCAACAATGATTTCGCTCCTTGTTGAGGCCGCCGAAAACGACCCTCAAATTGGCATCGTCACCCCCAAAGTTTATTACTATGATCGCTCCGACACTATTTGGTTCGCCGGCGGGATGCGATCACGTTTCGATTTTGGCGCTTATGATACACATGAAGGTGAAACCGACGCTCCAGAAAACAGCGTAGCAAAGGAAGTGGATTTTGCCTGGGCGTGCGGTATGCTTATGCGGCGAGAGCTATTAGAGCAAATGGGACTTTTTGATACCCAATTTTACTTGTATTATGATGATGTAGACACTTCAGTCCGCGCTCAACAAGCGGGTTACAAAATATGGTACGTACCCGAAGCCACAATGAAACACAAAGTGAGTCATAGCACTGGCAGCGCTCGTTTTACTTATATTTGGGCCCGGAGCAAAATGCGCCTGTTCCGAAAACACACCAAAGGGTTGCATTTTCTGAGCCTTGTCATTTATTCGTTTGCACATGGTTTGATAAGATCTGTTTGGCCGCGACAAGACAATCTTCGTATGCACGCCCATACTGGAGCATATATGCGCGGACTGGTAGCAGGGTTAAAACAATCAGACTAACCAGTGTGATAAATCTTTATCCAAAATAACTTGTAGTTTCAAAATGTCCTCACGGAACAATTGGGTTAGCTCATAGTGCATTTCCGGTGAAAGCGTTTTGCGTTCTAAATTGAGATTCCTGACAGTTGTTGTAAATCGCCAACGCTGCTGCAGTGGTAACAATTTTCGCGCTAGGAATCGAATTGGATTAGGACGGTCGAAAAATCCAACTATAAATTTTTCAACCAAGCTGTTTTTCTGAATGCCAGACATATTCGCTCGCACGCTCATTTCTGGCACAAAGTTGTCGTCCACATCCAAGAAACGATAAATATCCTGGATGATTCTTAGCGGCTCGGCGCTAAATTCATCATATAAATACACGCGGATCTGTTCTTGATCGAAGTGATCGTAAAAGCGTTTGATTTGTTCATAATAAAATCCCATCTGGGTGTAATGCCACATAAATCCCCAGCGCTGTGCGATCCGTTCTGATTCCAATTGAAGCGCTTTGCGGAAATCGGTAATAGGTTCACGATGATCACGAATTAGATGCATAAAAGATGAATAGGCCCTGTCGGCTGGCTGGCGTAAAATGGCGATAAATTTTGCGTTGGGTATGTAATGTTGAATTCGCTTAATTGACTGGGGCATGTAGAGCGATGTTGTAGCAGCTTCCCCCACGGCTTTTTCAGTGGTGACGCCATCAAAGAGCGCCTGGTAGGAAGCTAGTGTTGTTTTGGCGAATTTTGTGTAGTCGCCAGGGCCATTTGCATCGGGAGTTTCGTTTTCATAAGCGAAGAAGTGGGGTTCTTTTTTAGGACTCATGTACACATCAGGGTGTTGGGGTAGATATTTCCAAAGAGCGCTGGTTCCTGATTTGGCTGCGCCGATGATGAGAAAGTTTGGCATGGTCATGAGGTACACTCGCTAATTAGATTTTTCCAAGGGTGCGTCAGATAAGTTTAGCCAGGAGGATAGATCGCGCCCGATCAGCTCTTGTAATTGTAAAATGTCATCCCGAAAATATGTTGTAAGTTCACGCCTTATTTCGGGCGGGATCGTTTGCCGACGCAGGTTTCGATTACGTATATTGGTTGTGAATTGCCATCTTAATTCCTCAGGAAGCAGGTGGCGGGCCATAAATCGAACAGGGTTGGGGCGATTGAAGAAGGTGTTAATCAAAATGGCGGTGAATTTGTTTTTTTGCACGCCAGAAACGTTGGCTTTGTGACGCATGTCTGGGATGAAGGTTTTGTCCACGCCTAAAAAACGGAAGATGTCTTGAAGCACACGGATGGGATCAGCGCTAAAATCATCGTAGAGGTAGACGCGGATTTGGTGTGTGTTGAATTGTTCGTAGTATCGTTTGAGATGCTTGTAATAGTGTCCGACTTGCTTGTAATGCCAAATCGGCCCCCAATTTCGACTAATACGTTTTTCTTCTAGCTGTAGAGCTTGGGCAAAATCTACGGCGGTTTCTCGTTGATCGCGAACGACATGCATGTATGCTGAAAATGCCCGATCTGCTGGGTGGCGGAGAATGGCGATGAGCTTAGCATTAGGAATATAATGATGAATGCGTTCAACAGCCCGGGGTAAATGAATGTATGTGGGGGATGCTTCGCCGATTGCTTTTTCTGTGGTTACGCCGTCAAATAGGGCTGTGTAATCGCTAATGTTTGTGATTGCTGTGTTGACGAAATCGTCAGGTCCTTGTGTGTTGGGGGGGGCATTTTCGTAGCCAAAGAAATGCGGTTCTTTTACTGGACTCATGTATATTTGAGGATGTTGGCGTAAGTAGCGATATAGGGCGCTAGTGCCCGATTTAGCGGCGCCAATAATGAGAAAATTCGGTAAAGTCATTTTAGATTTATCCATATTAAGGTTCGGCTTTCCGGCTTGCCCCCCAACACCAGGCGATTTTTGTGAAGTAAATGGCTGGAAGTGTATGCCAATGATGCCGAACTAGTAACGGCCGTTTCCAAACAATACGCCCTGTTGCCCAAGCCGCGATAAGGGGGGAAAGATACCAAACAAGGTGCGGGAAACGCAAAATTTTTGGGGCTTGTAATAAATCTGGATGTTGAAGCCTTAATTGTCTCATGTGGTAACCTGATAAAGCGCAATCATGCCAAACGGCTTTCCAGGTGGTGCGGTTATGTACATGTGTAATAGCTGCTTTTGACCAAAAATAAGGCTGGATGCCAGCTCTACGCATTCTGGTTGTCCAGTCCACATCTTCAACACGGTTGATTTTTTCGTCCATTCCCCCTACAGTTTCGATTACTGAGCGTTCTACTGATAGATTAAGCGTAGCTAAAAAATCACGCGGACCGCTAGGATTGCTATCTAGCACCTCATGAAATAAGGTTAAATTATAAGTTAGGTGCCAGTAGTTAAGGCCAGCCGCAAGTACGCTGCCACTCACAACAGGATGTCCAGCCTTGTGGGCGGCGATATGCTCGTGGAGCCAATTGGGGGTGGGCAAGCAGTCACTGTCTAAGAATACTAGAAGGGCGGCATCGGTAACGGCCGTTCCCCAATTTCGTGCCACTGCGGCAAAAACTGGTTGTTCTGTGTCTATAAGCCGAATCTTTTCATGAGATGGCACAAGACCGGGATCATCTTTACCAACAACGATAATTTCCCACGTTTCCGCCACATCTTGCTGCGCTAGAACCGCTGAGATAGTTCGGTCAATAAAAGGAGAATTAAGACTGGGGATAATGATGGCAATATCAGACATAATCTAACTCTCCGTTAGCATAACTAATTGCGCAATCAATCGTTGCCAAGAAAAGCGACCATTTTCCTGCTTGATATTCGCTTCAAACACATCTCCCAAGCCGTCAATAATAAACCGTTCAATCGCTTCTGCCAGCGCCTGCGGATCCTCCGGCGGCACAACTAACCCGGTACGGCCGTTTTCCACAACCTCAGCCAATCCTCCCACATCTGTTGTAATAACCGGTTTCCCCTGCCCAAACGCTAATTGGATGATACCGCTTTGTGTTGCGCTGCGATAGGGCAGAACAACCACATCCGATCGTTCCAGGCAGGCCGCCAGGGTCTCATTAGGTAAATACTCATCAAGCAATGTTACATGTGGCTGCAAATGCAATTGTTCAATTTGCTTTTTATACGCCTCTGTTCCTTCCCAGAATTCACCGGCTGCCAATAAGTGAACCGGACATTTTGCCAATACGAACGGCAAGGCATCCAATAGAATATCTAACCCTTTATACGGCCGTACAAAACCAGCAAACAACAATAATGGCCGGTCACCGGGTAAATCCACGGGCAATTCAGCCATCTCCACTTGCCCCAACGCTGCATAGGTTGGATGCGGCGACACCGTAATTTGGCGGTGTGGGAAAAAACGGTTCAAAATCACCTTGTCCGCTTCCGAATGCACGACAAAGCCATCGCCGGCAGACAGCGCCATTTTCAGCGCCATTGGCAACAAGATTTTGCTAAACCGCCCAGGCTCATGCGGCAAGACATTGTGGCAGATGAATATCAATTGGGGTTGATTGGGCAATCGTTTGATCCCGCGCCCCAACACCGTCCACGCCGGCGCCCAAAAGGGAACCCACCAGGGAATGACAACCACATCCGGCTGCCATTCACGAATGCGGCGCAGCGTGCGACGCCAGCTTAGCGGGTTGAGCGGGTCCAGCAGATATTCAGCTTCGGTGCGTAACGGCCGTTCACTAGGATCACGATCACTCCGCCCCGGAAACAACCAGGCCGGATACTGCCGCGAAAACGAAATCAACAACGTCTCATGCTCCTCGCGCAAATGGCGTGCTAACAGTGTCGTGTAATGTGAAATACCCCCACGATAAGGGTAAGTTGGCCCGATAACACAAAATCTTGTCATGCTAAATACTTTGCTCTTGGTCGATAAACCACTTCATCCACACGTTTGAAAAGCACGTTCAGATTCTGGAATGACTTCATAAATCGTCCACGCTCCCACATCTTGACGCATCTTGAGAATGTCTATTTGGTGTGCCCGAAGCTTCAAACTCTCATCTTTTAATACAACGTACCTTAAGTCCTGAATTGACAAACTCTCGCAAACATCAGCGCTTTCCTGCAAAAAAACAGATGGCGTATTACGATCGCGCAAGTTCTTTTCCCTATCAAATATAATTTCATCATAATGCCTAGAAGTAAGATCAACCGCTAAAAATTCCCAATAGCGTAGTTCAACCATGTAAATGCCTGGGGCGTCGTTCAACATTACATTCAAACTTTCCCCCACTTCAACAGCGTCTAATGGCATACCCTGCGGGTAATCGGGAATACGATATGCTCCCCACCACAAGCCATACGAGAATAAAAAAACGGCTATTACAACGGGAAAATATCTTATTAGCTGCCGCACCTGTTTACACGGCAATGTGAACAGGCGATACGTACCATAACCTACATAGAACGATAACGTCAAAACATAAAACAAAGAATAACGACCAGGCGCGGCAGAAGGCGGCCCTGAGAAGGCATTCATTACGCTGTTAAGGAGAAGCGCCAAAACTGCAAGCAGAAGTGGGAACAGTTTCCATCCCCGCTCTTTGTCTTTCCCTAAAAATATCAGCGCAATAAATAAGCATAACCACACGATAACGCTGGAATTTCGAACCACTATCTTTGAATAGTACGAAAGCTTTTGCCAAATCGGCACATCATATCCATTATAATACCATTTGGAGTAGGAAGTGTGGTTAGCTAAAAAGGCAAACACAGTACCTGTATGGAAAAACTCAATCAAAGTAAAGCTAATTATTACCCCATTACTTAATGCGTAATAGACAATCAACTTTGTCAAATTCAGATATTCTCTCTGCCGGATAAATCTGTAAAAATAAGGTAATGTAAGCAAATTAACCAAATTGATCAAAGTCCAGCTTTGAACATGAAATCCACTGGCCAACAAAAAACAAACCCCGGCCCAAAACCAGTATCTTCTGCGGAATTCCTTAAGCCAGATGATGATAAAAAGCAAACCGGCAAAAAAACAGGCAAAATAATACATTTCCAACATGGGCGTGCCGCTTAACCACACATACCATGGCTGAAAGGTTATGAATAAAGAGCTTAGTACAGCGGTTGCGAAATTATTGAATAAATAGTAGGTTAGCAGATAAATCGAAACAAGTAATAAGCATGAAGCAATAAAAACCGTCACGCGTGGAGCTAGAATTACATCCGGCCAAACCATCAACAATAGACCATTTACATACTTCTCAAATGGCAACCAAACGCCTTGAACATCAGTTAAAACATCAATTTGAGGATTTTCTGCCCATTTAGCGGCGCGAATTCCCCGGGCAAATTCATCAGCGGCAACACTAATAAATCCTTGCTGGTATAAAGCAATTTGGATTCCCGCTCTCACAAGGATCAAACTAACCAAATAGAGAATGTTGCGATACGGTTCTTCTTTAAGAATCCTAAGTAAATACTGCTTCATAGCGAAACGGAATCCTTCTCGTCACTTATGCCATCATACAACTACGACTTCAATTGTTTAAATTTTCTCAAACTTAAGCGGCGATTATAGTGACTTCTCAAGTTGATGCCAACGCTCTGGACTGAGGTTACAATTGCCGCATGATTTTGGTAACAGGCGCCACCGGGTTTATCGGCCGTTCCCTTATGGCTCAGTTGGAACGAGCCGGCAAAGAAGCTAAAGCGTATGACGGCCGTATCAAAAACAACCTGGCCCTGCGCGAGCAACTAGAAGGCGTAGACACCGTCATTCACCTCGCTGGCGCCGAATCGCGCGGGCGCACCCGGCTGCTGCAGCAAGTAGACATCGAAGGCACAAAACGGCTCATCGAAGAAAGCCGCCGGGCACATGTTACGCGCCTGCTCGTTCCCAGCCGGGTGGGGGCAGACCATCATTCGCTGCACACACTGCTCCAGGCCAAAGGAGAAGTGGAACAACTGGTACGTCAAAGCGGCATCCCCTACACCATCCTGCGCTCGACATCATTATTCGGCCATGGCGACCTGTTTACCGAACTCATTGTCTCATTAGCCATCTGGACATGGCCCTTTGTATGGCTGCCTGGCGGCGGCAGCGTATTGATGCAGCCATTATGGGTAGAAGATTATGCGCGCTGCCTGATAAACTCATTAGATCGGGACGATCTCATCAACAAAACCGTTTCATTGGCCGGCGAGGAGCAAATCCGTTACCGTGAAATGGTGCGCCAATTACTTACAACCGCCAACCGTTCCCGCATCCCACTGCCCATCCCCATGCTCATTTTACATCCTGTTTCCAGGGCGCTTTTTAGATGGTGGTGGCGTCCCCCCATCACCCATTATTTTGTAGACCGGTTCTTTGTGCCTGAAGTAGCGGAATATGATTCGGTACTGCGGATTTTTGGCTTTCGCCCCGCCCGATTGAGTGAAAATATCGCTTATTTGCGCCGTCCGGGTCTGCGCTGGCGCATTTTCCGCTGGTGATTAGCTTGTCAGCATTTCAGCTTGTCAGCGTGTCAGCATTTCAGCGTGTCAGCGAAGCAGTTCGTAAAACGCAGCCGAAGACGCATCACGCATCACGCTTCACGCATCACGTTTCACGTTTCACGCATTACGCTTCACGCCCCCCAACCTCATTCCCCTTTACGCCTAAACAAGTAAAACAATGCGGCCGAAATCATGCCGGCTGCGCCGAAAATGCTCCAGGCGATTTGGCCCAGTCGTTTTTCGATGCGGTCTAAACGGCGTAAGGTTTCCCGATCGGGTACAGATTGGACTTGCAGGCGTCCTTTTTCAACGGTAGCCAGCAATTTTTGGACGCGGATGGGGGTGGAGAGATACGGCCGTACCAACTGCCACGCCGCTTCCACACTAAACTCGCGCACATCCTGGCTTTGAATAAGCTCCTGCCCAAACTTCTCAATCTGATACCAGGGGTTAATCTCCGGGTCCAACAGCGAGACCAACCCCGACACCATCCCCAAACAGCGGCCCAGATAAATAAAATCTTGCGGGACCTGGAATGGAAATTCAAACAGCAAGTCGCGGAACTCAAAGCCCAGCTCCTGCATCTCCTGCGGGTCAGGACGGGCCAATTCCAGCAAATTGCGTCCCCAAATGCGATCCAGCACCTTATTTTGGGCTTCGGTGATGCGGTCCAAATCGGCGTTGGGCAGAAAAAAGCCCATATCGTTGTACGCTTCAGTTATCTGCTGCGCGTCGCGCTGGGTAACGCTGACAAGCACTTTGCGTAAATTGTCGCCCATCAAATCGGGGACGCGCCCCACCATGCCAAAATCTATGAAGACGAGCCAAAATTGGCGCGGTTCGCTGGGGTCCCAGATGCTTTCGGGGTACGGCCGTACAAACAAATTGCCGGGATGGGGGTCGGCATGAAAAAAACCTTCCTTGAAAATTTGCAAGAAATAGGTCTCCAACAGCCGTTCGGCAACCAATTTAGGGTCAATACCGGCCGCTGCCATCGCTTCCGTATCAGTTATTTTGATCGCTTCCACATCTTCCAACACAATCACCCGCGCGGTTGAGTGTTCGCGGTAAACGGCCGGAATGATAATTTCCTCGCTGCCAGCGTACATTTCGGCGAATCGCTCGGCGTTATCGGCCTCGGAAACGTAGTCCAACTCCTCCCACAGGGTCGCGCCAAACTCCTCCATGAGGGCGGGGACATCGGCGCGGCGGCTAATGGGCGGGTAGTACATCGTCCAACGGGCGACGACTTTGAGGGCGGACATGTCAGTGCGGACGATTTGCTCAATGAACGGCCGTTGCACCTTCACCACCACCGATTCACCCAACGTCTTCCCCGGTTCATTGGGCGGCAGCCAGGCGCGATGGGCCTGCCCCAATGACGCCGCCGCCAATGGCTCTTCCTCAATGCGGGCAAAACGGCCGTTACTCGTCCCCAACTCGGCGCGCAAAACAGCCTGGATATCCGGCCACGCTTCCGGCGGCACTTCATCTTGCAACCCTTGCAGCTCGTCAGTGATTTCGGGCGGCAGCACATCCACGCGGGAGCTGAAGAACTGGCCCAGCTTAATCATCACGCCGCCCATGTCTACGGCCAAAACGCGAAAACGACGCGCCCAACGGCGGAACCGTTCCGGCCGCGATTGGCGCACCCAGTTGCGCACCAGCGGTACGCGCCCCATCAACACATCCCACCAGATGAAATGGCCGATGACGCCGCCAAAGAAGATGAGGATGCGCCGGGAACGGCCGTTTTTCGTGATGGATTTGTTCGCTGCCTCGGCTGAAATCATAGCGCGACGATTATAACTTGCTTGGGTGAGTTTGTGTTGTATTTGATATGAGCGCCTGCCGGCCTGGGAACGGCCGTGCGCTCCCGACAACAAAAAAGACCTGAAAATCAGGTCTTTTGATGCCCCCTAGGGGACTCGAACCCCTGTTTCGGCCTTGAGAGGGCCGCGTCCTGGGCCGCTAGACGAAGGGGGCGGGGCATTTACACTTTTTAAGTGGGTGGATTCTAACAAACGGCCGTTTCCCTGTCAAAAAATCACCGTAACCATACAGGTGACAGTCACTTTTTCCAGAGGTGTTAGCCAAAGCCACGATATTTAGTAAGTGACCGTCACTTCCGGTAGCCAATCACCACAGCCAAAAAGTGGCAACGGCCGTTAAAATCCTTTATCCTACTATGTAACCACTAAACCCATTTGTACAAGGAACCATAACATGGACATGTCGCCCAGCGAACTCAAATATCTACAACTCTTAGCCCAACAATACCCCACCATCCAGGCCGCCTCCACCGAAATCATTAACCTCAGCGCCAAACTCAACCTGCCCAAAGGCACCGAACACTTCATCTCCGACATCCACGGCGAATACGAAGCCTTCTCCCACGTTCTAAAAAACAGCTCCGGCTCCATTAAACGCAAAATAGACGAAATGTTCGCAAACAGCCTTGCCGAACGCGAACGGCGCGAATTGGCCACCCTCATCTACTACCCCCGCCGCAAACTCCCCCTCCTTTTAGAACAAGTAGAAGATCAAACCGAATGGTTCCGCTTAACACTATTCCGTCTCATCAAAGTTTGCCGTTCGGTTTCCTCCAAATACTCCTTATCTACAGTGCGCGCCGCTTTGCCGCCCAACTACGCCGACATTTTGGAAGAACTGCTGCACCAGCAAGAAGACATCAGAAATCGGATCGCTTATTACGAAAGCATCATCAATACCATCGTAGACATCGGGCAGTCCGGCGACTTCATCGTCGCCCTGGCCGAGGTAATCCAACGGCTGGCCATAGACCGGCTGCACATCATCGGCGACATTTACGATCGCGGCCCCGGCGCCCACATCATCATGGACGAATTGATGCAGCATCCCTCAATTGATATTCAATGGGGCAACCACGATATTTTGTGGATGGGCGCCGCCGCCGGCAGCGAAGCCTGCATGGCCAACGTCATCCGCATCAGCCTGCGCTATGGCAATATGGAAATTTTGGAGACAGGCTACGGCATCAGCCTGCTGCCGTTAGCCTCCTTCGCTCTGGACGTGTATGGAAATGGCACGTGCGCCTTATTCAAACCTAAAAGGAACGAAGATGAAGAATTCACCGACAACGAAATCCAGCTTATGGCCCGGATGCAAAAAGCCATCGCCATCATCCAATTCAAATTAGAAGGCCAAATTATTCAACGCCGCCCCCATTACAACATGGAAAACCGCCTTCTGCTGGATAAAATTGATTACCAAAAAGGCACAATACGTCTAAATGGGCAGGAATATGAATTACTGGACAAAAATTTCCCCACCATTAACCCTGACGACCCTTATGCCTTAAGCGAAGAGGAACAAGCCGTTGTCAATCGGCTGCGGTCATCCTTCATTAACAGCAATAAACTACAGCAGCACGCGCGCTTTTTGTTCTCCAAAGGCAGCTTGTATCTCGTCCACAATGGCAATTTACTTTTCCACGGCTGCATTGCCATGAATGACGATGGCTCATTTATGGCCTTGAAACTGCGCGGAAAAGAATATGCGGGCAAGGTTTACATGGACCGCGTCGAGCGATTGGCGCGGCAGGGCTATTTTGACCAGGACATGGACCGTAAATTATATGGTTTAGACGCTATTTGGTATTTGTGGAGCGGCGGCCGTTCACCCTTGTTTGGCAAAGATAAAATGGCGACTTTTGAACGCTATTTCCTTGCGGAAAAGGAAACCCACATAGAAAACAAAAACCCCTATTACCGCCTGCGTGATAAACGGGGAACGGCGCGCAAAATTTTAGAGGAGTTTGGTCTCAATCCGGAGACAGCGCACATTATCAACGGGCATGTGCCGGTAGAAGTCAAGCATGGCGAAAGCCCCATCAAGGCCAAAGGGAAGTTGTTGGTGATTGATGGCGGCATGTCCAAAGCGTATCAAGCCAAGACAGGCATCGCCGGGTACACGCTAATTTACAATTCGTATGGCCTGCTGTTGGCTTCGCACGAACCGTTTGTCTCTACGCAAAAGGCGATTGAAGAAGGGATTGATATTCATTCTAAAACGGATATTTTGGAACAGAATCGCAGCCGAATTTACGTAGAAGATACAGATTTAGGCCAGGAAATCAAAAAACGGATCGCGGATTTGAAGTCACTGCTAAAGGCGTACCGGGCAGGGTTGATTAAAGAAGATATTGATTCATGATGGGAGACGGCCGTTTCCTTCCCAAACCCATCGCCGCCAATAACATCACACTTAACAGGGTCACGCACAATCCGTATACGCCTTGAATCTCCCACAAAGGCAGCAATCCGTAAGCCAGCGGCGGCCTATCCTGCATGACGTAATTGTATCGTACTCTGTAAGAATCCTTCCCTACTCGGCGTCTTAACAACAAGCAAGCGTTTCTAGCTAATTGTCAGAAATGCTGAAGCGCTGAAACGCTGAAAATCATTTACGGGAGACTCAAACGAATCATGACAAATGCAAACATTACCCTGTACGGCGCCCACTGGTGCCCCGACTGCCGCCGCAGCAAACAGTTCCTGGGTGAACATCAAATCCCCTACAACTGGGTGGACATCGAGCAAGATGCCGCCGCCGAACAAACGGTGATCGAAATGAATAACGGCCGTCGCATCATCCCCACCATCGTTTTTGAAGACGGCTCCTTCCTTACCGAACCCAGCAACGCTGAATTAGCCGCCAAACTGGGCCTCAAAACCAGCGCCAGCCGTTCCCACTACGACCTCATCGTCATTGGCGGCGGCCCCGCCGGGCTGACAACCGCCCTCTACACCGCCCGCGAAGGGATAGACACCCTCGTCATCGAACGGGCCGCGCTGGGCGGGCAGGCCGCCGGAACCGAAAAGCTGGACAACATGCCCGGCTTCCCCGACGGTATCCCCGGCCTGGAATTCGCCAACCGGCTGCGCCGCCAGGCTGAACGGTTCGGCGTGGAACTGCTGCAAGCGCAAGACGTGACCCGCATCCACAGCCATGACAACTACCACTGCGTTTTTACCGGCGACGGCAGCGAATACAGCGCCCGCGCCCTACTCATCGCCACCGGCAGCCGCTACAAACGGCTCAACGTCCCCGGCGAGGATGACTATTTGGGCGCAGGCATCCATTTCTGCGCTACCTGCGACGGCCCGTTTTACAAGGGCAAGCATGTCGTCGTCATCGGCGGCGGCAACAGCGCCACAGAGGAGAGCCTGCTGCTGCGTAAGTTCGCCGACAAGGTGACGATTTTAACGCGCGGCGGCGAATTTACCGCCAGCAAGGTCATCCAGGAAAAGGTAATGGCCGATCCCAAAATCGCGGTGCGCTGGCACACAGAGGTGCAGGAATTTAGAGGCAAGAGTGCCAAATTGAACCAACTCATCCTGCGCGACAACCAGACGGGCGAAACGAGCGAAATGAGCGCCGACGGCGCGTTCATCTTTATCGGGCAGGTTCCCAACACCGGCTTTTTGGCCGACAGCGGCGTCGCTTTGAACAAGTGGGGGTTCATTCTCACCGGCCATGATTTGTTGCACGCCGGGTTGGCAAACAAGCTGTTCGCAAACGGCCGTGAACCCGAAATTTTAGCCACCAGCGTCCCCGGCATCTTTGCCGCCGGCGACGTGCGCCAGAGTAGCACCAAGCAGGTCGCCGCCGCCGCCGGTGAAGGGGCGACGGCCGCTTTACTGGTGCGCGAATACTTAAAGACCGTGTAAGTTGGGAAAACTGGAGACTAGCAGGCTGTCGGAAAAGTCTGAAAACCTTGACAGGAGACGGATTAACACAGATAAACACGGATTTCCAGGCTAAAAACGTTAAAAAATCGTAACTATACAGCGTTGTCGAAAAGATTTGTCAAATTTTCTAGCATGATCAGGCGCTTACCAGACTAAATTTGACAAATCTAAGGGGGACACCTGAA
>JANTHP010000093.1 GCA_024762395.1 Anaerolineae bacterium | reverse complement strand
ATAAATTGTATCTGATGTTGGGATGTACCCCTATGATGCTGACCCGCTATTCAATTGTTTGAGAACTATTTATGGAATTACTTTATACGAGGAGACATAAGCGTTCAGTTACACAGAGGTTCACAGAGACACCACGGAGATTCACAGAGAAAAGATATTTTAGGGTAATGCTGTGTATTCTTAGGGTTCAATCGTAAATAACTTTGGTGTTTCGGGAATCGGAATTCCCGAAACATGTCATCTAAAATCGAAAAGTTAAAAACGAACGCCCCCTTAGTGTAACTCTCTGTTCCATCTGAACGGATACGAGGAGACTTCACGGGTATTTACCCACCACAGATAAATGGAAGTTGGACGCGAATTAACGCAGATGAACACGGATTTTCTCCTTTTCTCTCCGCGTATCTCCGCTTCTTTGCGAATTTCTGCGTCCCATTTACAAAGGAACATCCTATGCGTATTTTAATTACCGGTTCTAGCGGACAGATTGGCACAAACCTGGGCCTGTATTTGCAGGAACGAGGACATTATGTTTTTGGCGTTGATAAACGGCCGAATACCTGGACAAACGACATTGAAACATTGCTGCAAGATTTAAGCGCTCCCTACCGCAATCACAAAGGCGGCATTGGCGTGGAGTACCCAGGCGATATTGATCTGGTGGTGCATCTTGCCGCCCATGCCAAGGTGCATGAGTTGGTGCAGCAGCCCCACCGCGCGTTAGAAAATATCAATATGACCTTTAATGTGCTGGAATTTTGCCGCCAAAATGATATTCCCATCATTTTTAGCAGCTCGCGCGAGGTGTACGGCGACATCCACCGCTACATTACCGAGGAATCGTATGCCGATTTTGCCTTCACCGAAAGCCCGTATTCGGCCAGCAAAATCTCCGGCGAGGCGTTGATTTATTCGTATGCTCAGTGTTACGGGTTGAAATACCTGGTGTTCCGGTTTAGCAATGTGTACGGCCGTTACGATAACGACATCGAGCGCATGTTACGAGTGATTCCGCATTTTATTCGTGAGATAAATAACGGCCGTCCCATCACCGTCTATGGCGAGGACAAAGTGCTGGACTTCACCTATATTGATGATTGTGTACGCGGCGTCGCCAGCGGCATCGAAAAACTGGTCGGCGGCGAAATCGCCAATCACACCATCAACCTGGCCTACGGGCAGGGCAACAGCCTGGTAGCGATGGCCAGGTTCATCGGCGAAGCGCTGGGTAAGGAACCCGACATGACCATCGAACCGGCCCGCGTTGGCGAGGTGACCCACTACGTCGCTAACGTCGGTAAAGCCCGCGCCCTGCTCGATTACACGCCGCAAACTTCCTTGCGTGACGGCATCCATAAATCAGTAGAGTGGTCGCTGGATTGGTGGGAGAAGCATTCCTGAGCTTTTAGCTTTTAGCTTTTAGCGATTAGCTAAGAGCTAAAAGCTAATGGCTAATGGCTAATCATGATTTATGTTGATATTTCGGCTGGCGTTCACAGTCGGGCGGGGTTAGGGCGGTACACGGTTGATTTGGCGCGGGCGCTCATCGATGCCCAGCCGGATCGGTTTGGCTTGTTTTATAATCGGGGGCGGGACGGCCGTTTCCCCCCCACACTCCCCTCATCCATCCCCCAACACAGCCTGAACTGGGGCTACAAACCCTGGCGCATGGCAATTTTACTGGCGCAGATGGGACACATCCCGTTTAACCGGCTGGTTCCCGATGCGGAATTGTTTCACAGTACCGAACATCTGCTTATGCCCTTGCGCGGCGTGCCGACGGTTTTGACCGTGCATGACCTGATTTTTAAGCTGTTTCCGGCCTACCACAAAAAGCTCAACTACTGGTATCTCAATCTGGCGATGCCGCTTTTTTGCCGCCGCGCCGATGCCATCATAGCCGTTTCGCAGGCCAGTAAGCGAGACATCGTACAGCATTACGGGGTGGATGCGGCTAAAATTCATGTTGTGTATGAGGCTGCTGCTCCCCATTTTCAACCGCCGCCCCCGGCCAGAATCGCCCACGTGAGGCAGACATACGATCTTCCTGAGCAGTTCCTCATCCATCTCAGCACCATCGAGCCGCGCAAGAATCTCAGCCGCTTGCTCGATGCCCTCCAGGCGCTCCGCCGACTCTTCCCCAAACTCAAGCTGGTTCTGGCCGGGGGACGGGGGTGGCTCTACGATGATTTTTTTGCCAAAATTGAGACGATGGGATTAGGGGATGTGGTACGGCCGTTAGGTTGGGTTCCCGATGAAGATTTACCGGCCGTCCTCGCCGCCGCCGATTTAGCCGTTCAGCCTAGTTTGTATGAAGGGTTCGGCCTGCCGATTTTGGAGCATATGGCCTCCGGCCAAGTGGTGGCGGCCAGCAGCGCCAGCAGCCACCCGGAAGTGGGCGGCGAGGCGGCGGCTTATTTTGACCCGGAGAATGTGGAAGAGATGACGGCCGTTATCCGCCGCCTCCTTACTGATAAAGACGAATACCAGCGCCGCCGCCAGCTTGGCTTCCAACAAGCGGCCAAATTTAGCTGGCAGCGCGCCGCGCAAGAGACGATTGCCGTTTATGAAACGTTACTTTAAGAGATTGGGGACTGGGGATTGGAGACTGGGGACTGGGCGGGTAAACCTCCAATTTCTAATCTCCAGTCTTCTAATCATCATTCCGATTCTTTATCTCTCCACCCTGGCCCAATCGCCGGTTTTGGGCGATCCGACGGAGTATACATTTATCGCCAATATTTTGGGGATTGCCCATCCGCCAGGCTATGCGTTTATCACGTTGTTGGGCAAACTTTTTCAGACGGTTATCCCTTTCGGCGAGATTTCGTGGCGGATGCACCTGCTGTCGGCGGCTTCAGCCACATTAGCCGCGTTGTTTGTCTACGGCACAGTGAAGACGGTAATCAGTCTCCAGTCGCCAATCTCCAACCTTCAATCATCAATCATCGCCCTTTTCGCAGCGCTGGTTGTGGCAACGGCCGTCAACTTCTGGCAGCACGCCATCCACGCCAACCCGCACATCATCACCGCCACATTTTTGGCCGCCAACCTGTATTTCCTGACTAAGTGGGCAGTCGAAAATGAAGCGGTGAAGAGGTGGAAGGGTGAAGAGATGAAAAAGCGCTTACCTCTTCACCTCTTCACCCCCTCACCTCTTCTTCTCTTCGCCTTCTCCGCCGGGCTGGGTGTGACTCATCACCCGTTGACGGTGTTCGGCTTCCCAGCGTATGCGCTTTTTATTGTGTGGGTACGGCCGTCCATCCTCAAAGAGTGGCGTACATTGCTCAAAATGGTCGGCATGGCATTGTTGGGGTTAAGCGTTTGGCTGTACTATCCGCTGCGCAGCCCATCCGTACCGTTTGGCCCCACCAGCATGAACACGCTCAACGGCTTCCTCGACCACGTTCTGGCGCGCGGCCTCAGCGAAAGTCTGCCCTACTTCGGCCTGGCCGACCAATGGGATCGGCTCATCGTTTTCTGGAGCATTTTGCGCCTGCAATACAGCCTGCCCGTCATTTTGTTAGCAATTTGGGGTCTAATCTGGCCTTTCCTCCCCTTCACCCGTTCCCCCCTTCACCCCTTTGCCGCCACCCGCCGCCTTGTCGCCCTCTACGCCCTCGCCTTCCTTAGTTTCTACGCCTTCGTCATCAGCCTGCGGGCGCAGGACATCATGGCCTACATTCTGGGGCCACTGTTGATTGTGGGGCTGCTGGCGGGGATTGGACTGTATGGGTTGTGGGAAGTTGTTAACCGCAAAGGCGCAAAGATCGCGGAGAGATTCCCCGCTTTGCGCCCTTCGCGTCTTTGCGGTTCAATCCTCTTCATTTTCATCATTCTTGGCCCCGGTTTACAGATTGTGCGTAACGTTCCCCTTGTTTCTTTGCGTCATTATGACGAGGGAGCGGCGTATGTGACGGCCGTTTTCGACCAATTCGCTAATAGTAACGAAGGCGCTGTCCTGCTGAACGATTGGGAACATATGACCCCCTTGTGGTACGCGCAGTTCGTCGAAAAACGCTGGCCCGATCCGGCCGATGTACGCCCCGAATTCGTCTCCGCCGCCAAACCCTGGGTGGAGTTTGTGTACGACTTTCTTCCAGGCGGCCCCGTCTATCTCAGCAATTATCGCCGCGATGTGGTGGATGCGGGGTTCCGGTTACGGCCGTCCGGCCCCTTCTATCAGGTGGTTGAACCGGGCGACAGCAGCATCCCGACCCAATTAACGTTAGTCAACGCAGCCGGCGGCGAAATTGAAGTGGTGGGCTACGCCCTGCCCCAACGCAGCGTCGCCGCTGGCGATTGCGTCCCTTTTACCCTGGCGATGAAAACAAGCGGCACAAATGATTTCTACGTCCCCATCCTGCACATAGGCGCGATGGAACTCCCTTTCACCACCGACAGCCACTTGACCACCCCTAACTGGCAGCCCGGCGAAATCATCGTCGAACGTTTCGATTTCGCTTTACCGCACAATCTATCCGGCGGCAGCTACCCCGTCACGCTCAACTTAAAAAATCTAAGCCAGGACGAGACGATACCGTTAAACTTGAGTCTGGGCGATTTAGACGTACAACCATACCCCCATCCCCCCAAAACCGACCATCTTTTAGCTAACTTTCGGCAGCGCGTGGGGTTGGTCAGCGCCGCCGCCAATAGAAAGTCCGCCCCTTGGGACATCCCCATCACCGCCCAACCCGGCGACATCATCCACTTAACCTTAAAATGGGAAGCTTTGGATTACGCCGAAGAAAGCTATACCATCTTCGTCCATCTCATTGATTTAGCCAATCGCCCCATTGTCGCTCTGGATTACACGCCGTTGGGCGGAGCCATGCCTACCCATTTGTGGTTCCCCAAATGGCTGCCCGGCCAGCAAATGCGCGACCCCTACCGTCTGCAAATCCCGCCAGACCTGCCGCCCGGCGACTATTTAATTGAAGTTGGCCTGTATGAAATGGTGGGCAACCGCCGCCTGCACATCTCCGATTTGCAAGGAAACTTAATAGGCGACCGCTATATTTTGGGCGCAGTTACCGTTGCACCCCCATAATTGGGAAAACAAAAGAATATCTAACTACGCGACCACACGACCACGCGACTACACGACCACACGACTACGCGACTAAAAAATAGGCGGGAGTGGATGGGAGTCGAACCCACCGCCGCTTGCTCCGCGCAACCGGCCGCCAATTTTGAAGACTGGGGCGCCCACCGGGACACAACCACTCCCACAAGCAAGTTTACAACATTCCACGTAAAATGGGTATTCATGCGGCACAAACGCTAAACTTGACATCTTGGCGTCGTTTAGGTAGAATTCCGCCTGTCTTTGAAGGACGCCTGCTCCTTCGCCGGGATAGCTCAGTTGGTAGAGCACTGCACTGAAAATGCAGGTGTCCCCAGTTCGAGTCTGGGTCCTGGCACTCATTTTTATAACTTGACACTTTTTGTATTTTTTGCGGGTGTAGTTCAGTGGTAGAACGTCTCCTTGCCAAGGAGAAGGTCGAGAGTTCGAATCTCTTCGCCCGCTTTTAACAATCGGCAGGCAATACGCCTGCCGCTCTTGTTTACGGCGACGTGGCCAAGTGGTAAGGCAGAGGTCTGCAAAACCTTCATCACCGGTTCGAATCCGGTCGTCGCCTTAACGTCATTAATTGAAGCCCTTGCCTGAAAGCAAGGGCTTTTTGTATTGTATCCGTTAACAGGAGTTGACGATGCTTTTTTCCTCATTGCCTACGACAATTGACGCCATTAACCCGCGCCGATGGGAAACATTTGCGCCTTATTTTGAAGAGTTGCAGCAAAGAGAACTCAATGCAGCCAATACCCGCCAATGGTTGACGGATTGGTCGCAGCTTAACGAATTGCTTTGGGAAGCCGGCGCAATGATCCATATTCAAAAATCGCTGGATACGGCCGATACCGAGAAAGAACAAGCCTTTTTGGATTATATTAACAATGTTGCCCCCAAAGCCAAAGTTGCCGATCAGGCATTAAAGAAGCGATTGCTCGACCTGGATATTCCCGATGAGGATATGGCTTTGGTGCTGCGCAATATGCGTAATGAGGCTGACTTGTTTCGTGAAGAAAATGTCCCTTTGCACACCGAGCTATCTAAACTCGATAATCATTACGATAAAATCACCGGCGGTTTGAAAACGGTCTGGGATGGGGAAGAGAAAAATCTGGTGCAATTAAGGCTGTTTTTGAAGGACAAAGACCGTTCTGTGCGTGAGAAGGCCTGGAAAACTACAATGGAACTGTGGTTAGGGGAACGCGAGGCATTGAACAAGCTTTACGCCGATATGCTCGTGCTGCGCCGCCAAATCGCGGCCAATGCCGATTTGCCGGATTATCGCGCCTACACGTTCCGTGAAATGGGGCGTTTTGATTATACGCCGGAGGATTGTTTTACCTTTCATGATGCGATTGAGACGGTTGTTGTACCGGCGGCCAGCCGCATTTATGAGAAGAAACGCCAACGACTGGCTCTGGAAACGCTGCGACCCTGGGATCGAGATGTAGAAACATATGATGCGCCGCCATTACGGCCGTATCAAGGTCAGGATGAATTAATACAAGGCGCGCTCAATATCTTCAACCAGGTTGACCCTCAATTAGGGTCGTATTTTGCCATTATGGCCGAAGAGGAATTGTTGGACTTGGATACACGGGCTGGCAAGGCTTTGGGTGGGTATTGCAGCACATTGTATAAGCGGAAACGGCCGTTTATCTTCATGAACGGCGTTGGCACCCAGGACAGCGTACAAACCCTCCTCCACGAAGCCGGGCACGCCTTCCACGTTTTCGAGGCAAGCAATCTCCCACTGGTTTGGCACGTAGACGCACCAATGGAATTCTGCGAAGTTGCTTCCATGTCCATGGAACTGCTGGTTGCTCCCTATCTCACCAAACAACACGGCGGCTTTTACGCGGACGAAGAAGCAGCGCGGGCACGCATTGAGCATCTGGAAGGGATTATCATATTCCTGCCTTACATGGCCGTCGTCGATCTGTTCCAACATTGGGTCTACACAAACCCAGATGCTGCCATGACCGCTGCCAACTGCGACAAAACCTGGAACAATTTATGGGATCGTTTCATGCCCGGCGTAGACTGGACAGGCTTTGAGGATGCCCGCGCAGCCGGCTGGCATCGAAAACCCCACATATTCAGCGTGCCTTTTTACTACATCGAGTACGGTATGGCCCAAATCGGCGCACTGCAAGTTTGGCGCAACAGCCTTACCGATCAAGCCGGAGCTGTTGCTGCATACCGCCGCGCGCTATCTTTGGGCGGCACAAAAACGTTGCCCCAGCTATTTGCCGCCGCCGGAGCCGAATTCCGGTTCGATACAGCATTGTTAACCGACCTGATCGGTTTAGCCGAACAAACAATCGCAGCATTAGAAACAACCAGGGAGCAGCAGTAAGGTCTTGCCAATGCAACCAAGTTTTGCCATGCGCGAATATCTGGCCGAAATCTACCGGCTGCAGGAAGACAGCCCCACTGTCAGCACAACCAGTTTGGCTGAACAGTTGGGCGTCTCGGCTCCGGCTGTGCCGCGAATGCTCAAACGGCTCAAAAGCGCCGGTTATGTCAAACACATCCCCTATCAGGGCGTTGAATTGACGGAGCGGGGGTTAGTTGAAGCGCTAAAAGAAATCCGCCGCCATCGTATTCTCGAAGTATTCCTGGTCAATGTGATGGGGTTTAGCTGGGATGAAACGCATGAACATGCAGAAGAGTTGAGCAAGGGATTGAATGATGCTTTGACCAGACGCATGGCTGAAATGACCAATTTCCCAACGCGCTGCCCCCATGGCGAACCCATTCCCGATGAAACAGGCGCGCTGCCAACTGTTGAAGATATTTGCATTATTAATTTGAATGTGGGGTATAAAGGTGTAGTTAGCCGTGTCCGTACCAATGAACCGGAACGGCTTAAGTATTTTGCTCAATTAGGGTTGGTGCCTGGCGCCACATTTGAAATTGTCGGACGCGCACCATTTAACGGCCCTATGCGGCTTCAATTACAACAGGAAGAGGTTATATTGGGGGTGGAGTTAACTAAATCGCTTTGGGTTTCAACTCAATAGCGGATTTTGTGTGTTTTCACGGGAACAATCGGCGTGTTTTTACCTCGGCAACGGCGTCTTCCCGATATTTGTACAGTTTTGCCGGACGTCCTTCTCCGTCTCTTTTTTTCTTGCCCGTTTCTTCCAAAATTGCAGCGGCTAAAATTTTGCGCCTGAAGTTGCGTTTGTCTAGTTTTTCACCCAGAATGGTTTCATATGCGCGCTGTAATTCCGATAATGTAAAAACATCGGGCAAGAGGCGGAAGCCAACGGCCGTATACTCCAACTTATACCGCAGTCGAGTCAGCGCATACTCTAAAATTCCCCTGTGATCGAAAGCCAAATGCGGCAGTGAAAACATCGAAAACCAACCCGTTTCAGCCGCATCATCGCCAGCCCGGTGGCGGACGGCATTATGGGGAACCAGGGCAAAATAGGCAACCGTAACAACCCGCGTGCGCGGATCGCGGCCTGGATTGCCAAACGTGTACAACTGCTCCATGTACACATTCGTCACCCCGGTTTCTTCCTCTAATTCACGGGCCGCCGCATCCTCTAAAGATTCATCAATATGCACAAACCCGCCGGGAATCGCCCACATGTCTGCAAACGGAGCAAACTTTCGTTTAACCAGCAGCACTTGTAAGTCATCATCCACAAGAGAAAAAATAACCACATCTACCGTAAGCGAGGGACGATCATAATCAGATGGGTCGTAATTGTGGGGAATATCGCTCGTCAACATTTCCTCCAATTCAAACAAAAAGTCCCCAGCAAAGCCAGGGACTATAGATTTTGGGTAACCGTTCAGTCCCAAAGGTGACAGTCACTTGAAAATAGTCTTGAATTTGCCGTCACCTCTGGGAAAAAGTGACTGTCACCTGAACGCTTACGATTTTTGTAAGCTTGAATGCCTAATCCTCTGGCGGTATGGCGGGCACGGCCGGCGCCGGAATCTCTTCCGGGCGGGGATGTAGATCGAAATCGGCTGGCGGTGGAACGCTTAGGCCGCCTTGTTCAACAATCTGGGGCAGCGTGACGCTGGCTGTTACGAACGGTGTCGTGTCCCCTTGGGCGCGTAAAGCCAGGTCTATATCTATGCCGCGCTCCAAAGCGTATTTCAGCGCCAACGCATCTTGAGACGACATGCCTAAAATGACAACGTCCGGCGTTCCTCTTTTGGCGCGGATAACCGGGCAGGGAACCAAGAGGCCGGTGTCAGAATTCAAGCACATGGCGCTTTCTCGCGTTGTTTCCTCGGCGGTTGTCTCCGCTGCCGGCGCTTCTTCCCCCGTTGGTTCTTCTGTTCCTTGTTCCGATGGGGCAAGCTCTGGATCGGTGGATGTGTCTGTATTTTCTGCTGTTGCTGCGGCTAGTTCATCCTGGTTTTTCCAGGTGCCTACCCAAAGCACCTCGGCTTGTTGAACTGTTAGTTGGGTGACTCGTTTAGGTATGGGAGAACCGGGCGCAAAATCTTGGCCGGGAAGGAATAGGTCACTGGGAACGATTTCGGCTACCTGACCAATTTCCTCAATAAATTCCAATCTCCCCTGCGGTGTTATGTCCGGCAGTAAGAAGCTGCCGCCCTGACGCAGGTCGGGTTCGATAACGTATTGGACTAAATTGGGCAAAGCGGTTCTAAATTCCGGGTCTATGGCGACTATGCGCAGGGTCATCAAAACGTCTACCAAATCGCCGGGGCGCATGGCAAAGGCTGCGCCGGAAAATTTATCAATCGGAAAAGCGACGGCTACGTGGCCCTGGTTGATGTTGATTGCCAGATCGGAACCAAATGAGGCTAAATCGCTGGCATTGAGGGCCAGCATCGGATTGAGGATTTCTTGTCCTTTGGCGATGTCTACGCCGGCAATGCGTCCGACAATCTCTTCTGGATCGGCAAATGTAACGGCTCCAACTAAAGCGATATTGGTATCGGGGCGTTCTTGCACATCCAACAGGTCGCGGGTAATGCGTGTGCCAACGGGGATGGCTGCTTTGGCGACTACAACGGATTCAAAACGGACTGACGGGGTGGGCGGAGGCGGGGGCTGGTTGGGTTCTTCGGCAGTGGATGGGGCATCAACACCGGTAGATGCAGCTTCGGTCCCGGCTGTATTTCCGGCAAGGCCAAACGAACTGCGGCTTGAGCTTCCCGTATTGGCGATGACTAGAAAAACAGCTGCAGCGCCGACTATTAAAACCAGGATTAAGAGGATAAATGTTCGTAAACGCATAATGTGTTCCTTATGCTCGTTTTAACTGTTGTCCGGATTTATACGGCCGTTTTACTCGGATGGTTCTTCAGCGGGTATTGGCGTTGACGTTGGTTTGGCAATAGGGACATCCACTGAATAGTTGAAACCCGGCGGCACTTCGATATTAAATCTTTCTAGCAAGAAATTGATGTCAACATTTTCAACGGTATATAGTTGATTGTCGCTTGCGCCGCGTAGGGCAAAATCTATGTCGGCATTAGACTCAACGGCATATTTTAGGAAGAGCTGCTGTTGGGGCGAAAGCGCGATCAGAGCAACGTTCGGGTAGGGTGTAGCTGTAGGCGGTAAGGGACCGCCAGGCTGTGGCGTGGGGGTTGGTTCGCCTTCGGCTACAGGTTCCGGCGTTGGCGTGGCCGGTAGAACGGGTTCGGTGGGCGACCATTTGCCGATTTGAATGACTCTGGCGTTTTGTAAAATCATGGAAATGGAAACGGGGCGTTGGGTTTCCGAGCCGTGTACATGTACTGTGTCGCCTGTAGGCAGCTCTTCAAACCGGCCGTAAGGCCACAAAACAAAGATATTGGTGGAAACGGCGGTATTTTCTCCATCACTGCCTTCTTCGGTTTGGGTTGTGTCTTCGAGATTGAATACGGCCGCATTCTCCAAATAAGTTTGGAATTGTTCGTCTATCTGGTAGAAGGAAAAGGTGATCATGATGTCTACATAATCGCCTTCTTCAAGGGCGTAGGCGACGCTGGAGAGCCGATCCATAGGCACAGCCGCGGCGATGAACCCCGGCGGTATGAGCGAAGACGGCCCATATTCTTGAAGTCCAACCTGGGTCAAATCGGGGACGAGCGCATCTTTGGTGATGGTTTCTCCCTGGAAAATATCTGTCCGGGCGTATAAACCGATGGCGTCTTCGATATTTGTGATGGCGTTGCTGCTTACTTCTTCTGCCAATCGTTTATCGGTTGTCAACTCGTTTTCTGTCATGCGCCAGCCGCGCGGAACTGTTTGCAAGGAAACGACAACCTCTACCATGTCGGGCAAGGTTCCAACTGCTTCTGCTTCCATGCTGTCGGGCGGCGGCGCTCCGGTATTGTCAGCCCCGTCGCCACTTAGCCCTGCCGGCTGGATGAGAGACTCCGCTGCCTGACCTTGCTGACGAATGTATAAAACAGCAATGACGGCAAGGGCTATGATACTGATGATTATGATTATGGTAAGGATTGTACGACGACCCATCGTTCGATCCCCTTTTTAGATTTGATTGCCAAACTTGCGCTGATCACAGAAATCGTTGTATGCCGTAAAAGCTATACAAAAGACGCTATGAATACGGAAACAATAAGTTTAACATCCGGGAATTTGCACATTTTTCCAACACAATATGTAAACCTCTTACTCGTGCATATGGTAACATATGTCAAGTTGAATAGCAAACAGCGCTATGGGCGGGGTTGATTGGGTATGATGAAGGTGAAGGCGCTGCCTTGATTGGGCGCGCTTTTGAACCAGATACGGCCGTTATACGCTTCCACTAATGCTTTTACAATGGATAGGCCCATTCCCATTCCCCCTGCGCGAATATGGGTGTCATGTTGGCTGTCTGCCCGATAAAATTCCTCGAATATATGTTCCTGGTTGTTGGGGGCGATGCCAATTCCTTCGTCGCTAACAGTAACGATAGCAAATGTTTGTTGGTTGCCATTGCCCGTTTGGGAAACGGCCGTTACCTGCACCCGCCCGCCAGGACGATTAAATTTAATACTGTTGGTGATTAACTCTTCCAGAATCGTTGCCATATGGATGGGGTCCATTTGCAGCGGCTGGAGCTTATCATCAAGTTTCACCGTTATTTTTTGCCCGTCTTCGGCCGCTTTAGGTTGTAATTCTCGGCTGATTTGACGGATAAGCTGTGGTAAGTTTGTGTAACCGGCGCTGTATTCCAGCCGCCCGCTTTTGATTGAAGAGGCAAAAATGAGGCTGTTTATGAGCTGTACTATCCGGTTGACATTCCGTTGAATGGCGTATGTGAATTCTTTTTGGTTGTCGTTTAATGTGCCGCCAGCGCCGCTTGCTAATAATTCAACATATCCCTTGATGGCTGTCAGCGGTGTGCGCAGTTCGTGAGATACGGTTTTGAGGAAATGGTCTTTGGCTTGTTCTGACTCGTGCTCAGGCGTGATGTCGTGCAGGGTGGTGAGAATGCCTTGCGCCTGATTGTTGTGGTCATACGTCGTCGTTGCCCGGCCGCGGAGGAAACGGCCGTTTAACTCAAATTGGCTGGTGTTAGCGTCGTTATTAGCAGAGGCAAGCAGTGGCAAACGGGGCAAAATATCTGTGATGGGGCGTCCCAACATATTGGATTGTGACAACCCTGTCATCTGGCCGGCTGCATCATTGGCATAGGTAATAATGCCATGTTGATTGCAAAAGATAATGCCATCTTCCAGTGAATCTAGAATGTATTCCGATGACAGTGCAGATTTGGCCAGAGTTTCATCCATTATGAAAATAATTTGTAACTGTGCATCTATCAGAGGTGACAGTTGCTTGCAAGCATCATGGTTGTGGCTAATGTCTGGAGAAAGTGATTGTCACCTGTCAGTTGCTATACTTTTGGGGTTTGCAGGCGCTGTTTATGGCTGCGGCGCCGGCGCATCCGTTAAAAGGCGCCACCACGCTTGCCAGGGATGGGCATTGATGGCCGGATCCGGCGTCGCAGCAGGGGCGGCAGGCGGGTTTGGCGTGGCCTCAATGGGCAGCGGTACGACCCGAATCTCGCCGGGCAGCAGTTGACCGCCTTCATCACGGGCATATGCGGCGACGTAATCATCGCTTTGAACATAATCTAATGTGGCTTGTAGTTCGACCTGGCGCGTCTTTTCCAGGGCGACTTCTTGCTGAAGCGCTTCTTCTCCAACACCAACCTTTTTACCTGATCGCGCCCGCTGGTTCAGGTCAAGTGCGATAAAGATTGCAAAAAGGATGGCAAGCAGGATAAGGATTTGCGGCAAAGTCATCAACGGCCGTTGCCGCCAAAAGTTCATTCCCTTCATGCTCTAAATGGTAACTGGGATTTTTCAACCAGGCAATAAGACATTTCCCCTACAAATTTTTCAGATTGGTCCAATCTTCAAGATTGGACCAATCTCATGTTTTTGTCATGACCGCCAGCGCAAATCGGGGCAGCGCCAACATCCGCCGCCAGCGCCAGGGTTCTTTGATGAGACGGTGCAGCCATTCCAGGCCCAGATTTTGCACCCAGCGCGGCGCGCGCATGGCTTTGCCGGTCACAAAATCCAGCGATCCGCCAATGCCGATGGCGACGCGCACGGTTGGCAGCGCATCGCGATTGCGGGCGATCCATTTGTCTTGTTTGGGCGCGCCGTAGGCGACGAAGAGCATGTCGGCGCGGCTGTCGTTGATGCGCCGGACGATGGCGGCATTTTCGGCCGGATTGGGCGAGCCGGCATAGGTTCCGGCAATGACAAGACGGGGGTGTTTTTTCTGGAAAATGGCGGCGGCCGTTTCGGCGACGCCGGGGGCGGCTCCCAGCAGGAACAGCCGCCAGCCTTCTTGGGCGCATAGTTTGGCCAGATGGTAGACCAGTTCGGAACCGGGGACTCGTTGGGGCAGCGGTTTACGCAGCCAGCGCGACGCCCACACTAACCCAATCCCATCGGGGATGCACAAATCAGCCTCATGCAAAACGCGGCGAAAATCTTCATCTTTTTGCGCCGTCATCACAAATTCGGGATTGGTGGTGCAGATTTGGTGCAGGCGCGGCTCGGCCATGAACTGCCGGGTCAGGGACAGTGTGTCGGCCACCGTAACAGCATGAACGGGCGTGTTGAGGATGGTTAGAGATTGGAGATTGGAGATTGGAGATTGGTTTGTCGTCATTGATAATCTTTAGCAGGCTGTCGGAGAAAGATTTTTGGACGCTTATTTTGTGTCTCCGGCGTCGGATTTTCCAACTGAGCCATTATCTGCTGGCAATAGTCTCGAAGTCGGCCAACATCTCATCTTTGGCTTGTTGTTGTCGCTTTTGTCGCTGCAAAAGCTGAACGCACTCCGCAAGTTGGCTACGTTCGGCATCCAGACGGACATTTCGTTGGGTAAGGGTCTCTTTGTCCATCAAATCATCTTGATACAAATCCAATGGTCGCACCCATTGACGCTCCAATGCCCGCTGCCGGTTTTGCAATCGCTTCAACTTATCCGGATCAACGGCCGTTTCTGCCTGTTCGCTCAACCACGCATTGGCCAAGAATGCGGGATAGAGAATTTCTTGTTCATAACCAAGCGCTCTTGTGCCCGTTCCCACACCATTAGGTCAATTAATGCCGGTACGGTCACTTCTATCCATTCCG
>JANTHP010000092.1 GCA_024762395.1 Anaerolineae bacterium | reverse complement strand
TATCGCGGCGATCGGCTCATTTTCATCGCCCAAACCATCGAACCAATTATGAGTTTAGGCATTTAAGGAGCGATTGGAGATAAAGAGACAAGGAGATTGGGAGATTGACAATTGACAATTGATTAGTTTCTAATCTCTAATCTCTAATCTTCAATCTCTAATCCCCAGGAAACCATTCATGCAAGATATTTACGATGTAGCCATTATTGGCGCAGGCGTTGTCGGGACGGCGATTGCCCGCGAATTATCCCGCTACCAACTCAACTGCGCCCTCGTCGAAGCCAAACCGGATGTCGGGATGGGCACATCAAAGGCCAGCACCGCCATCTGGCACACCGGCTTTGACGCCAAACCCAACACATTAGAATCCCAATTACTCCATCGCAGCTACGAACTGATGGAAACATTTGTTTCCGAAGCGGGCGTGCCGGTGGAACGATTGGGCGGCCTGCTGGTCGCCTGGTCAGAAGAACAGCAGCAGGCGCTGCCCGGACTGCTAGCACGCGCCCATCAAAACGGCGTCACCGACGTGCATACCGTCTCAGCGGAAGAGGTTTACCGACTGGAACCGAACCTGAACGCGGGGGCGTGGGGCGGGCTGTACGTGCCCGGCGAATCCATCATCTGCACCTTCACCCTGCCGCTGGCTTACGCCACGCAAGCTGTTCTCAACGGCACGGAGCTGCGGCTCAACTTTCCCGTGCGCCAAATCACGACGGAGGCGGACGGTACGATTCGGCTGCAAAGCGACGATGACAGGCTGCGCTGCCGCTACCTGGTCAACGCCGCCGGGCTGTACTCCGATGAGATCAATCGGATGTTGGGCCATCACGAGTTCACCGTCACCCCGCGCCGCGGCGAATTGATTGTGTTCGATAAATTCGCCCGCAATTTGATCAACCACGTCCTTCTGCCCATCCCCACCGCCATCACCAAAGGGGTGCTGGTCAGCCCGACGGTGTACGGCAATGTGCTGCTTGGCCCCACCGCCGAAGATTTGGACGACAAGACGAATACGGCCACGAGCGCCGCAGGGCTGCAAATGGTGTGGGAAAAAGGGCAGGCCATCCTGCCGCAGCTTGTGGCGGAGGAGGTGACGGCGACATATGCCGGATTACGCGCCGCCACCGAGCATTCCGATTACCAAATCCACCTGCACGCCGACCAAAATTACGTCTGCGTGGGCGGCATTCGCTCGACCGGCGTGTCGGCTTCGATGGGGATTGCGGAGTATGTGGGCGGTTTGCTGGCAGAGGCGGGGCTGCCATTGACGCCGAAAGCGGCGTTCAAGCCGGTGAAGATGCCGTATATCGGCGCGGCGGGCATACGGCCGTATCAAAACGAAGCCATGATCGCCGCCAATCCCGATTACGGCCGTATCGTCTGCCATTGCGAGCGCGTGACGCAGGGGGAACTCCTCGACGCCATCCACAGCCCCGTCCCGGCACGCACGCTGGACGGTCTGCGCCGCCGGACGCGCGTCTTGCAGGGGCGGTGTCAGGGCTTCAACTGTCAGGCGGGCGTCGTTGACCTGTTGGCGCGGGAGACGGGGCAAGAACCACGCCGTCTGTTGGCGCTGGAGGGGGAACGATGAAACGAGAACAGACAGATGTCTTAATTGTGGGCGCTGGCCCGGCCGGGTTGGCCGCCGCCGTTGAACTGAAAAAGTTGGGTGCGGGCAAGGTGACGGTGGTAGACCGCGAGCCGGAAGCGGGCGGAACGCCGCGTTTGTGCCACCACGTCGGCTTTGGCATACGCGATCTGCACCGCGTCTACGCCGGGCCGCAGTATGCGCGGCGCAATGTGGCGCAGGCGGCGGCGAGCGGGGCGATTATTCGCCCGGCAACGACGATTACGGGATGGGGAAACGGCCGTACCCTGACCTACAGCAGCCCCGATGGCCTGGGCGAAATCAAGGCACAAGCCATTTTGTTAGCCACCGGCGTCCGCGAACGGCCGCGCACCGCCCGGCTGGTTCCGGGCAAGCGCGTGCAGGGCGTCTTCACCACCGGCTCGCTGCAACGTTTTGTGGATCAGTACCAACTGCCCGTCGGCCATCGCGCCGTGATTGTGGGAGCGGAACTGGTCAGTTTGTCCGCTTTTATGACGTTGAAGAAAGCGGGGCTGGATGTGGCTATGATGACGACAGAACTGCCGCAGCATCAGATTTATTTCCCCTACGTCCCGATGAAATGGCTGACGATGGATTTGCTGAACCGCGTCCCCGTCCGCCCATTGAGCCGCGTGACGCGCATTTTCGGCCGTAAGCGGGTGGAAGGGGTGGAAATTCGCCGTCTGGATACGGGTGAAGTGGAGACGGCGGCCTGCGACGCCGTCGTCTTTACGGGGGATTGGATTCCGGAGTATGAGATGGCCCGCAGCGGCGAGTTGACGCTGGATGGCGGCACGCGCGGCCCGCAGGTAGACGGGCAGTTCCGCACGTCGCGGACGGGCGTGTTTGCGGCGGGCAATCTACTGCATGGAGCCGAGACAGCCGATATGTGCGCCCTGGAAGGGCGGTCAGCGGCCCAATCCATTCACGATTTTTTGCAAAACGGCCGTTGGCCGGCGGCCAGCCTGCCCATCCAATGCGCAGCGCCCATCCAGTGGGCTGCGCCGAATCGGGTTACGGCGGGGGAGAAAGCCGGAGAATTGGCTTTCTATGTCGGCGAGTTCCGGCAAAATGCGTTGGTGGAGGTGCGGCAAGGGGGGAAAGTGTTGTACGGGCAGCGATACGGCCGTTTGCGTCCCAATCATGTGATGCGGCTGCGCGGCGATTGGGCGGCGGGGATTGATTTTGGCGGCGCGCCGTTGGAGATTGGTCTGGCACGCTGAAAAAACTACCCGAAAAGGCGCAAAGGATGCAAAGAGTCAGAAGCTCTCAGAGAAACGCCTTTGCATTCCCTGCGTCTCTGCGGTAAATTTATTCACTTTTTATGCTGCATACCATTCAACAAGCCATTAACCCGCACGACCGGTATCAACTTGAAATCAAGCTGGATTATGAACTGCTTGACGACAACAAGACCAATTATCGCGTCTATACCTACTTTTTTTTGCCGCAAAGTCTGGGCATTTCAGAAGACAACTACCAAAAAAGCGATTTCTATCGGGATGTGCAAAATTATATTCGTCTCAAGACGCCTACGCTTGATTTACGCGCCATTGCCACCCAGGACGATTCGCCGTTAACGGCCGTTCACCGCATCGTCAATACAGAGAGCTGGCAGCAAGACTCCGCGCTAAAAACCCAACTGATCAACCACCTCAAGCTGCTCAGCGCGATGCTTAAAACCGCCATGCGCGAGCATTTCCTGCTCATCTACAAACGGATCGAGGAGGCGCCCGACGACGCCAAAATTCATCGCATCATCCACAATTTGGTAGAGACGTTTCTGACCGAAACCGAGGCGTTGGCCGCCAGCTACCGTACCTTGTTTGGCGAATTCAACCTGCCGGGGGTGGACGCTGAAATTTTCACCGCCTACTCGCTCACCGACGAGTACATCAGCCTGCTGATTGAGGAAGCGGCGATTGAGATGTACGAGATTGTAGAGGCGCATTTAAAAAATACGAAACGGGAACAGTTCATGCGCCGTTTAAGCGCGCGGGCGGCCAATGAGAGCAACCATCGTCGGGCGATGGGGTACGGGTCGGTGTTGAAAGAGGATGACGATAATGAAACGTATGTGTTTCGCGCCTCGGTGTTGAAGAAGTATGCGGCGAGTGTGTTGTATCTGTCAACGGCCGTTCGTAGGGAAGGGCGCGGCACAGAACAATTTTTATACGCGATTGCCGCCGGTCTTTCCATGATTTTCGCCACGATAGTCGCTTTTTATTTCCAAAGCCTTTACGGCAATCTGACGCTCCCCTTTTTTGCCGCTCTCGTCGTCGGCTACATGTTTAAAGACCGCATCAAGGAGCTGGCCCGCGATATTTTCTCGGCCAAATTGCAAGACCGGCTGTATGACCGGCGCACGGACATCTGTTCATTGGACGGCAAGCATAAATTGGGCGTCTTGCGCGAGAAGGTCTCTTTTGTGCAGGAGAAGGATGTCCCGCGACCGGTATTGCAATCGCGCAACAAGGACTCTTTTGCCGATCTGGCTAACGCCGGCTTTGGAGAAACGATTATTTGCCACGCCAAAGATGTGGTTTTGTATGCGGATGCGTTTGCCAAGGTGTCGGTTGACATGCCGACGATGACCGGATTAAATGACATTACCCGTTACGATGTGCGCCGCTTTTTGAAGAAAATGGCGGAACCTGTGCAGGAACGGCCGTTTCTCCTCAACGACGAACTGACGACCATCACCACCCACAAAGTGTACCACCTCAATCTCATCTCTCGCTACCGCGTGCTTAAGCCGAAAGCCAAAAAAGAAAAATCACACACCGGCGTACGCGTTGTCCTCAACCAGAAAGGAATTAAGCGGATTGAGCCAGCCAATTGATTCGCATTCGGACCAGTAAAGTAACTACTCAGCAGCAACTCCAATTGTTACTTTGTACGAAACCGTTGACATTTCCCACCATCTCTTTTACGCTAAAAGAGCCACAACAACGATCATTTTGACGCATGCCGTCTCACATTTTCCGATTCACTCACCACTTTGGAGGTTCAAACTATGAAAGCATTTAGCAAAATTGGATTTCATACCAGTATCGGCGGCAATCCCACCGGCATTGGCGAGCATTTACAGCGATTGGATGCGGCCGGGGTGCCTTTTTTCATCAAAGCGGCCGATTCGATGACGGGAATTTTTGACGCGCAGCAAATTATGCGGACGAGTGATGTACCGCACACGGCCGTTTTCCGGCGTAGTGTACGTTATGCCGGCTGCGGCCCCATCGAAAACCCGGATGTGCCCGATTACAGCCTGGAACCAGAAGCCGCCGCCGCCAAACATTGGGCCTGGCACAAAGCCGGCCTGCCTCCCGAATTAGACCCCACCCTGGTTTGGATTGAGACCATCAACGAACTGCGGAAAGAAATCGAATGGGGCGACTGGCTGGGTAACTTCGCCTTCCATTCCGCCCAAATGATGATGGCCGACGGGTTCAAATTCTCCGCCTTTGGCTTCTCATCGGGGACGCCGGACGAAGGCGTGTGGGAGACGGACGGGATGCTGCGCTATCTGGAATTGTGCGCGGAACATCCCGACCGGGCCTCCATTGCCCTGCACGAGTACAGTTTGAAATTAGATAACATCTGGTTTATGCGCGGCGATTTGATTGGCCGGTTTGAAAAGCTGTTTGCCGTCTGCGACGAACATCACATCAAGCGCCCCAAAGTTCTCATCACGGAATGGGGCTGGACGCATAACCGTGTGCCGGATGTTGCCCAGGCAATGAAGGATATTGAGGAAGTTGCCGAATATTACGCTCAATTCCCTGAAATTTTGGGCGCGGCCATCTGGTATTTGGGGCCGGGTTTTGGCGGTATTGCCAGGCGGGCGCAAAAGTTAATCAAGCCGGTGACGGATTTTGCCGTCGCCAAACGGTTTGATGTGCCCGATCCAGCTGATGAGGATGAAGAGCCGGATTTTCCCCACCCGATTACACCGCCCCCGCCGCCTGATGAGGATGAAGAACCGGCGCTGCCGCCTAACGGCCGTTTCATCAGCGACCTTACCATTCCCGACGACACCCACATCACCGCCGGAGAAAAATTCATCAAAGTGTGGCGGGTAGAGAATAACGGCGAAGCGGCCTGGGGAGACGGGTTCAAATTCGTCCATACCGACGGCGAAGCGATGACAGATGCGGTAGAACGGCCGTTACCCCCCACCGCCCCCGGCCAACAAGTCACCATCACCATCGAATTCACCGCCCCCGCCCTGCCCGGCGTCCATTTCAGCGATTGGCGCTTCCAGGATGCCGAGGGCAACTTCTTCGGCGACATCATCTACACTCGCATCATCGCCGACCCGCCGCCCGCAGACCCGGCCGGCGTCAGCGACTGCCGCTTCGTCGCCGATGTCACCATCCCCGACGACACGGAGATTGAGCCGGGGCAAAACTTCACCAAAACCTGGCGCGTCCGCAACGCCGGAACCCGAACCTGGGGCGCCGGTTTCACGCTGGAATTTGCCGGCGGCACGCCCATGAACTTTGAAAACAGCTACCCCGTCCCGGCCGTCGCCCCCGGCGCCGAAGGGGAAATCTCGGTGCAGATGCGCGCTCCCACCGCCCCCGGAACCCATTACACCGATTTCCGCATGAAAGACGACCAGGGCAGCTTCTTCGGCGAGATTTTATACGCCCGCATCCAAGTCCCCGTTCAAGCTGGTTCATCGTTAACGCCGCCGCTCTCTCAGCGCGACCCGCTGTGGGCAACTATCCGCCTGGGCCACGCCGGTTCGCCCAAAACGATTGGCGAATGGGGCTGCCTGGTCACCTGCTTCACAATGGTTGCCAATGCGTTTGGCCGCAATCTCACGCCGGAGCAGTTGAACCACGCCATGGTGACCAAAGGCGGCTTTTTGAATGGGTTCCTGACTAAATGGAATGCGTTGAGCAATGTGTACGGCGACATTGTTTATGAAGGCAAGGTACACGGCCCCAGCGCCCCCGATTTGCTTAACCGGATTGACGCCAGTCTGGCTGCCGGCCGTCCCGTCTCGGTCCAGGTGGATTTCACCAGCGACACGCCGTACACCGATAATGACCAGCATTGGGTTCTCATCGTGGGCAAAGATGGGGACGATTACCGCATCAATGACCCCTGGCTGCTGCCGGCTCAAGAGGCTTCGTTACGCACCCGATACGGCCGTGCCGGTCGCCCGCTGCGTGATGCCATCATGTCGGCCATCTTCTACCGCTCCGCCAAAGCCGTTCAGCCGGTTCCGCCGCCGCCCGATGCCGCCCCGCCGGTGGAAACACACCTGCAAACCGGCATGAATGTTAATCCCGACGCGCCGCACAGCAACCCATTTGACAATGACGACCTCAAAGGCATGGATTGGGTGCGCTTCGTTTTCAAACTGGATGCGCGGGTCAATTTAACCGAACGCGGCAAAATTCGTAAAGCATTCGCCCAATATGATCCCATCGTCCGCGCCTACCACAAAATGGGCGTCAAAACGCTGTTTGTCATCAACCAGGAGACGATTTGGGGCAAAGCGCCCTGGACGGGCAACAATGATTGGCAGGGCTATGCGAAGGATTTGGCCGCCGCCGCCAAACGCATCGCCCGCCATTACCGCCGCTATGGCGAGAATGTGGGCTATGAGATTTGGAATGAGGGCGATAAACCCCACAATCCGGCCTCGGTGTTTGTGCCGCCGGAACATTTCGCCGTTATTTTGCGGGAAACGGCCGTTGCCATTCGCGCCGTTTCCCCCCATTCCCCCCTGGTATTTGGCGGATTAGCCACCGGGCCGGAAGAAGGCATTGCCTACTTGCAGCAGTGCAAAGCCGCCCTCAACGGCCCCTGGCCGGTAGACGCCATCGGCATCCATCCCTACACCCGCTGGGCCACCCGCGCCCCCTTCGATTGGGGGCAGCATTACGGCACGCTGGGGCAGGCATTCGCCCAGTACAAAGCTGCCATGCCCGATATGCCCCTCTGGATTACCGAGCTGGGCGTGGCCGACGACAATGAGATTAACGCCCGCTTCTACCCTGAAATCGGCGACTACCTTAAAGACGTGTACAGCCATGTAGCCGAACGGTACGCCGGCCTGGTTCCGGTCGTCATTTGGTTCGCCTGGACGGATTGGATGCGGAACGCGGGCATTCTGGATAAAAACGGCAAGCGCAAGGCGCATGTGTACCCGGCTTTCCGCGCAGTACGCAACCGAGAATTGAAGGCGTAGGGCGGTTTGTGTGCTATACTGTAGGTAGACCTGCGAGGTTTCAACCCCCTCGCAGGTCTAAACGTTTTATGATTAGGAGATAGCACACAATGCGATTAAAAAGCGCCAGAGCCATTGCTCGATTGCGCGATGCCGGGCGGTTGGTAGCCGAGAGCTTTGCGTTATTAGAAGAAAACATCAAACCGGGCGTCAGCCTGTATGAATTAGATCAGATGGTGGAGAATTACATCATCAAACAGGGAGCAGCGCCGCTGTACAAGGGGTACCAGGGCAGTTCGGCAGAGCATCCACCGTTCCCCGGCACGATTTGCGCCTCGGTGAATCACGAAATTTGTCATGGGCTGCCAGACGGCCGTATCCTCAAAGAAGGTGACATCATCGGCATAGACATCGGTCTGAAATACAAAGGCTGGTGCGGCGACGCCTGCGTTACCTTCCCTGTCGGCAGCATCTCGGCAAAGGCGGAGCGGTTGTTAGCGATTACGCGGGAATGTTTACGGATTGGCATCGAAGCGGCGCAGCCGGGCAGTCATCTCAACGACATCGGCGCCGCCATTCAGGGATACGCCGATACGCAAGGGGTGACGGTGGTGCATGAATGGGGCGGACACGGAATCGGCCGTAATTTGCACGAATCCCCCTCCGTTTCTCACATCCGGCAAAAAGGACAAGGCCCCAAACTTCGCCCCGGCATGGTTTTCACCATTGAACCGATGATCAACGAAGGCGACCACCGATGGCATTTGCTGGACGACGGCTGGACAGTCATCACCGCCGATGGCAAACTCTCAGCCCAATACGAACATACCATCGCCATCACCCCCAACGGCCCGGAAATTTTGACAAAACTGTAAAAGTAACTACTAAGCCCAAAGGTGACAGTCACTTAATACGGCGATTTGTCATGACCAACGCCTCTGGAAAAAGTGACTGTCACCTTAGTAGTTACCTGTAAAAAACGTACCCGTTCACTCCCCTGTCTCATTCCCACGTTCTACGTGACGCCCACTTGAATGCTCTGCGTTCTCGGCATCTTCCGGCCAGGGATCAATTTCCAAAATGCGACAGTAAAGATAGTGAATGATGATGCCTGCCGAGGCCACCACTGGAATGATGATGAGCGCCACCAACACCCCGGCCAGCGCCAAGGCCCCCATGATGGCGATAAACACAACGGCCGAGTGCATCTTCAAAGTGCTGCCCATCACGCGGGGGCGCAGCCATACATCTTCAATCAACTTAATCGCCATAAATAGCAGGACGACGAGCAGCGTAAACCATAAATTGGTAAGCGGCAGAAAGGTTGAGCCGGCAAAATAAGCGACCACACCGGCAATGATCGTGGCGATAGTCGGCCCTACTGTCAGGATGATGTCCAGTAAACCGGCCAACACGCCAAAACCGGCCGCGCCCGGCAGGCCAACGGCGGCGGATGTCAATCCTGTTACCACGCCGATGATGATCATGAGCCGCAGTTGCCCCACGAGGTATTTTTGCCAAATAGCGCTGATTTCATCATACAATCGGCGAGTATCCTCAGCAATAAATTTAGGGGCCAGATTGAGCATCCATTCGCGCAGTTTGGGCCAATCCTGCATGATGTAGTAGGTTGTTACCAGGATGACGAGCATCCAGGCCAGGTTTTCACTGGCGGTGCGGGCTATTTCCAGAATTAGGTCGGGGCGCACAAAATCGGCCGATAGGGCTTCAGGATCGGTTATGAGGTTTTCCAGGGAAATTTGGAGGCCGAGGAATTGGACGGGACGGGCTAATGGTTGTTCGATTTGGATGAGAATCCGTTGTAATTCTTCAACCAGGCTGGTGACTTGAGCAGGGATGATGGGGGCGAAGATGATGACCAGGGTTACAATGATGGCGATGGAGGCCAGGTAGACGACTAAAACGACCCATTTTCGTGGTAGTTTGGCTTTTTTGTTGAAGAAAACGACGGCCGGATTGAGAACGTAGGCTAATAGGGCGGAGATAAGTAATGGGCCTATCAAAGCGCGGGCGGCGATGATGAACCAGATTAGCCCGGCCAGAACGAGGGTTAGTGAAAAGTAGCGGGCGGAACGACTCCAAGAATGTGTAGTCATTGGTTATGTTACCTGATTTAATCGTTGAGTTTTTGCACGAATATGGGTATTGTACCCGGTTTAGGTTTGTTTTGGAACGGCCGTTTGCTTTTTGTGCGTGTAATTATTCAGGTCTCAAAGGTGACAGCCCCTACGCATTTCTGGAAAACTGGTTGTAAAGCTCGCTTATTGGGCGGTATGTAGAATGTGGTACAGGATGATGCTGAGGGCGACATGGACATTAAGGGAGCGGCCTTTGCCGTACATGGGCAAAAATACGGCCGTATCGCAAGCTGCTAATGTTGCTTTGGTGACGCCGTGATCTTCATGCCCCACGACCAGGCAGGTTTTTTGGGGATAGGCGAAGGTGTGGTAGGGAACGGCCGTATCCGCCAACTCCACCGCCACAACATGATACCCATCCGCTTTCAAATCTGAAATAGCCTGCACCGGGTTCTGCTCATACCGCCAGGGGACGCGCAGGCTTTTGAAACGGCCGACCTTGTCAATCGTAGGATGCGGCGGCGTGGGGGTAATGCCTGTTAAAACCAATTCCGATACGCCTGCGCCATCGGCCACACGGAAAATTGATCCCACATTGGCCGGATATTCCACACTTTGCAGCAAGGCAACCAAATCGTGCGATGGTTTATGATCGCGTTTGTAATTGCGTAGAAAGCGTTTAAGCTCAGTGCCAATCAAGGGTTTCATGCGCCTATTTTAACAAGTAATGAAGCAATGAACACCCCCTTGAAATCGTGACCGTTCAGTTCCAGAAAACAGGACGCTGATGAACGCTGAAAACGCGGATTTAATTAACATAATTAAAAAATCAGCGTTTATCTGCGTAAATCAGCGTCCCAAAACAATGAGAATTGAACAGCCCTGACCTTGAAATCAGGGCTGTTCACGGTTCCATTATTTCATGTTGCCACTGCCGGAACCGGCGTCCGGGTTAGCGCAGAGGAAGGGGGCGCTGTCGCTGTCGTTTGCGCCGTGATATTCGTATTGTTGATCCTTGACTTGCAGCCGGATGCGATACCCGTCGCGCAAGACCTGAAGGTAGTCCAGGCCGGGCCGGGGACAGCCCAGGCTGGAATCCTGCCAGGTAACAGCTTCGTAACTGACCAATTCGATTTTTTCGACAGGGACACCCAGGTTATCAGCTAAAGCCTCTTTTGCTTCTTGTATTTGGGCCTGGGAGGCAGGGCTGTCCGGCAGCGTGCTGGGAGCGCCGGGGCCGGCCGGTGTGGCCTGGGCAGGCACAAATGGTTTGATGGCGCGGGTAGGCGTGGCTGCGGGGTTATCGGACGTGTCGGCGGGTTGTTCGGTGGGAACGGCCGTCTCCGTCATCTCCAAAGCCGGTTCTACCTGGCCGCTGGTCGGACTGCATCCGGCCAACCAAAGTAAACACATCCCGGCGAAAAGCAAAACGGTTGTTTTTAATTGAGTCATGTCATTCATCTCCTTGAAAATGGCGGGGATTGGGGGATTGATTTAGGGAAATTGCTAAATGTTCACATCCTCGCTTGTTATCAATCATTCACATTAAAGACGCGCAAGGCGCATAAAAGGTTGCATAGGGTCATTTTATCAAAATTTAGCTATACTTGACCGCATGTCTGCACAATCACTTTTGCCGCCGCTTACCTTTTTAAATGTTATCTTGGCCGCCCTACCTGTCATCGTTATTTTGTACTTGATGGTGGGGCGGCATTGGGGCGGCAGTAAAGCCGGCATTGCGGGGTGGGGAACGGCCGTACTCGTCAGCATCATCTTCTTTGGCGCGGGGGGCAAACTGCTGTTGGTCGCCTGGGGCAAAGCCATTTTACTTTCCCTCTTTGTGCTATACATCATCTGGATGGCTTTGCTGCTGTACCATACCGTCAACGAAGCGGGTGTGATTGACGCCATCGGACGGGAAATGCCCGCTTTAGCCCAGGATAAACCGGCCCAAGCCCTGCTCATTGCCTGGATTTTCGGCTCATTTATTCAAGGCGCTACCGGATTTGGCGTTCCGGCGGCGATTGTGGCGCCGTTGTTGGTGGGGATGGGATTTGCGCCCAGTACGGCCGTTGCTATGGGTTTAATCGGTCACGCCTGGGCCGTAACATTTGGCTCGTTAGGGTCCTCATTTCTCACGCTGATAGCCACCACCGGCCTGCCTGGCGAGGTGTTAGCCGGGCCGTCGGCGCTGCTGTTGGCTGTAGGCGGATTTGGCTGCGGGTTGTCTGTGTTATGGTTGGCGGGCGGGAAAACGGCCGTGCGCCGACGCGGCCTGTTCTTGTTAAGCATGTCCATCATCATGGGAGCCGCCCAATGGGCCATCGCTGCAATTGGATTATGGACAGTCGCCGCCTTTGGCGCAGGCATTACGGGCCTAATCGCCGCCATTCTCTACTTCACCAAAATCAGCGGCAACCGCGCCGGGTCAAATTTCAACCTGCGGCGGTTGACAATTGCCTTTTACCCCTATTTTCTGCTCATCATCGTCATCGTTTTAGGCCGCATCATCATCAAGGATGCGCTAAATGGCGTCATCCTCAACTATGATTTCCCAGAAGTCGCCACACGATTTGGCTGGCGAGTGGCTGCCGGGCCGGGTCGGTCGGTTAGCCTGTTTGGTCATGCGGGGGCGCTGCTTTTGTACGCCAGCTTGCTGATTTTCGCCTGGTATCGAACAAAATCGAGGCATTGGCAGGCAGATGACGCCTCCTCCGGCCTGAATTTACAACATTACAGCGGGCGCGTCATCTGGCGCAAAACGCGCAAGGGCTGGGTAAAGCCAACGATTGGCGTTTACAGTCTGGTGGCGATGGCGCTAACAATGCAGCACGCCGGGATGACGCAGATGCTGGCTGAGACGCTCAGCGCCAATACCGGCCCCATTTTTCCCTTAATTAGTCCCTTTATCGGCGCATTGGGCGCATTCATGACAGGCAGCAATACGAACAGCAATGTGGTGTTTGGACAGTTGCAGCAGGGAACGGCCGTTGCCCTCCACCTCTCCGTCCCCCTCATCCTGGCCGCTCAAACGGCCGGCGCCGCCATCGGCAGCATCTTCGCCCCGGCCAAAGTCATCGTAGGCAGCAGCACCGTCCCCGGCGCAGACGATGGCGAAGTCCTCAAACTGGCAACCGCTTACGGCCTAACAATTGTTTTTGTGATTGGCGCGTTGGTTTTTCTCGTTGGGCGTTTCTGAGGGGCGTTTTCCTCTTAAACTTTGCCCTGCAATAAAAACAGAATCATCTTCCATTTGGGCCAAATTTTGAGTCGTCGTCAAACGAGACAGTTTTACACAGCCGGTTGATAAAGTTGAAGTTTTGGAATGTAGCGAAAGTCCTTGAGATTGAGCGTGTAGAGGGGGAGATTGTGAGTCATAGCTGTTGCTGCAATCAGCGCATCTGGCAAGCTTAACTTATGACTCAATGCAAATACTTCGAGTAATTCTAAAAACTTGTCTGAAATTGTCGTTGTAAGCGGAAATTGACGCAACAATGCCAAATGGTTTTGAATTTTTCGCAATTCGGCTTTGTCGAGCGCACCATAGTACAACTCAGCGGTTGTAACAACGCTAATTGCCAGATTTGCCACGCCAATTGCACGTAATTCATCCGTAATGGATTGATTGTTTTTGTAAAATTCGATCAGAATGTTAGTGTCGCAAAGAATCATGACGTTTGTCGAGGCCATGCTTTCTGGCGGAGCGAGCTTTGATCTACCTGCCGGTCAGCCCAAATACCTGCCAATTCAAAGAAGTCATCATTGGCTGTTCCAGATTTAAGCGTTCTTTCGCCTGTTTCAACAGCTTCAACAAAGTCCAGAGAACGCAGCAACCTAAACAGAAGCGCCGCTTTTTCTTTGTTACTGACATGAACTACAATTTGTTCCATGATTCATTCTCCATCAAATGATTGCTTGTATTATAGCAGATGTTTGTAAAACGAGTTTCTTCCCCCTCAAATGTGATATGATAAGCGCATCACTGCTGTTTCACCGGAACCACATCAATTCATTTTCATATTTTTCACAACCCAAGGAGGTTCAAATGAGCGCAAAGAAAATTTTGATGTTAGTGGGCGATTTCGTAGAAGATTATGAAGTCATGGTTCCTTTCCAGGCCTTACAAGCAGTCGGGCACACCGTTCACGCCGTCTGTCCTGATAAAAAGGCGGGAGAAACCGTGAGAACGGCCGTTCATGATTTCGAAGGCGACCAAACCTACAGCGAAAAACCGGGCCACAACTTCGCCCTCAACGCCACCTTTGCCGATGTAAAGGCCGAGGAATACGATGCCCTCGTCATCCCCGGCGGCCGCGCCCCCGAATACATCCGTCTTAACGAAAACGTACTCAACATCACCCGCCATTTCATGAACGAAAACAAGCCCATTGCCGCCATCTGCCATGGCGCGCAGGTATTGGCGGCGGCAGATGTGTTAAACGGCCGTAGCTGCACCGCCTACCCCGCCGTTGGCCCCGACGTCACCCGCGCCGGCGGAACCTACAAAGACATCCCTGTCCACAAAGCCTTCGTAGACGGCAACCTCGTCACCGCCCCCGCCTGGCCCGCCCATCCCGAATGGATCGCCAAATTCCTGGCCGTCCTGGGAACCAAAATCGAACTGTAAATAACCGTGATTTGAGACTGGGGATTAGAGACTGGGAGCCGCTAATCTCCAGTCCCTAGCAGCTTGTTGGAGAAAGAATTATGGGACACGGATTTCACGGATAAACACAGATTTTTTGTAACTATACAGCGCTGGCGAGAAGATTTGTCAAATTTTTTAACATGACCAAGCGTTGACCAGACCAAATTTGACAAATC